>CAZGKX010000004.1:45578-68550 GCA_964525945.1 uncultured Legionellaceae bacterium
GGTGCGTGCGCCTATTTCTAAAATCATGGGGCCATGAGGCGTTTTAATGAGTTCGATATGAGCGGCTGAATTTTTCATACCGAGGGCTTGACATCCCAAGGCAGCGACGTATCGAATTTGATCCACATCGTTGTTGGACAATGCCGACGGCAAGGCGTTTTTATAATGAAAATTATCATCCAAGCCAATATCATAGCCACTTTCACAATCAATCACTTGTTCCAATACAAAAGGTTCACCTTGGCTGTTGATAAATGCATCCACTGAATGGATGGAGCCATTTAGAAATTCTTCTATCATGATTTTCGGTGGGCGATGAGGTGCATGTTTTTCATAACTTTCTTTGATGTTTTTAACCATTTTTTCATAGTTCGTTAATAATTCATTCAAGTCATTGTTTTTACTAACAAACATACTTGCCGAAAGGTTGGCCGGTTTCAGTATCAAAGGAAAGGAATGGTTCTCCGCAAATTTTCGTAAATCGTCTTGGTTTTCAACCAGCGCAAAATCCGGGCTTATTTTTTGAGGCGCGTCCATAAAACGCCGACGCATCAGAAGCTTATCGGTACACGCTTCGGCGGCATGAACAGGTAACCCAGGTAGCTTCAAATATTCCGCAATCTGGGCGGCGGGCAAAATATAGTTTTCATAAATGGCAATAATCCCATCGAAAGACGTGGATGCTGTAGCGCGATCCACCGCCGCCAGCATCTTTTCTTTTGACGAAAAATCACACACAACACGCCGCTTCAATGATTTTTCTGGGTGTTTACAGCCAAGAATATCCCGGAGAATGATGTATTCATAACCATTGGTCAACAGGTAGTCAGAAAGGGTATGAAACGAATTGCCTACGATCAGTATAGTTTTCATAAGGTTTGATTGACCAACGATCCCTCGTTTTTGCCTTTGTAAAAAAAGAGTATCACACGCCAGCGAAAATACAACATCGATTAATTTGAACTATAATGAAATTGCATCAATTACATTTATGGTGGAGACAATCATGGGTTTGCACAAAGAAGATGCTGATGACAATCAAGGTATTTATGATTTTAATTTTGACGAAGACATCGACGATCTCTCACGGAAAAAACAGGTGAAACGCATGCTTGAAGAACGCTTGGAACGCAAGCGTCTTAAACAAGAGCTTGAAGATTACGAAGGGGAACTGGATGGTGAGTTTGATTGGGATCAAAAATGATTAAGTGATCAAAACATGGTTTGCTGCAAAGAGGGTATTTTGCAGCAAAGTACTGATCGTCATAGGCCCAACGCCCCCAGGTACAGGAGTGATCCAAGCCACTTTGTGCTTTGCACTTTCAAAATCAACATCCCCGCGAATTTTACCCTCAGGCGTGCGGTGCATGCCCACATCGACCAAGATTTGCGATGAATTCAGCCACTCGGTGTCGAGTACATCAGCTGTGCCAGTCGCCACCACCACAATATCGGCCATTCGAATGTGTTTTTCCAAATTTCTTGTTGCCCGACTGCAATTGGTAACGGTTACATTGGCAAGCAGAAATTCAAGCGCCATCGGTCGACCCACAATGTTGGATTTGCCGACAACAACAGCATGTTTGCCCACCAAGGACAAATGGTAATGCCTCAACAGCATCATCACCCCCCAAGGAGTGCAAGGTCTCAGCCAAGGATTGCCTTGTGCGAGGCGACCAATGTTGTAGGGGTGAAATCCATCCACATCTTTGTGAGGAGAAATGTTTTCAATGACCACACCAGCATGGATATGTGCCGGCAATGGCAGTTGCACCAGAATTCCATGCACTTCGTCCGAGTGATTGAGCGTCTCAATCAGTGTTAGAAGTTCTTTTTCAGTGGTGTCTGCAGGCAAATTGTACGCAAAGGATTTAAACCCCACTTCAATGCAAGCGGTGCATTTGTTTCGTACATAAAGGGTGGAAGCCGGATTATTTTCACCAATGAGAATAACAGCAAGACCTGGTGGTCGCTTGCCTTGCTCAACACGCAAAACCACCTCGTGTTTGATTTTTTCTTTCATGTGCGCGGCGACAAGTTTACCGTCTAGAATGGATGCAGTCATAATTTTTACATTGATCAGTTGGATTTAGATTATGAAAGAATGCAATTTATTATGCAAATTTGAATTTTTAAAAAATTTTCAGCAATATCTGTATTTATTTTTATCATGTGCATATAATTAGTACAGACAATTCATATTCTGAGGGTATTATGCCGATTCCAGATCATTCAGATTATTTCAATGCGATATTAGCTAAAGCGAAAGAGGCTGCATTGGCATTGCACCCTGATGATTGCATATTTGATCCTCAAGGTCGATTACTGGTCGAAGTGGATTGCACTGATATTGATGCTCGAATTCAGCGACCGGCGGGCCAAAGATCGGCTAAAAAAACAACAGTCAGTTTAGATGTTAGCGATTATCCTAACATTCAAAAAAGGATTAAGGACAGCTTTAAAAATAGTTTGACATCAATTATACATTTGCCTCAACAACAAGGAGTATCTTACAGTGCAGCAATAACTGAAGAGATGATAAAGGATGCAAAGGCAGCAGGTTTGCTCTATGGATACAATGAAGCAACTAAAACCAAAGGAAGTATCAATGCACTTGCCCAAGAGTTTTATTTCCATCTGCAACTTACATTAAGAACATATGCAGAGGCAATACCCTTATTGAAAGGTGTATCCTTCGAACAAATGAATACCACCCATAAAATGACTATGCGTCGCGTCAATGAAGCACTCCGTGAGAGCCTGGTAGAATTTTTAGTGAGTCGCAATGGACAGATTGATAGTGTTTCATTAAATACATTCCTGGATAAAGAACGTAAAAAAATGATGGGTAAAATGCATCGTTTCCTGTTGGAAGAAATAGCTGCGAACACTGGCATAGTTGTCAAGGGCTCTGATTTACTTTCTGGAAAAGAATTAAAAGAGATAGCAGAAAAACTCACTGCTACTGAGAATGATATTCTCCACTTAAACAATGAGCTAGGGTTATGCACCTGGATTGCCGGCTCTAACCACACTGCCCACACCCGTCACAAAGGAAAAAATTTTGCCGACAGGCAAATCGTTACCTGTGCTTATGAGAATGGCCTCGTTCAAGAAAATCAGAATCCTCGGCTCCAAATACGCACCCATTCCATTGCCGTTAAAAAAGGATTGGCAAATGATAAGGCCTATATCGCTGATGTGGTGGAAAAATTAAAAGCTGTAAATAGCAAGTATGACCTTGCTCAATTACAGGATCAAGATGCCGATAATGGTAAACCGCAAGCATTTGTATACAATTTATTAACCGCTCTTAACCACCGGTTAGGGGATACAGGTGGTAATTTACAAACCCAAAGCGCCACCCATATTTTAAAAGGCGCACATGCTTACAACAGAGCTCAAGCGAGCGAAAATCCCCCTGTTTTTTGTTTTGTTCAAAACATTTCCGTCAATAATTTTGGGGACGCGCTGGGGGAAGGGAAGGGCGCTCTTGTCGATGAAGCCACGTTAATGAGTGAAATAGCTTTGCTTCATACGCTTTATGATGGGATGAATAAAAAATGTCAAGCTGAGGTGGATGATGTTTTTAAATCATACGGGCAATTTTTAAATGGGTCAGATGAATATTTTTCACAAACACAGGAAGGCATAAACGCTAAAGAAAAAATTGATACGATTAAATCCCTATTGAACAAAAACAATAATCTAGAAGAAAATTCTTTATTGTCTAACATTCAAACCAGCTTGGAAAAAATGTTAGCACACAATCTTCACCACACTGCCGATGGAAGACTTATTCAAACTTTATCTGTATTTTTAGAAAAAGTATCTTTAGTGGGTTGTAAAAGCGGTAACGAAAGGGCACAAATGGTGAATGGTCGGGTGGCCATTTTGGATGCTTTACTGAATGCCAAACCAGATAAATTAAGCCCAATAACAAAGCAATTATTTGAGAGTTTGGAAACTAATTTTATAGAATTAGCCAATGCTGTTACGTTCGATGATGCAGAAAATAAAGCCCTTGTTCTCGAAGCAACGCTGGATGAAGTTTATAACGAACTGGGTTTGCAATCAGGCGCATCGTTGGTGAGCTTGGTCGATCAAGGCTCAACGGCAAAAGTCGAAGCGCGCCCCGATGGCAATTACTTCAACACCAATTTTGCCGAAGCCAGTACTTCAGTCATGACCAATCTAGCACAATCCAAAGCCGGTGCAATGCAAGCACACAAAGGGTTAACCGACTATATGCGTGCAGAATCTGGCGCTCGATACACAAGTTGGGAGATCATGACGGCGAATGCATTTAGAAATTTTGCCTGCTTTGCAACGCTGGGGCTTTTTCCTTTGGTGGTTTTTTGTGTCGTTACCCCATACACCAATTACAAGGCGTATTTAACAGAGAAAAATCTAAAACATACTTTGGAAAAAAACGCCCTGAATTATACGCCAAAATTAATTAATCCAAGCCCAGCAAAAGCAACAAGTCTTTTAAGCAAGGGTTCACCGTCGTCGGAGAGACACCAAGTGACTCCGCAGGATTTAGATTACAACGATGATTCAACATCAGCTTACAACCCTATATATGCAAAAGGAGCTTCAGAGAGACAACCAACCGTCGATGCATCATCAAAAACGTCGTTCCAGCCTAGTACTAGAAAATGGTAATAGACATTGGCTTGTTCAGCCCTGCAATGAGCAATCTCATAGAGTTAGCGTAAAGTGCAGGATCGAGCTTTAACGAACGTCAAGAACTCTATGCTACTGTGGGTTACTTTGTCAGCTCGGTATAGACAAATTCAACATGGTGTTATACATTGGCCGTTTTTAGCAGGAATTGCGTATGCGTATTGCCTTAACGGTGGAATACGATGGGAGCCAATTTCATGGCTGGCAAGCGCAAACGGGCTTACGAACGGTGCAAGGTGTGTTAGAGAATGCCTTGTCTTGCGTTGCCGATCATGAAATAAGCGTCGTTTGCGCCGGTAGAACGGACACTGGAGTGCATGCCACTAACCAAGTGGTCCATTTTGATTGCGAAAAAGAGCGCACGGCACGGGCTTGGATTCATGGCGCTAATTCGTTTTTGCCAAAAGATGTGTGTGTGAAGTGGGGCAAAGAAATTCCCGAGCATTTTCACGCCCGTTATTCAGCAACAGCCAGGCGTTACCGTTATATTATTTACAACCACTCGATCCGCCCCTCTTTATTTCGCAGCAACATGACCTGGCAATACCGCCAGTTGGATCATCGTTTGATGCAAGAAGCCAGCCAACACTTATTAGGTGAGCATGATTTCACATCGTTTCGCTCTGTGGAATGCCAATCAAAAACCCCCATGCGAAACGTGTCTGCTATCCATGTGGTTCGCAAAGAGGATCTGCTGATCATTGACATTACCGCCAATGCATTTTTGCACCATATGGTTCGAAATATTGTCGGTGTATTGATGGCCATTGGTTCTGGCCGTAAACCCGTTGCCTGGTCTCAGGAAGTGCTGTTGGCCAAAGATAGAAAATTGGGTGCAGAAACGGCTCCCCCTTACGGCCTTTATTTGGTTTCGGTGACTTACCCCGTAGAGTTTAACATCAATTACGGCGTGCTAGGTCCAATGTTTCTTATGGAGTCTTGATTTAATATGAACGAACGCAGCGAAAAGCGCACACATTTTATTCGACAATTGATCAATGATGAATTGGCCAATGGTAAACACCAATCCATCGTCACAAGGTTTCCTCCGGAACCGAATGGTTATTTGCACATTGGTCATGCGAAATCGATTTGTTTAAACTTTGGATTGGCCGCTGAATTCAATGGCCGCTGCAACCTGCGTTTTGATGACACCAATCCGATGAAAGAAGAAGATGAATTTGTGCATGCCATCATCGACGATGTAAAATGGTTAGGGTTTGAATGGAATGAGTTGAAATATTCTTCGGATTATTACCAAGAACTGTATGACTACGCCGTGTTATTGATCCAAAAGGGGCTGGCGTATGTTGACAGTTTAACCATGGAAGAAATCCGGGCTCACCGAGGAACCTTGCAGCAGCCAGGCCAGAATAGCCCATACCGGGATCGTTCTGTTCCTGAAAATTTAGATTTATTCACCCGCATGAAAGCAGGCGAATTTCCGAATGGTGCTCATGTTTTACGGGGCCGTATTGACATGCAATCAGGCAATATCAACATGCGCGATCCAGTGCTCTACCGCATTCGTCATGTTGCTCACCAACGCACCGGCGATGCGTGGTGCATTTACCCAATGTACGATTACGCCCACCCCATTTCCGATGCTTTGGAAAAAATCACCCATTCCTTGTGCACCTTGGAATTCCAAGATCACAGACCCTTGTACGATTGGCTGATTGAACATTTGCCGTTGCCTGGAAAACCGGTGCAAACGGAATTTGCACGCCTTAATTTATCGCATACGGTGACCAGCAAACGGAAACTTCGACAGTTGGTGGAAGAGAATGTTGTTTCAGGATGGAATGATCCAAGGCTGCCAACGATTCGAGGCATGCGGCAACGGGGTTACCCTCCCGCAGCGATTCGACAATTTTGTGAAATGGTGGGCATCTCTCGCAGCGATTCAGTGATTGATATGTCGTTATTGGAAGCGTGCGTTCGGGATGAGTTAAACAAAACCACCAAGCGCGCGTTATGCGTGCTTGATCCTTTAAAAATTGTGATTGAAAATTACCCTGAATCTCAAGTTGAAGCATTAAATGCGCCGTTTAATCCGCAACAAGAACATTCAGAAACCCGTGTGCTACCTTTTGCTCGCGAAATTTACATCGAGCGCAGCGATTTCATGGAAAATCCGCCAAAAAAATATTTTAGGCTTTCGCCGGGAATGGAAGTACGTTTGCGGCATGCTTATGTAATACGTTGCACAGCGGTTATTCATAACGAACAAGGCGACGTGGTGGAATTGCGTTGCACGTATGATCAAAACACCTTGGGAAAAAATCCAGACGATCGAAAAGTAAAAGGGGTGATCCATTGGGTTTCGGTTGCCCATGCCCATCCGGTGACGGTCTATCAATACGATCGCTTGTTTCATGATGAAAATCCCGCACGAGACGATAATTTTTTGCAGTTTTTGAATAAAAATTCACTGCAAGTTCAAACCGCCTACTGTGAACCTTCCTTGGCAAATCGACCTGCTCATGAAGTACTGCAATTTGAACGGTTGGGGTATTATTGTGTCAATCATATTGAGCAAGGCATCGTCACAGCATTTCATCGCGTGGTTGATTTAAAAGACACTTGGGGAGCAAACGATGTTAAACCTTTATAATTCGTTAACACGTACAAAAGTTCCATTCACACCCTTAGTGCCAGGTAAAGTAGGCATGTATGTGTGTGGCATCACTGTTTACGATCGTTGCCACTTGGGCCATGCGCGTTTCATGGTGTGTTTCGATGTGATGGTGCGTTTTTTGCGTGCGCAGGGTTATAAAGTCACGTATGTCCGCAATATCACGGACATTGATGACAAAATCATTGTGCGAGCCAATGAGAGCGGCATGTCCATTCACGAATTAACCTCGCTTTATATTGACGCAATGCACGCCGATGAGCGAGCGTTGAATATTTTACCACCGGATGTTGAGCCTCGTGCTACAGGCCATATTGAGGGCGTTATTCATCTTATTCAGCGGTTAATTAACGCCGAAATTGCTTATGTCAGTGATAACGGTGATGTATGCTTTCAAGTGGAACGTTTCCCTGAATACGGTAAATTATCCAATAAAGATTTGGACAACTTGATTTCTGGCTCCCGTATTGACGTGGTTAAAGAAAAGCGTTCACCGCTTGATTTCGTGTTGTGGAAAAAAGCAAAAGCAGGGGAGCCAAGTTGGACATCGCCCTGGGGCGAAGGACGGCCCGGTTGGCATATTGAATGTTCTGCGATGGCCATGACAGAACTGGGTGAACAATTTGACATCCACGGTGGTGGACTGGATTTGCAATTCCCTCATCATGAAAATGAAATTGCTCAAAGTGAAGGAGCAACGGGCAAGCCTTTTGCAAATTATTGGTTGCATGTGGGCATGTTGCAAGTCAACAATGAGAAAATGGCCAAGTCTTTGGGTAATTTTTTTACCATCGAAGATGTGCTGAAAAAGCACCATCCTGAGGTTATCCGTTATTTTTTACTCAGCAGTCATTACCGTAGCCCACTCAATTATTCCGATGAAAATATACAGAACGCGTATAAAGCACTCGTTCGCCTCTATCAATCCATCAAAGAAATAAACACCTCCTCTGACGATTTGCAGCAGACCTGGGTTGATCAATTTAACCAAGCCATGAACGATGATTTCAATACCCCTATTGCTTTATCGGTGTTATTCCAATTAAGCCATGAAATCAATAAAACTAAAAATCCAATATTGGCAAATACATTAAAAACATTGGCATCAACATTAGGCATTTTACATGATTCACCCGATACTTTTTTAAAAGGCGATGCCAATGATGAAGCCACTGAAATTGAAAAATTAATCAACGAACGCTTGGAAGCTCGAAAACAACGTGATTGGGGCAAAGCGGATGAAATTCGCGCCTTGTTGTTAAAACAAGGCATTGAATTAGAGGACGGGGTAGATTCAACCCGCTGGCGTCGTTCGCAGTAAAAAATCAACATCAATGTCATTGCGAGCGTAGCGAAGCAGTGACTTTATGCGATGCTGAGCAAGGCCACTGGATCAACTTCACCTGCGGTTCACAATGACGGACGTATGAAAATTAATCCACTGTTTTAAATTTCATGTCCGTTAATTTCGCCAGGTTGGTGTGAATAAGTTGACGTTATGATGAACTATGCCATTGTTTATAATCGGGACGATAAATTTTTCATTGCAGATTTTTCCAGGTCTTTTTTACCCGTCGCTCCAGAAGCTGGGCGTAAGCCTTGAAAAAAAGTACTGGAATTACCACGCAGTGTACTGTGAGTGGCGGCCATTTGGGGGGCATTCTCATTGCTAATCGTAATGCCCAACGATTCGATACGTGTTTTATCTTCAGCCGATAATTGATATTCTCGACCACTGATATGTATGTGCTTCACATAGACAGGATCCAACAATGAGATTGGGGGAAGAAGAACCTCCACATAACCACCTTCTTGCGAACGGCCTGTAACAGCGGTCACCAGTTTAAGATCTTTTTTAGCCACATGACTTACAGAACCAGTAAACTGAGTAAACAGATCATTTAATGCGAGCCATTGATTGGGATCGCATTGTGTTTGATCAATGGGGGTTATTTTCTTTCCCCAAAAATCCGCATAAAAAAGATCATCTTGGTATGAAATCACACCATCCTTGCCTTGTAACAGTTTTCCAAACGTTTCAAACGAATCCTTCGGATCGGTGTTCGCTTTAATCAATTGGCATCCGGATTTATATTGCTGCGTGTAATTTTCCGGTAATTGACCTGTTTGTGATGCTTCGGCCAATGCTTGAAGCAGCCAATCATCCGCTTGATAAAGCAACCATTTCATATGGTGCACAGTGCATGGGGTCACTGCTTTTCTCTGGTCAAGTATGGCCTCCATTGAATCCAATGGATTGAAAAGGCTATTTAATTTAACGACATCTTGTAAAACAATGTAGGATTGACCGTATTGTCGGGTTGCATGGACGGAATGGGTATTGTCCAATAGTTGCAATGAGGCATAACGGGGTTTCGCATGGTTCTTGGCCATCAAGGCATTGGTGAGCTGAGGTCCAACTTTTTTGAGCATGGTGCGCTCAGTTATGGAGCGCTGTGCTTGATAGCGGCTATCTCGTGTTGCGTTTTCAAATTGATTCAAGATTTGGTCTGTCATGAACCCTTTTTTTTCTAAAAATTTTGCATTAAACGTTAATACAATGCTTGTGTTGTTGTGCAGAAAATTCAAGCTATCATTTAATATTTTTGGAACATCATCCGTATAACCAAGCTCGCGGAAACGCCTCATAATGGCCTGATCAACATCCACCAGTTTTTCTTCTTCACCATTCACACGGTCCATGGTTGATACCACATCGCTCCACAATTTGCGCGCCTGCACGATATCGGCTTCTGATTTGGTGATCAAAGGGGTTCTTGGGTCAAAGGATGTCTGTTTTTGCAATGCGTTAGTCAACTCGCTTAAATAATCCAGAAAACGCTCATCGGAAGGCGCAACATGGTGCGTTGTTAAAAATTGACTGTATGAGCTAACATTCACGGTGAGCTCAGTGTTTACAGCATCTTTATTTAAAAAGGGGGTATTGGCCAAAGGATCCATTGCTAACACATTAGGATCCATGTAATGTCCAATCTCATCCAAATAGATTTTTTCAAAAATTTTATGAATAATCGCTTTATTGCCAAGCGCATTTGCTATATCTAACGGCGTCTTGCCCTCTCTTGCACTATTGTTTACCTGACTATCCATTCCTAATTTTAACAAAACAACCACAACGTCCATGTTTCCTTCTTCAATAGCTTGGATAAGGATGATGTTATCATCCAAAGAACCAGCTTCACGCTGAAAAATAGCATAAACCAAATCAATATCACCTTTGGCCACTGCATTCTTAATGTCTTTGTAATGACTCATTCTTAATCCCACACGGAATGATTATAATTTGAGTATAGAATAACTTATCCGACATTTTTCTATTAGCCCATATTTCAACCATTTTGTGTACTATAATTATTGTAATGAGTTAAATGGGGGTTAACCGATGCCGAATATCACGAAAGATGAAATCATCGATCCAATCACTTACTCTATATTTTCGCAACCCGTAGTTCTTCGAGGCAGTGGACGATTGGCTGAATTGTACAGTGCCATTAAGCTTTTAAATAATTGGGAAGTGGAACCAGTGGATCCTGAAACCAGGGCAAGCATCACAGGTTACGATCCGGCACCAGAGTTGGTGATAAAACTTATAGAACATTATTTGCAAAACAATCCCGATGATAAAAACGATTTATACGTAGCGGAAGAAAATACCTTGGAAAATGCCGTACCAGACGCCGCTGTACAGGGGAATAGGGCATTTCAATATCCGCCGAATGCTTTTTATGGCACCCGTCAACTCAATGATGAAGATGATCGCTTTGATTATTCGGAATTTTACGGCAACATGCGAAAAACCGAACAAACAATTAAGCTCATTACAACAAACAGTGCAGACATTGCAAAGGTTAGAGAGAAGAAAGAGATTGGAAAGGAGAAAGAGATTGGAGAGGAAGAAGTAGAAGAACTCATAGAAATAACCGACGCTGATATCACTTGTCCTGTCAGTGGAGCTATATTTAAGGAACCGGTGGTATTGAATGGTTCGGGGGTACTGGTCGAAAAAACCATTGCCGATGATTTGCTCAAGGGGCAATTGCCATGCCCTGTAACAGATAAACCTATCAATGGGTACGATGCAGCGCCACCCTTAATTAAAAATTTTATAGCCCTTTATTTAGACGAGAACCCATCAAAGAAGGTCAATCAATTTGTCGTTCCTGAATCGGAAATTGTGGAGGAAACACGGCATGCAAATCAACGTCCCACGCCTCCTGCTGCAAGACAAGCCTCTCATCAAGGGAATGCTAGTCATCGATTTTTTACCCCGCGCCAACCTGAAAACACCACCCATGATGATCAACAACCTCAAAATGACAATGATAACCCACCAAATCCACAACAATGACAGTGATTGAACAATTACTGCTGGTTTTTAGGTCTAATTGTTGGGCCGTGGCCCAACCTACACGGTATCAAAATGCAGCGATTTGACCGGCCTAAGTTTCAAAATTTAGATCCACCTGATTTATGAACGGACGAAGAATTATTTGCATCATCCGGCGTTGGATTTGTGGTCACTGTTTTTGATGCAGAGGCAGAGGCAGAGGCAGAAGAAGAGGGAGGGGTTGTGGATTTAGAAAAAAAGGTCGTTTTGAACGCTTGTGCTGCCATGTGGAATATATTTCCTGATACATGGTCTTTATCGAGGTATTGTTTTTTGTGTATATTTGTCACTATCGTCACCAATTCAGCTTTTTCGATAGGATCAAATTCAGTGTTAGAAAGGACCGTTTTGTAATGTTCACTTAACTCCATTTCTCGTCGGCTGGGATTGACAGATTGATCAATGAATTCAGTATATCCGTATAACGATTCCAGTTTTTCTTCTATGGATAATTTAATATGATCCAATGTGACTTGCTGAATGGCTGCATATTTGTACATATTTTCAGCATCTGAAGGATTCCAGTTTTCAATTTTTCGATAAAGATCCAATAGCTCGCCTATTTCATAGGGCGCTAACTCCATCAGTATCTCTTCCTCATCCATTAAGTATTTGTTGATATCTTCAGCATCATGCGTCCGGCTCTCATACCGCGCTTCATCCATAGCAAGCTCTTCGGCGTTGTTATACAGGTCAACCAAAGCAGCGTATTTTCTTACAGAATCGGGTTGCTTCAAAATTTGAATAAGAGTCATTTACTGTCTCGTTTGAGGTATTATTGTAATTATAGATCAAACGGCAATAAGATGTTTTTTAGATCACAATGATTTTTGTTTATTCTTTTGTAACAAATGCGTGCCCATGAGAAACCCTAAACACTGCCATTTTTTTTTAACCATTCGTTGATTGTGGATTGGGTATTGTTAGCCACAAAGATCAATTGATGATAAAGTTGATCTAACTTAAGCCAATGACCTGCTTTGTGATAACGCTCAAGGTATTGGCAGGCAAATTTCATTTGAGGTGCTCCACAATATTCGACGCCACCTTTCAATTTGTGAGCCAACCTCTCAATCAGCGGCCAATTTTTTTGCAGGTAAGCTTCTTGTATTAATGCTATATCACTGGGCGTATCTTTAATAAAATCATGCAACACATTGATCAACAATAATTTGTTGTTGCCGACCAATTTGAACGCCAATAGGGCATCAAACAAAGGATAATCACCGATCCCAAACAACTCTTGTTCAGTGTCCGGTAGATCAAGGCCGAGTTTTCCTTCTGGCCCATAACCCGGAGACTGCGAATGAGAAGTGCAATGCACAAGGTAACAAGATTTAATCGTTTCCAGCGTAATTAAATTCATTGGCTTGCTGAACACATCATTCATTCCGGCAAGCATGCAATCCTCACGAACTTTACCTTGCGCATGCGCTGTTAAGCCAATGATGGGGATGGGATTTTTAAGCATCGCTGTTTTTTCAAATTCACGGATAGAGCGGGTTAGCTCGATTCCAGACAGGCCTGGCAATCCTAGATCGGTGATGATCAAATCCAATTTGTTTTGATGAACAATATCAAGAGCAGACTCGCCATCCAAAGCACTGATAAATTGGCATTCAGCTTGCATTGCCACGCTTTCTAAAACACGAAGGGCAATCGAATTGTCTTCCACCAGCAACACCTTAGGTATTGTTGCATCAAGGTTAATCGTTATGCCTGTTGTATTGTAATTTAACAAAGCATTGAATTGACTGGAACCATGAATGTCCCAATTTACAACGGGAGATGAAGGTGATTCCAACATCAATTGATCGCCAATTTTTAAAGATAAATCAAAATAGAATGTTGTCCCTTTGTTGTAAACGCTCACTAATTTAATTTTACTGCCTAACAAATGAGCGTACGATTGTGCAATATGCAATCCCACGCCATGCCCTGTGTAAATATCTTTGTATGAGGGCGTCACTCTAAAAAATCGCTCAAACACTTTGTCTTGCATATCAATGGGGATTCCGATCCCAGTGTCCACCACCTGAAAACGAATCGTTGCGTGTGACTTGTTCTTTTTTAATAAAGATAGCTCTATTTTAACATGGCCGGTTTGGGTAAATTTGATGGCATTGCCCAATAAATTTAATAAAATACGATGTAATTTTGTGTGATCACTGATCAGTGCGATAGGCACGTTTGGATCAACGTGGGTAAGAAGCTCAATCCCTTTTAGCAACGTGGAAGGGCGTTCCAATTCGACGATATCTTGGATGATCCGTCGAATGTCAAAACACTCTTCACGCAGATCCAATTCATTGGCACTATCCGCTGAAACTACCTCTAAAATACCATTGAGCATATGCAACAATTGATCACCGCTTTCACCCAACCAATGTGCATAGTTTTTTTGATTGGGATCGATGGCATTGTCTTCTAACATTTTGGACATACCAACAACGCCCGTCAGCGGTGTACGTATGTCGTGGCTCATGTTCGCAATAAATTCAGTTTTTGCCCGATTTGCAATTTCTGCTTGTTCCTTAGCAATATTCAAATCATGCTCAACTTGCTTTTGATGGGTAATGTCCGTTGTGATCCCGAGTACTCCAATCACTTGATTTTTATTATCAAACAAGGGAACTTTGTTGGTAATGGCTGTGATTGTTTTATTGTTAGAAACAGAAATCACTTCCTCCTGATTTAACTTGGCTTTTCCCGTTTTTATTACTTTTGAATCCGTTTTAATATAAAGTTTTGCCCTGTCCTTCCAGGCCAAATCATAATCTGTTTTACCTTTAACGTCGGCTCGGGATTTAAGACCGGCTAAGGTTGCAAATTCATCATTGCAACCTTGATACACACTGTTTTTATCTTTCCAGTAAAACAGTCCTGGGGCGTATTTCACAATATGTTCCAACTGAATGCCATCTAATTGCTCGGTAAGGTCTTCCTCATTTTTACCAACGATTAAAATAAATTCATAATTTTTAAGGGGAATAATATCCCAGGAAATTTTTAAATTTCGTTCGTTACTCACAACAGAAGTATGGTTTTTCGCTTGGATTTTTTTATGATTCAGATCGATGAAAGGCTGAGTGTTATAGTCAATAAAAACACGATTAATTTTTCGATTGATAACGTCTTTTTTATCCCATTTCAATATTTTCTCAACCGCTGTATTGATGCTTTTTATGGTAAAATTTTTCGATAAGATAATAAATAAATTGTCAGAGTATTCGAAGCACGTGTTCAAAAGATGTTTATAATCCATATTTAGTCTTTTTATCGCCACAGATCACCCTTATTTTTCCATAAATTTATAGCATTTGATGCATCACACAAGCCATTGCAGCAGCTTCTCTATGAGCTGTTCCTTGTTGAGTTTGCAGATTTTCACATTTGAAGTCAATGAGAGCTTTTAAAACAAGATAGACAAAGTTAATATAACAGTAATACGCATTGAGAATGAGGAACACCCTCAATGCGCATGATTAAAAATGAGTTTAAACAGCAAGGAGCAATCGATGAAAGAAGCGGCCAGCAATAACACTGCCGATAATTTAATTCACTGGATTCGGCATTTTGCTTCGCTTCATATTGATTCTAATTTAATCGATGAACACCGTGGTTTTTCTCCTCATGTGTTATTAGAAATGGGGAATCAAGGCTTTTTTGGATTGCATGTCTCTCGCCAATACGGGGGTTTAGAATTCAATACCCATGATATATTACGGGTTATTGAACAAGTGGCTGCCATTGATTTAACTCTTGTTACTTTGCTCATTGAAAGCATCCAAGGCGGCCATACTTTTGAAAAATATGCCTCGCAATCGATGAAAGACAAGTACCTGTCTTTATTAGCAAGCGGTCGAGTTTTTACCGCAGGGGCCATGACAGAATCGTCCGCAGGTTCCAATCCCCGCGCTATGAAATCACAAGCCATTCCTGACGGTGACGGTTGGATGCTAAGAGGCAGCAAACGCTGGGTAGGAATGGGGTATTCCGCCAGTGTAATTGCCATTTATGTTCAACAATTTGATACCAACAACCGTTGGGTAGGCATGAGTGGTTTTCTTGTGCCTCAAGGTACAAAAGGCCTTAACATTGGCGCTGATTCGTTAACGATGGGTCTACGAGGTTTTTCCAAAAACACAATCTACATGGATGACGTTCATGTGAATGCTGAAAATTTACTGGGTCAGCCTGGTGAAGGTATGGAAATTGCTCAAGATAACATGATGTATATTCGTCTTTGTTTAGCAGCGGCTTGCATTGGTGCAATGAAACGGTGCGCTCAACTTATGCTTCGGTATGCGGAAAGACGACTCATTGTGACAGGACAATTGCTGGAAAATCCTGTGACGTTGTTGCGTATGAGCGAAATGACCGCCATTATTGATGCAATTGATTCGTTTACCTTCACAATATCCAAAATGTACGATGAACATCCAACACAAGTGCCTGAAGAAGCATTTGTCGTTGCCAAAATCGTTGGATCAGAATATTTGGGTTATACGGTTGATTTATTGGTGCAAATGCTAGGGGCGCGGGGTTATGAAGAATCAACAGGGGTAGCCAAAATCTACCGTGATGCACGCGTGTTTCGAATATTTGAAGGTCCCACTGAAGCATTAAACATGTACATTGGGTCGAGAGCGTTGGAAAAAAACAACAGCCTTGAATATTTTATTTGCAACATTTTTGAACAAAAGCAATGCTGGGTAGACATTCAATCAGCCATTCAAGCCGTTAAACATACCTGCTTGTCTCAAAAACATACATTGTTTGTTAAACCTTTTGCAATTGATTATTGGCTACAATCCTTGGCGGGAGAAATATTGTCTTACGGGCTTGTGTTAGCCTGTTTAGAATACAAAGCACAGCGCAATGATTCAATTGATTCACAACGAACCCGCCTATGGGCTCGTAATAAATTCAATGATGTTGTGCAACGAGCACTCGATTTTTCTTTGGCCGAAAAAATGGCTTTGCCTGCCCAGGATATAAAGGAGTTTATTTCCCGCTACACGGACAGCATTGGCACTATTGAACAAACACGCAATGCACAAGAGGTTGGTATTGATGATTTATTAAAATCCAATTCTGAACATGATTGCCATGCCAGTCATCAATACACTGAACTTGAATCCATAGCAAAAAATGATGCATTTCGTGCTGAATTACTTGTAATTACAGAAGCGGAACGTCAGAAATTATTGCACGCATGGAATAACACAGAAAAAAATACGGGTATGTATGAGGTTTGTGTGCATCAATTGTTTGAAACACAAGCCGTTTTAACCCCTCATGCAATAGCGATTGAATTTGACGATCAAACAATTTCTTACCAACGGTTAAATCAACAGGCCAATTGCGTGGCTCATCATTTACAAAAAGCAGGTGTTAAAGCAAACGATCGCGTCGCGATTTACATTGAACGATCCATTGATATGATTGTAGGGTTGCTTGGTATACTAAAAGCGGGGGCCGCGTATTTGCCTTTGGATTCTAATTACCCACAACAATGGTTGGCGTTTATGTATAAAGATGCCGGAGCAAGTGCGGTTCTTTCTCAAAAAAAATTCGAAAAAAACCTTCCTTTCGAAGCAGAGAACATCTTATGCATTGATAGTATTTTAAAACCCATCCCTCACGAATATGATATCGAGTTACCCCAAACCAATGCCGAGAGCATCGGCTATGTGATTTACACCTCAGGCTCAACGGGCCAACCCAAAGGCATTATGCTGCCTCATAAAGCATTGAGCAATTTAGTCAATTGGCATGGAAAAAAAATTCAAGGGAAACGTACGGTTTTACAATTTACAACGTTAAATTTTGACATGAGTTTTTTAGAAATATTTTCTGCATTATGCTTTGGTGGAAAATTAGTTCTTATCTCCGAAAACGATCGACGTGATCTCATCAGTTTTTGTAACGTTGTAAAAAACAAAAAAATTCAAAAAATTACTATTTCTGTATCATTTTTGAAAAACTTAGCGAATGCTCGGCTATCAAAACACTATTTTGAATCGGTTAAGGAAATTATCGTTGCTGGCGAGCAACTTATTGTTACACCTGTAATTTCAGAATTTTTTGATCAAAATAAATGTAAATTATTGAATTATTATGGTCCTTCAGAAACCCATGTAGTGACCGCTTATGATTTTCCAGAAACCGTTGCCGATTGGCCAGATTACCCTCCTATTGGCAAAGCCATTGCCAACACTAAACTTCTTATTTTAAATGAAGAAAAACAACTTGTTCCCATAGGATGTGTGGGTGAAATTTACATTGGTGGAGTGTGTTTATCAGCAGGGTATATCAACAATAAAAAATGGACTCAAGAAAAATTCATTACCGACCCTTGGGGTGAACAAATAACGGAACGGTTATATAAAACAGGGGATTTTGGTAAATTCCTTCCTGATGGCAATGTTTTATTTTTGGGTCGAAAAGATGATCAAGTTAAAATCCGTGGTTTTCGTATTTATCCTCGTGAAATTGAACTTCATTTATTAAAATACCCAGGGATCAAAGAGGCGATTGTTATAGCAAAAAGTGATCATAACATGGAAAAATATTTAGAAGCTTTCATCGTGTATGATGGCCTCGATAACGGCTATCTCATTGAAGAAATTTATGTTTATTTAAAAAACAACATACCTGTTCACATGTTGCCTTCAGCGGTGAATGTCATCGAGCAATTGCCCTTGACAGCCAGTGGAAAAATAAATCGCAATGCGTTGGAAAAACAGGAGCGCTCAATCAACCCATCAATCAGCAAACTGATTGAGCCTCAATCTAATACAGAAAAAATGCTTATTAAAATCATGTCTGGTGTTTTTAAGTTACACATAGGCGTCAACAACAGTTTTATTTCGATCGGTGGAAATTCTTTATTGGCCATGCAAATTGCTTCTAAATTATATGATGAATGCTCCATTCGAATTCCAGCATCCAGTTTGCTTTCCGATCCATCCATAGCAGAGACAGCCAAGAGAATTGATCAATTAATCATGACAAATTCCCACATTGTTAACTCGACAGAATAATTATAAACTCCATTTTAATGGAGAACCCGGTTTAACTTGTTAAAAAATTTGATTCGGGTCCTTCTTTTCGCTAGAATGATTTTTTATTGACCTGTAATGGAATTTCAGGCTAAAAATTATCCAACCCTCAGGGAGTGACACATGAATTTTTCTTTCCATAGACCTGGCAAGTATTTGTTCTTCATTTTTGATGCCCCCATACCCGTGTGACTCCGATGAAAAATGCAAACATTCTCATCGAAGAACTTATTGATATTTCATTGGACAGTTACCAAAACGATATCAAACCCGATCGTTTTGCAGCAACAGTGGCTCATGTTATTGCTAAGGCGATAGCCACCCAACATTGCCCAGAATGTGCGGATGCAGCTGTTTTTATTGCCGTTTTAGAAGACATTTCATCAAAAATGGGGTTGGCTCATTATTCAGCTGATTTAGCAAAAGCAGCTAGAGCCATGCACACTGCTCAAAAAAATTACCAACACAAAGCAAAAGCGTATGCAGGAAAATCGGTGAGCGATGTGAAAGAAAAATCGTTTTCTTTTGAAGAGGTCATGGAACAGCTCGATGATATCGAGTTTGTTGAAAACGCTCGTGAGGTGTTTACCGATACATACACCAGCACCACCGCAGCGCAAGCTCTGGTTGCAGCATGCGCTGCCTATCCCCATGCTTTTGCCTATGCACGCGCTACCTATGTTCAAGCCATTGCCCTCGCAGCAAGGTATAACAATGACGATGAACAAGAAGACGTGTTTGTTGCCACGATGACCAAAAAATTTCAAGCGGAAATTAACCGAACACCCATTGACCCCAGCTTATTCATGCAATTCATTTGCAATTACGTTGTGAAAATAATTGGGATGATTTTACTGGCAGCGGGGCTTCTTTCTTTGTCGGTGGGCATTTGTGGGCTGGCGATAGCGGCCGTGAACACTTATTTATTAGCCATTGGTTTAACCAGTGTTAGCCTGACCGTGTCAGGTGTCATCATGACAGCGCTGGGAAGTGCTCATTTTGCCGCGCGTTTTTTCACGCAAAAGAAATGGGATGAAGACAACGATGCCAGCCAAAAAGCAGTTGATGCCATCAATGCACCCGCCGTCGTAGTTTGAATTTTATTCCCTTTTTTCTAGCAAATAAAAGTGAATAAAATATCTTGCCTTGTTGACCAAGATGATCTTAACTGTAAATTGACCAATCATGGGGAATTCGTTGTCAAAAGCATCCAATATGACAAATCAGCAAGAGCGTGGAGGTTTAAAATTGCAAACGTTACGTTCTTTGTTAAGATTGAGCTTAGCCTTTATGTGGTTTGCAAGTGCGGTTGTCAGTGCATTTTTATACCCTAAAATTTCTTCTTATTGGCTTTTACACCTGGTCGGAATTCCTGTGAAGTGGTATACAATATGTTTGTATGGAGCCTCATTCATCCATTTTATGGTCGGTTTAAGCTTGCTTTTTAATTATAAAATAAAAGTAAATTGCGTTATTCAATTAGGCGTTATTGTGTTGTATACAGGGGTACTGAGTGTTGTGCTGCCATCCTTGTGGCTCGAACCATTTGGGCCGCTTGTAAAAAATATTCCAATTATTGTGAGCATTGGTTTATTGTATTGCTTGGAAACAAAGTCATGTGGTATTCATTGCGCACAAAATTGATTTTTTTAGGATCTATTGCCTTTACAAGTAGATTCGACGTATTTTATCTGATGGTCATGAAACCTTATTAGTGACGGTGACTCCATGCATACAAACACCACGCCTCTCCAAGAAGTGTACAAGCTCATCTCTGAGTTGAGCGAACTCAAACTTGTGTTTAGAAACACTCAAACCGCCATCGATCGCAAGGAAAGCACTGCCGAACACTCCTGGTCAGCCAGTATGATTGTGATGATCGCAATGGCAGAATTAAAACAGGAATTTGACGAGATCAATGAATTGAAAGCCATTAAATTAGCCCTTATCCATGATCTAGTGGAAATTTATGCAGGCGATGTGATAGCTTTCGATGTTGAAGCCAGAAAAAACAAAGAAAAAATTGAAGAGGAAGCATTAAAAGCAATCATGGCCTTATACCCCGCGTTTGGGAATCAATTGCATGATTTATGGCATGAGTTTGAACGCAAAGAAACGTTGGAGGCTAAAATTGCTAAAGCAGCGGACGCCATTTGCCCCATATTTCAAAGGCTACATGCCAAACAGTCGTATACGCCTTATAACATTACCGTAACCGATTTAGAAAAAATAAAATACCCATCGTTTGCATTTAGTCAAACGTTTTACGCATTGTACCAACAACTCAAAATCGATTTAATCAAAGAAAATCTCATTGAATCCTTCCATAGCCCATCTTGGCCCAACGAATGGGAACAAGGTGTGATAAAAACACAAAATGCCATGGGCGTTATGTTTAAAGAATTATCCCCTGCAGCCGAAGCGTTTGTACGTCACGCCAAAATTGCAAAATTACCTTTGTTGGATATTGGGGCGGCGTATGGTGTTGCCACGATTCCAGCATTGGAAAATGGCGCGAACGTGATTGCTTGTGATCTCAGTGAAGAACATTTATCCATTCTTCGTCAATCGGTTGATAAAAAATTTTTACCAAATCTTACCACCTTGACCAGCAAATTTCCCAATAACTTGAAATTCGAGCACAACAGTTTGAGTGCGATTCTCTTGTCAAATGTGCTTCATTTTATGGATGGACCAACGGTTGTGGCTGGTCTCAAGCAGTGTTGGGAATGGTTGGAAAAAAATGGAAAATTATACATTACGGTGATGACACCTCATTTAAGTTTTTACCATCAACTGATTCCCGTGTATGAACAACGCGTCAGCGCAGGTGAGCAATGGCCAGGCATTTTCGATCCACAATTGGTGGCTGCTGAAAAATGGCAAGATAACCTGCCTGATTTTGTCCATTTATTCGAGATCAACACTGTTCAAGCTGTGGTTAAAGCGGCTGGTTTTAAAATCGATGCCATTGATTATTTTTGTTACAAAAACTACTCCGATGCACATCGAACAGATGGCAAGGAATTCATTAGCTTATGTGCCACAAAATAGTGACGGATGTTATTTTCTAAGTTTTGATTTTTTTAAAGTAGCACCCGCCGTTTTTTCGTGTCTTATTTTTCCGCAAACTTCCTTCGTGGTTTTTGAATGAGGCGACACATCACAAATATTGTTCATATCAGCCACTTCAGGATGCTCATTGTTTTTTTTCATTTCCATTCTCCTAATGATAATACACGTCAAGCTTTAGGGTGTTTAGATATTTGGTGAGAGACCCCTCTATATAGTATAGTTAATCGTACATGATCATGGGATCATGACATAGAATTACCCCTCAACAGCCTAATAATCATGAATGATGGGTTTAAGCGAATAGCTATCCATATCAAACTCCAACTCGTCGAAACCGCTGTCCAGAGACCGAAGTAGAGGGGCGCAAGTTGACCCGTTGTTAAAAAAGCGACTGTATGCTTTTCCAAGCGGACTTTCTCTTGAATATTTTGGGGAGGATGGAGTTTGTTGTTCTTTAAAAAGCTCCCATTCTAAGTCAGGAGAACAATCTGACATGCGTTCAACAGTTGTAGCATCGCTGTCTAACCTGTAACGTGTGTTTATCGATTCATCACAAACCTGGGGTAGAATCATTGTTCTTGACTCCTCTTCAAAGTCTTTATCACTCCCATTGCTGTTTTTTTCAGGAATAGGGGCTTTTTGCGTAATGATGTCAATTTTTGCACCCCAATAACCATTTGCACCGCTGTTGGTAAATTTGATTGCAGAGGAAAAATCAGGTGAGCGCGTTGGGTAAATGGAGGGGGTAAATTCCTTACCCGTTAAGATTTGAAAGATCAAATGGTGTAACCCTTGCCCCATACCACCAAGAAGACCGATTATTTTTTTATGAGGTTTGTCACTATCCCCTCGGTGATGAGTTGCAAGGTAGTTGAGTTGTTGACTTTCGTTTTGTACTTTCGATAAAAATTTAAATGGAAATCCAGGACCTGTGTCCACAAAAATCATTTTTACTTCATCCTCTGAAACTTCAATATCAAAATTTATATGCACAATACTATTAAATAAAATTATACCACCTTCCCATTTTGTTCCACAAACTAAATATTTAGGTCCAGAATCACCAAATCTGAATTGTTTTTCTTTTTCATTTGT
>CAZGKX010000004.1:68560-71691 GCA_964525945.1 uncultured Legionellaceae bacterium
ATGCGTGTTTTCATTGCAACGGTGGGCTAAATGATGTTCAACAAGAGCATCAATGGAGTTTTTAAATAATTCTCGAAAGCTATCGTGCAATAAGTTAAACCCCGGCGAAGCAAGAATGTTTAGTTTCTCCTCCTCTGAAAATTTGGCTAAAACAAGATCCATTAATTGCGTTTGTAGCATAGCACCACGCATGTCACGGCATAGTTCACAAAGCTCTCGGTATAATTTCTCGTAGCGTTTGTATTCAGAGGAGTTTTTCGATGTGTCAGGCGTATTGAT
The DNA here is from genome assembly GCA_964525945.1 of uncultured Legionellaceae bacterium. Classification (GTDB taxonomy): domain Bacteria; phylum Pseudomonadota; class Gammaproteobacteria; order Legionellales; family Legionellaceae; genus CAZGKX01. The sequence continues at coordinate 68,840 of CAZGKX010000004.1, forward strand.
CACTCTCACCAGATGCAAATATTCGGTTAAATCTATATCCAGCGTGGAGGAGCGGTTCTGATCAACAAAAACGTTTGTTTTTATGTACATAATATTCTCCACATAAAGTGTTTCAATCCATACTGGTGTTTAACAATTTTTTATGTTTAGCGGACTGATGCCGTTCAATTAAATCAATATCATTGTAACGATCAGTAATAGCACTGGTGCTATGACCCGCATCATCCCGAACATGCGCCATTGGACGACCACGTTTATTAATGTCATCTGAAATACCGGTGTGGCGCAACCAATGTACAGTTGCTGATTCAAAAGCATCCGCTTCCGTTTCAAATCCAGTTTCGCGTAAATGGGCAATTGTGTTATCAAAGCACAATTGCATCAAGCGTCGGATATGGCGTGAGCTGGTGAGGGCCCCTTTGCCTTTTTCTTTCAGCAAAAGAGGGGATTTATCATTGATTGACGGCAGGGGAGATAGTTGCAAGCTCATACGATAACGTTTCAATGCCAAAAGCATGTCATCTGGCACAGCAATATCTCGCATTTTATTGCCTTTTCCCACGGTTTTAAACCACCATAAACCTTGGCTGTCTTGGTAAAAATGCCCCATTTCCGGTGTCCATCGAGCGCTTGCGCATAACTCGGATATCCGTAAATACATCAAATACAATGAAGACAGGATAAAAACAGTTCGTTCGTGCCGGGCAGGATCTTCTTGAGCCATGCCTTTGACCACCTGAAGGCAAGTGTCCCACTGTTTTTCTGAAAGCCGGAAAACATGGGCGTGGTGTTGGCGTGTTTGAATGTATTTGCTTTTTTGACGAATCAAAGCGACTGGATTAATGGATATTTTCTCTTCCAGAGCTAAATAATTATAAAAACTTCCTAAAACTGTAAAAATTTCCCGGATGGCTTTTTGTGACATTTGATAGGCGTTTTTATCAGGTTTTATACCATTTTTATGATCGGCTTTGCTGACTGTGACTACGAAAGGGCGCCAATCGGGATTAGGAACACGGCCACCATTACGGGCAATAAATCTTGCTACTTTTTTACACCCAATCCAAGATACGGGCGGCGATAAACAAAATTGAATGTAATGTTCAATGTCTTCTCGTTTGAGATCGAGCAATGATTTTTTTTCCACAAACCATGACCATTGCAGCAAGCGCTCAACTTCTCGGCGGTAAGATTCAAACGTAGCATTGTTCGCTGCGTATTGTTTTAAATAAATCAAAACCGCAGTAAGATCATGAGGGGCAAAATCAGGTGCAGTATTCAATTGCCAATCGGCATCGGCTAATTGCGCAGCTGTATCAATAATTGGCGTCGGATTCGAATTTTGCTTCATTGTTTAATTCCAATTATTTGTTGCCATTTATATAGGGCAATAACATTCTATTTAATTGGTAGGTTGGGCCTTGGCCCAACAATCAGCTATACCATCTTTGTTGTTGGGCCAAGGCCCAACCTACAAAAAGAGGGCCATTTAAAACATGCAATCCATAGTATCATAAAATAGCGTGGGGCTGTTTTTGAGAACCTCCCCAATAAGTCCAATAGTTCATACTATTGGACTTATTGGAAAAGAGGAAGATCCACTCATCCATGATCACCAATGACCATCAACCTAAGCTTGCTTCGTGCATGATTTTTTGTTCGCAATGTGTCTCCTTGATAAAAAACAAAAGCACCAATGCAATACTTAAATAAAGGGTTAACGTTATTAAGCTATGATGATAGTTGTTAAGTGAAAATGACCTCGCGTCATTTACATAAGTACCATCCCAACCTAAATCCAATAGTTTTCCAATCAATGGCTCGGTAACTGCTTCACAAATCGAATCAAATGTATTCATAAACCCGAGTACTGTCGCAGTAAAAGTCAAAGGATGAATTTCTCTGATCATTGCAAAACATAGAAAAAAACAGCTTGCACCTAAGCCAAAAAGAAACAATAAAAAAATTAAATAATTTGCTGAGATAGCACCATAGAGTACCAAAGTAATACTGATAAGCGCTACAATTGTTCCAAACATCATAATGGGCTTTCTTTTTCCAATGTAATCCGAAATCCAGCCTGTTATAGGACAGCCTATTGCAAATCCAATGAAAATAAATGAGATATAATTTGCCGCCTGAGAGATACTGACTGAATAAGCTTTTTCTATGAAAGAAACACCCCAAAGTCCTCCAAATACCGAAACAGGCGCAAACGCTAAACCGCTATACAAAGACAAGAGCCAAGTTTGTTTATCTGTCAAAAGAAACTTGAATTTATCACGTAAAGATAGTTTGCTTTCTATAGCACTTGGGGGAAAAGGTACTTCTTTATCTTTAATGAGGGTGAATATCAGGAATGATAAAATAAAACCTGCTGCAGCTATGAATTCTAAAGCTTGACGCCAACCATATTGATTGATGAGAAAAGAGAGTGGCCCTTGCCCCCCTATCGCGCCGAGCATTGCCATGGTCATACTCAATCCAGCGACAAATGCGAAGCGTTTTGCAGGAAACCAAATACTAGCAAATTTAAAACAGGCAACTGCGGAAAATGATGCGGCTAAGCCTATGATAAATCGACTTAATCCAGCGGTAGCAAGAGAATATGAATTTGCAAAAGCAAAAATACTAACAGCGCAGATAAATGCAGCAATCGCAGTTATTTTACGAGGACTCCATTTATCGAGCAAAACCCCAACCGGAATTTGCATCAGCAAATAACCATAGAAAAAACAAGCCGCCAAATGCCCGAATTGAGCGCCCGTTAGAGTATATGCGCTCATGAGCTGATTACTCATAACCCCTGGGGAAACTTGAATAAGATATTTATAATAGAAAAAAGGTTTTAT
>CAZGKX010000005.1:0-6965 GCA_964525945.1 uncultured Legionellaceae bacterium
TGCTACGCACGCTCCTCAGGGCGAACGGATTAGAGAAAATTGGCTAAACTCGAGTAAAAACAATACCATTCAATAATTGTTCATTTTAAAGCCATTGATTGAGAGGATTGATTCTCTCTCACTGTCGAGTTTTTTTTCATTTTAAAAAAACCTAGGGTACTGCCATTGGATAAATACCGATGTGTTTCGTGATCTTTGATGTACCCACATTTTTCATAAAGCTTTACACCTGGTAATGTCGCCATCATTTCAAACGATGAAAAGCCGGCGCTCAAAGCTTGCTCTTCACAGTGTTTTAATAACATACGTCCATATCCGTGGCGTGCATATTCTGGACGAACAAAAAACGCACGTATTTTTGCTGAATCCATTTGAGGTGTTAATAATTGCTCATCGTTTCTTTCTGTAAATTGATTGCCGCCATACAGTGTTTTTCTTTTGCTCCAGCCACCACAGGCAACAATAATATCTTGATCATTTTCAAGGATGTAATAGGTTTCATCTGCAATTAATTGTGTATCAACCCCAAAAACATCTTGAAGTCCTCCTTCAATTTCATCCAATGAATATTCTTCTTGGCTTAAACCTCGTACCGATTCGGCAATGAGACGATTCAAAACCTCGATATCTTGGCACGTAGCCAATCTGATTTTAGGCATAACATTCCTCCAGTGCATACAAGAGAAACCAATTTATCATGAAATTTAAATGAATAAATTTCTAATTTAATATGTTTATGTTACCTTTTATTATGTTTTTTTATTAAATAAAGTAATTTATGAAAAAATTAATGCAAAATACGCTACAAAAAAAGGATGAAGAACTGTCTCGAAACGAGATTTTGGATAAAATGGATAGAAAAATCTTAAATATCTTGCAACATGATAATCAAATCACGAATCTAGCTTTGGCCGAGCAAATTGGAATTTCAGCACCTCCTTGTTTTAGACGGGTCAAACGATTGCGCGATGAAGGTTTTATTGTAAATGATGTTGCATTGGTCGATCCTTTTAAAGTGGGTCGACCATTGATTGTGTTTGCAAATATTACCCTAGAAAAGCAGCGCGAAGATCTTTTGGCACATTTTGAACGAAAAATGGCCGAAGAGCCTGAAGTCATGCAGTGTTATTTTGTGTCAGGAGACACGGATTATTTATTAATTATTCACGTGGCTGATATGAATCATTACAACGACTTTGCACGGCGTGTTTTTGCCAATGAACCGAACATCAAAAAATTTCGTAGTAGCTTTTGTTTAAATCGAACGAAATACAATACGCATGTTTTGTTGCCAGAAGATTAGCTGGATTAACATTGATTTGCCATCAAAGCATTGGCAACTTTTGATTGATTGACACGCCCCAGCGCTTTGCAGATCATATCGCCGGCAGCAACAATTTTATAAATGTCCACACCTGTTTCGATGCCCAATCCCAACATCAAATACAGCACGTCTTCGGTTGCTACATTGCCACTTGCACCACGCGCGTAAGGGCAACCACCAAGCCCTGCGACGGAGCTATCAAAACGTGTCACGCCGCATTCCAAGGCCGCAAAAATATTAGCAATTGCTTGCCCATAGGTGTCATGAAAATGCATGGCTAATTTCGACAAAGGAAGGCAAGACGCAATGGTTTGAATCAATGCTTGTGTTTGCTTGGGAGTGCCTACACCAATGGTGTCACCTAAGCTTATTTCATCAACACCAAGAGCGACCAATTGTTCAGTTACTTTTAAAACTTGCTCTGGAGAAACGGCTCCTTCATACGGGCATCCTAAAACACAAGAAACATAAGCACGAATACGGATGTGATGGGTTTTGGCCAATTCCGTGACGACTTTGCAGCGTTCAATGCTTTCTGCAATCGAGCAATTGATATTGCGTTGATTAAACAATTCACTGGCCGCTGTAAAAATAGCAATTTCTTTGACACCTGCATCCAACGCTTTGCGCATGCCTTTTTCGTTGGGCACCAACGCTGAAAAATGCACACCGTCGGGTTTATCAATGGCACGAAACACTTCTTCACCGTCCGCAAGCTGCGGAATGGCTTTGGCGGATACAAAGCTGGTGGCCTCGATGTGCTTTAAGCCACTTTGGCTTAATTTATTGATCAATTCGATTTTGTATTTGCTGGCAACGAATGTTTGTTCATTTTGCAAGCCATCACGCGGGCCCACTTCAATGATCGTCACCTCACCGGGAGGGTTCATGATGATGACGGCTCCTCTTTGTCTAAGGCGATTAAGGCCGCACCTTCATTGACTTGGGCGCCTAACTCATAATATATCTTGCTTAGAACTCCGGCATGAGGCGCTTTAATGGTGTGTTCCATTTTCATGGCTTCCAAAACCATCAAGGTGTCACCGGCCGAAATTTTATCCCCAGTTTTTTTAAGAATGGCGACAATGGTGGCCGGCATGGGAGCGGTAAGACTGCCTTCAGCGGCCTTTGCCGTGGACGTGGTTTGCCAATTGAAGCGCTGAACAACGATAGGTTCTAATGGGCAATACAGAATGATTTTATCCGCTAAATTTTCAAACAACACGTGCTGCTGCCTAATGCCATCATCCACCCACAGCTGATGTTCAATCAATTTGACCTGCAATTCGGTTGTTGTCTCGTTGATGGTTACGCGCATTTGCTCGCGGTTGATGGGCATGATTGTGACAGGGTAGGGCGTGTTTTGAATGAGGTAGCATTGTTGCCAACACGGTTTGACATGCATTTGCCAGGCAAAGGTGTCTTTTTGGAGATCGTCATCCAAGGCAATGGCCGTTAAATAATCGATGCTTATGGCATGCAACAATGCCATGTGAACGCTGGATTGTGGCTTTTCAAGGTGTTCACGCCCTAAAAAATCGGTGCTTAGGCGCAGCTGCTGAAAGGCATCGTGGTTAAGAACACTGTACAAAAATGCCAAATTGGTTTTGATGCCACCAATGTGGTAATTTTTCAATGCATGTCGCAGGCGCTGCAATGCTTCGTTTCTTGTTTCACCCCAAGCAATAATTTTCGCCACCATGGGATCATAATGCATGGTCACCATGGAATGTAAGCGCACGCCGCTGTCGATGCGTACAAAATCTCCACTGGGTTCTTGCAAAAATTGAACCTGTCCTATGGATGGCATGAAATTATTGTGTGGATCTTCGGCGTAAACACGGCATTCAATGGCATGTCCATGGGCGTGAATTTGGTCTTGGGAGCAAGGCAGCGGTTGATTTGCCGCAATGCGTAATTGCCATTCCACCAAATCAAGACCGGTGATCATTTCTGTTACGGGATGCTCTACTTGCAGACGCGTGTTCATTTCCATAAAATAAAAATGTTCATCTTTATCGACCAAAAATTCGATGGTGCCTGCTCCACGGTAATCAATGGCACGTGCCACTTCAATGGCTGCCTGCGCCAATTTTTCTCGCACCTGAGCCGACAAATTGGGGGCAGGGGCTTCTTCAATGATTTTCTGATGGCGGCGTTGAATCGAACAATCCCGCTCAAATAAATGCACAACATTGCCATGGTTATCCGCCATGATTTGCATTTCGACATGGCGGGGATTGCTGATGAGTTTTTCAATCAATAAGATTTCATCGGCAAAATAAGCGTTTGATTCTCGGCGCGCTCCGGCCAATGCTTCACTGAAATCGGCCGCAGTGTGAACTTCTCGCATGCCTTTACCCCCACCACCATTGGCGGCTTTCAGTAAAACAGGAAAACCTATTTTTTGGGCTTCTGCCAACAAGCAAGCATCGGATTGATCGCGGCCATGGTAACCTGGCGTTAAAGGCACATTTTTATTTTCCAATAATTGTTTGGCAAGTTGTTTGGAGGCCATGGCCTGCATTGCAGAAATAGAGGGTCCAATAAAAACAATGCCTGCAGCTTCGCATGCTTTTGCAAAATGTGGGTTTTCAGATAAAAAGCCATACCCAGGATGAATCGCTTGAGCGCCACTGCTTCGAGCAACAGCCATGATGGCCTCAATGTTTAAATAACTTAGGTTGGCTGCTGGCAGCCCGATACAATATGCTTCATCGGCAAGGGCTGTATGGAGGCTATCGCGATCCGCTGTGGAGTATATGGCGACGGTTTCGATGCCTAATCGTTGGGCTGTTTTGATGATTCGACAAGCGATTTCACCGCGGTTGGCTATTAATATTTTAGTAAACATAAACACACCTAATGAAGGAGGCCATGGAATGGCGCGTGGCTTTTTTGAGTGATGGGCTCAACGGTTTTTTTCCTTATTCAAAAAAGCTTGCAGTCCTTTTTGGCCCTCAGCAGATACGCGTTTTTTTGCAATCAAAGTGGCGGTGGATTGCAGTAATTTTTCATCCAATTTTTGTTCAGCAACATAGCGCACCAGCGCTTTGGCATCTTGCACGGCAGCTCCCGGTAATTTAGCCAATTGTTCTGCATAATTTAAAGTATAAGCCAGTAGCTCGCTATCCGGCACCACTTGGTGTACTAAATGCAATTCTTTAGCCCTGTTGGCATCGAAGGTTTCTGCCGTCATGAACAAGCAATTTGCAGCACGTTCTCCTATGGCTTTGATAACGTAAGGGCTTATCACTGCGGGAATGAGGCCTAGTTTGACTTCCGAGAAACAAAAACGAGCCGAGCTGGCGGCAATCGCAATATCGCATGCTGCCACCAAACCCGCGCCACCGCCCATCGCAGCACCGTGCACCATGGCAATCGTTGGTTTGGGACTGTGATGAAGGGTGTGCATTAATTTGGCTAAAATAAGCGCATCGTCCACATTTTCTTGTTCACTAAAATTGGCCATACGTTGCATCCAAGCCAAATCCGCTCCGGCAGAAAAATGTTTGCCATGGGCTTTTAGCACGATAACCCGAACCTGGGTGTCCTCAATGGCTGTTTGCAAGACTTGTTGTAAATCTCGCAGCACATGATCATCAAACGCGTTGTGTTTTTCCGTTCTATTGAAGGTGATCAAACACACTTGTTCTTGGTGTTCAGTTATTAAATGGCTCATATTGCTTTTCCTACATTCGAAACACACCAAAATGTGTGGTTTCAATGGGTGCGTTCAAAGAGGCAGATAAACTTAATCCTAAGATTTTTCGCGTATCTTGTGGTGCAATGACACCATCATCCCAAAGCCTAGCGCTTGCGTAATAAGGATTGCCTTGTTTTTCATATTGCTCACGTAAATTGGATTTGAACGTTTCTTCTTCTTCAGCAGACCAGGTTATATTTTGTTTAGCGTGTTTTTCTCGGTTCACTTGAGCCAACACATTGGCGGCTTGTTCACCCCCCATCACCGAAATACGGGCATTGGGCCAAGACCATAAAAACCTTGGAGCATACGCTCTACCGCACATTGCGTAATTACCCGCACCAAAGCTACCGCCTACAATCACGGTAAATTTAGGCACGCGCGCATTTGCGACAGCGGTCACCATTTTTGCCCCGTGTTTAGCGATGCCTGATGCTTCGTATTTGCTGCCGACCATAAAGCCGGTGATGTTTTGTAAAAAAACCAGTGGGATGTGTCGTTGCGTACAAAGTTCAATAAAATGCGCGCCTTTTTGAGCTGATTCGCCAAATAAGATACCATTGTTGGCAATAATGCCAATGGGGTAACCGTACAAACGGGCAAAACCACACACCAAAGTTGTGCCATACAGTGCTTTGAATTCATCAAATTGCGAGCCGTCAACAATCCGTGCAATCACTTCTCGAATATCAAAAGGTTTCCGCGGATCGGTGGGGATAATGCCATTCAATTCCATGACATCATACGCCGGTTCTTCTGAAGTGACGCGCTGCAATGGTTCAGGTTTGATGCGATTGAGGTTTTTAATGGCTTGTCGCCCCAAGTGAAGTGCATGCGCATCGCTTTCGGCATAGTAATCCGCCACCCCAGATAAGCGACAATGGACATCCGCCCCTCCGAGTTCTTCGGCACTGATCACTTCACCGGTGGCGGCTTTAACCAATGGCGGACCCCCCAAAAAAATAGTGGCTTGCTGTTTAACCATGATCGACTCGTCGGCCATGGCGGGAACATAAGCACCGCCTGCTGTGCACGAGCCCATGACTATGGCAATTTGTGGAATGTTGGCCGCTGATAAATTGGCTTGGTTATAAAAGATACGACCAAAATGATTGTGATCGGGAAAAACTTCATCTTGCAAAGGCAAATACGCGCCCCCCGAATCGACGATATAGACGCAAGGCAACCGATTTGCTGCAGCAATTTCTTGCGCGCGCAGGTGTTTTTTCACTGTGAGAGGATAGTAGGTGCCACCTTTCACCGTAGCATCGTTGATAACCACCATGCATTCTTGGTTGGCAATACGCCCAATCCCGGTAATAATGCCTGCAGCGGGTAAGGGATCAGGGTAAACTTGGTAGGCTGCAAGCTGGGAAAGTTCTAAAAAGGAGCTGCCAGGATCGAGCAATTGTTGCAAGCGATCGCGCGGCAATAATTTGCCGTGCTGTAAATGCCTTTGCCTTGCTTTTTCATCACCGCCACGAACGATCTGAGTGATGATGCTTTCAAGTTGCGCGATCAGGGCAACCATGTAGCTCTGATTGGATTTATAATCATCACTTTCGGTATTTAATGCACTTATAATTTTTGACATATAAATCCTTTACAACTTGAATCAATGAATAAGCACTTTGCTTAACACAATAATGAGCCACAACAGCCATATTGTTTCAATAAAATAAGGCATCATTTTGCCTTTAATCAACCGATAAATAAGTGCTGGAACACCGGCAATAGCAACAGGTAACAACACCAGAATAAGCACATTGCGGATCATTGTTCCGGTAAAGCTGGGGTTGAACAGATGCGATAGTTTTACATTAATATACGTGTATAAAATATCAATATAGACAATCAGCAGATGAGCATAGCTGGCAAACATGACCATAATAACACTTAAAATGAAATAGCTGAGGTATTGCTTGGGCGTCATAG
>CAZGKX010000005.1:6975-49156 GCA_964525945.1 uncultured Legionellaceae bacterium
ATACGGGTAATATATAACTTTCATGCGAAACAACCAGTGCTTGAGCTGTCGGCCCAGTCTGCCATCGATTGGGGATGATGGCAGACTGGGCCGAGCTTGTGTCAAAGCATTTCAATTGCAATGGCTGTCGCTTCTCCACCGCCGATACAGAGTGCGGCAACGCCTTTTTTCTTTTGTTGCTGCTTGAGGGCGTATATTAAAGTGACTAAAATGCGAGCACCCGACGCACCAATGGGATGACCCAGGGCGCATGCTCCCCCATGGATGTTGACTTTATTGCGGTCCAATTCCAACATCTGGATCGCGGCCATAGTCACCACAGCAAACGCTTCATTGATTTCGAACAAATCCACGTCATGAGGATGCCAGTTCGCTTTTTCCAACACGTTTTTGATGGCTGTAACCGGTGCTGTGGTAAACCATGCGGGTTCTTGAGCATGGCTGGCATGCGCAACGATCCGAGCGATGGGTTTTAAACCGTGTTGTTCAGCTGTCTCTGCGCGCATTAAAATAAGACTGGCGGCACCATCGGCAATTGAACTTGAGTTGGCCGCAGTGACTGTGCCATTGGTTTGAAAGGCGGGTTTTAGCTGCGCAATTTTACTCAGTTTTGCGGCATCAGGGCTTTCGTCTTTGTCAATGATAAGCTCGCCTTTTTTGCTGGCAATGGTAATGGGCACGATTTCTTCGGCAAACCATCCTTCTGCTTGTGCTTTTAAGGCAAGTTGCATGGAGGAGGCCGCAAATTCATCTTGCTGCTCGCGGCTCAGCTTTAAACGTTCAGCGGTTGCATCCGCAAAACAACCCATTAATTTTCCGCGTTCATAAGCGTCTTCCAACCCGTCCAAGAACATGTGATCTTTAATTTCGCCATGCCCTAGTCGATAACCCGCCCGCGCTTTGGAGAGCAAATAGGGCGCGTTGCTCATGCTTTCCATACCACTGGCTAGCACAATGTTGGCCGAGCCGGCTTTGATTAAATCATGGGCCAACATCACGGCTTTCATGCCCGAACCACACATTTTATTGATGGTGGTCGCGCCTTTTGAGTCAGGGATTTGAGCGTTTAATGCAGCTTGCCTGGCGGGGGCTTGCCCTATGCCTGCTTGCAAAACGCAGCCACTAATGACTTCGTCGATTGCATCGGGAGTGATGCCTGCTTGTTCAATCGCCGCTCGATGGGCCCAGGCGCCTAATTCAGGCGCCGTAAGCGTGGATAGATTCCCGAGTAATGCGCCGGTTGGGGTTCTTTTTGCCGCAACAATTACGATATCATCTTTCATCATTAATCCATTGTTTCGTTAAATAACTCACGCCCAATCAACATGCGGCGAATTTCTGAAGTGCCAGCGCCAATTTCGTAAAGTTTGGCGTCACGCAATAATCGACCTGTGGGGAATTCATTAATATAACCATTACCACCTAAAATTTGAATAGCTTGTAGCGCCATTTGTGTTGCTCTCTCAGAGGTGTATAAGATCACACTGGCCGCGTCTTTGCGACTGGTTAAACCTCTGTCGCATGCGCGAGCCACCGCATACAGGTAAGATCGCGAAGCATTTAAATCCGTGTACATATCCGCTAATTTCCCTTGGATAAATTGAAACTCACCAATGGCTTGGTTGAACTGTTTGCGCTCATGAATGTAAGGCACCACAACATCCAAGCATGCTTGCATGATACCCACAGGACCTGCCGCCAATAAAGTGCGTTCATAATCCAAACCGCTCATTAAAACTTTGACCCCTTGATTCACGCCACCTAACACATTTTCCTCAGGCACCAGGCAATTTTCAAAAACCAATTCGCAGGTGTTTGAGCCGCGCATACCTAATTTGTCCAGTTTTTGTGCTGTTTTGAAGCCTGGGAAATTCTTTTCAATGATAAATGCCGTTATGCCTTTACTGCCGGCTTGCTTGTCCGTTTTCGCGTAGACCACCAAGACATGGGCATCTGGACCATTGGTGATCCACATTTTTGTGCCATTTAATAAATAGCCATCACTTTGCTTCGTGGCTTGCAATTGCATGCTCACTACGTCTGAGCCGGAATTGGATTCGCTCATTGCCAAAGCGCCGATGTGTTCCCCTTGGATGAGTTTCGGTAAATATTTGCTTTTTTGTTCGTGGCTGCCGTTTAAATAAATTTGATTCACACACAAATTGGAATGCGCACCATAGCTAAGGCCAATGGCAGCCGATGCTCTTGAAATCTCTTCCATAGCAATCACATGCGCGAGGTAGCCCATGTTTGCACCACCGTATTCTTCGCTCACGGTCACACCCAACAAGCCCATTTCACCCAGCTTACGCCACAGATGATTGGGGAATGCATTGTCCGCATCAATTTGTTCTGCCATAGGCGCTATTTCTCGACGAGCGAATTGATAAACGCTGTCACGTAATAATTCATAGGTTTCACCCAATTGATGCTGCAGACCGTGGTACATGATGGCTTCCTGTTTGATGATCAAATAGGATAGACTATACCTTGCCTAAAGCGCATTGTGAAGATGGACACGTGTAGGGAGTGAACGAATGCAGAAGATTGAAATCATGCCTAGCCATGCAAAATACCGCGATATGTTTGACTTATCAACGGCAGATTTGTCAGGCCGCATTTTAGAGTACGGATTTGGCCCTACTGCGGTCAATGCCAATTTGAGCGGTTTTAAACATCAAATTATTCATTGTGATCCATTGTTTGATTTTCCTCTTCCTTTTGTTGATTTTACATTTGATTTGGCCTTGAGCGCTCATTATTTGTTCAATCATCCTGTGGATGATGACATTGAATTGCATTTCAGGGTGTTGAGAGAATTAGCCAGGGTCGCAAAGGAAGTGCGCATTTATCCATTGGAACAAGCCGGTCAATTATCGCCTTTAGTGGGGCCGGTGTTGTTGGAATTGCAACATGATAATTTTGGTGTAGAAGTGCGCCAAGTGGGTAGTGGTTCGCAATCATCCAGCAATGTGATGCTACGTATTTGGGCCCAACAATGCCATGTGACTTAAATGATGCATTTTAAGTCGATTGATCAAGCCACCTTTTTAAGGGATTACTGGCAAAAAAAAGCGCTGGTTATACGTGATGCTTTGCCCAATTTTATTGAGCCAATTGATCCGGATGATTTAGCGGGATTGGCATTGGAAGAAGATGTGGAAAGCCGCATCGTTATCGAAACACCCGGCAAAGCGCCTTTTTGGCAGTTAAAAACAGGGCCTTTTGTGGACAGCGACTTTGCGAAGTTACCGCCCAGCCATTGGACTTTACTGGTGCAAGGCGTCGATCGATTGGTGCCAGAGGTTGCTGCTTTATTGTCCCATTTTGATTTTATCCCGGCTTGGCGATTTGACGATGTCATGATAAGTTATGCCGTCAATCAAGGCAGCGTGGGCCCTCACTACGACAATTACGATGTGTTTTTGTACCAAGCCCGTGGTCGGCGCCAGTGGTCATTGACCACCCAGCATTGCCATGAGAAAAATTATTTAACCGATGTGCCGTTGCGCATTATGCAGCAATTTGACACTGAAGAAGAGTATATTTTAGAAGCGGGCGATATGCTTTATCTGCCGCCTCACGTGGGTCATCATGGTGTGTCACTCAGCGATGATTGCATGACGTATTCCTTTGGTTATCGCAGCTACCAAGGGCAAGAGTTATGGGATAGTTTGGGCGATTATTTATCGGAACAGCAGCTTTTTAAAACCCTGTATAAAGATCCTGATTGGTCTAAATTAAACGCCTCAGCAGCCCTGCCTCCGGATGCTTGGCTAAACGCCAAACAGTTGATGTTGTCTGTTCTGGACGATGAACAACACTTAAAAAAATGGTTTGGGTGTTTTGCCACGCGTTTGGATCAACACGCCGAACAACAATTGCCCGCGCCTCTTTCTTTGGACGAGCAGGGTGATTTATGCCAATTTATCCAAGCTTTACGACGCAGCAATGGGTTGGTGCGCAATGCCTTATGTCGAATTGCCTACATGGAGCAAAATGATCTTCAATTGTTTATTAATGGCCAGGACGTAAGTATTAAAAGCATCGAGCCCTCACTCGTAAAATTAATCGCGACAAAGCGTTGGATCGAGCTTCAAGATCTGCTTCCTTACCTGGATCAAACAGCGAATCACGGCTTTCTCTATGAGTTGTGGACCCAACAATGGTTTGAATTCAACGTATAAGCTTCAACTATCATTGTACGACCCGAGAAAAAATTCATAAAGATCCAAATGACTTAAAATACTGATGAGCGCGCATTTTCTTAAATTTTGCCTATACTTAAATTTCAGGTCATTTAATGGTTATTAAAATGGAAATAACCTTCAAGGGGATAAAATGTCAGATATAACAAAGGATGTTCACTTTACCACCGAAATTTTCACGACTCAGGAAGCTGCCGAAAAAGCTTATCAAGATGCTCTTGACGCGGGCTATTTGCCCGAGGACATTAATGTCATCATGTCTGAAGATTCGAGAGAAAAATATTATGATTCTGTTCTAGTGAAAGAAGGGTCTAAAGCATCTGAAGGTTTAGGAATAGGAAGTGCTACCGGAGCCACATTGGGAGGAATAGTCGCTGCAATAGCCGCAATTGGCACAAGCCTTGTCATTCCGGGTTTAGGACTCGTCATTGCCGGTCCTTTAGCGGCAGGTCTTGCCGGTGCAGGGGCTGGTAGCATTGCTGGGGGCTTAATCGGTTCACTGATTGGTTGGGGAATTCCCGAAGATAAAGCTAAAATTTTTGAGTCAGGGATAAAATCAGGAGGTATTGTCTTAGGGGTTGAATCTCGACCTGGTAGTAACTTATCCTCTGTTTGGAAAAACTATAACAACTATTAAAAGTGCTACAATGCTTGCAATTATCAAGGGTTCGAAAAGGCTGCTCACATTTTTAATGGAGCAGTTGCCCTGGATAATTTTCTGAAAGCCTGCAAAAAAATTTACGCCATTGAAACAAACACCAGAACCACCTCCGTATCCTGGCTATCCTCGAAATTTATGTTCGACACCAATTGATAAGATAGTTATGAATTTGAAATGTACCCTAGGTTGGGGTATAATTTATATCAAAGAATATAGAGCGTCGATTTTGGATATATTTACTGTAGTGGTAAGCAAAAAAGCTAAAGATAATTTGAGATCGGCGCCCCCTCATATTGCAAGGAAGATGGGGACATGGATTGACTCTGTAGCTCATGATGGGTTATTGGCTATTCGCAAAATTTCTGGTTTTCATGATGAGCCACTAAAAGGTGATCGGAAAGGACAGCGTTCTATTCGTCTTAGCAAGGCTTATCGAGCCATTTATGTTATTGGAAATAATGGAAACATTGAAATCGCTGAAATTATTGAGGTACATAAACATGATTACTAAAGAAACAAAAGCATCGCTGGACTTTATTGAGTCTATTACAGGAAGCAAATTAACATTTGCCAATAACTTGTTAGCAATTCGTCAAGGAGAAGAAATGACCCAGATTGAATTTGCTAAACAACTTGGGATTACTCGCCAATACTTATGTGATATAGAACATGGTCGGCGGTTTGTAAGTCCTAAAATGGCAGCAGAGTATGCTGAAATACTTGGATATTCAAAAAACCAATTTGTTCGACTCTGCTTACAAGATTTACTTGATCGCGATGGATTGGGCATGGTAATTGATGTACAAAATGCAGCTTGACCTGCTTTTCAACATATGGAAATGGTTATCAAAAATTTGTCCGCTGAAATTTATTTGGAAAATAATGATGCTTAGCGTGCAGCGCAATCGAGTAGCTGCAAAACATCACTTAATATTTGAGAAGGGCTAGTAGTGGGCCTTCTTTATTGGATGGCTTGCATTTTCTATGATTCTCATATAAGTCCAATAGACATTTAGTAGTTGCTTTAATTTTCAGCTTTGAATGGGTATTCGATTTTAATTTCCCCGCACAGCGTTGCGTCATGTACTAATTATTGCTATGATTGTCCCCAATTTGATCTATGTGTGTAAATTGAGGGGATCATGGCCAACGACGAGGATCGTTACACAAAGTATTTGGACGTGGTGGATGCGCTTATTCAAACCAAGCTGACGGGCAAAGCTAAATTATTAACACGCGAGCTGGTAGATGATTTTGAGGATTACCAATTCTACCTTTTGTATCGGCGCTCGGTGCAAGCATTGGTTAACAGCATCAAGGCCAGTTATGATGTATCCAACGACGGATTGCCCGAATTGGTGGGCATATTAAAAGCCACGGCCAAGCTGCTTGATGGTCAAATGACGATTGATGATTACCTTGATATGGCCAACGAGGTTCAAGGTCACCCCATCTCCGGAGCTAAAACGTTATCAGCGTTGATGTTTGCGGTTGGGCTGTGTGGACTGACAATCAGTTTATGCCTGATTTCGTTTTCTTATACCCCGGCGTCCCCGTTGCTGTTTGTCGGATTGGCGCTGTCGCTGGTGGTTTATTTTGCGAGCTTACCTGTTAATAATTTAGGCAATCCATCTTCTTTTTCGGAACAGATGTTGGATGTGGGCAGTCTCGCTAGTGTTTGTGGGTATGCCGATAAAAGGCACTTTGAATTCTTTCAAGCCTACAAAGACGATGCGCTCATTGCAGCTGAAGATACCGATGATTTATTTTCAGTGGCATCCTTCGATGCTGTCGGTTGATGATGTGGCTTGTTGCGCGGCAGACGCATTGGTTAGCCAAGTTTTTCCGTTGACAAGCCGTGCAATCAACATGGCACTCACACTGTTTCCAGTGACATTTAAAAGTGTGGCAATGGGGTCAATGATGATCGAGATGGCTGAAATGATCATCAATGTAGAGCTTGGTAATCCGTAAGCGGCCAATATCAATAGTTCCCCCAACATGCCGCCGCTTGGGATGGCGCCCATTACTGTTCCTACGAGCATTGACACGCCCAATGCCGTCAACAGGACCGCTACTCCCGAAAATTTTAAATGAAAAAGCCCAAATAAGAATGCGATTTTAAAAACACCTCCGATCACCGATCCATCTTTATGAATCATGCTTCCCAATGGGACCACCGTTTCAGCAATCTCTGCTGAGACATGCATGGCCTTCGTGGCGACGATATTGGCGGGGATACTCGCGGCACTGCTGCATGTAGCGATTGCAGTGGTGGACGGTAGCATGATGTTTTTCCAAAACAATTTTATGCCCTTTGTTTTTCCCGACAAATAAGCATAAATGGTGTAAATAAAAACAAAATAGCCCAGAGCAAAAAGACAGTAAATGGTGGCAACTCGACCATAGCTTTGCAGCAATGCGGGTCCAAGTTGGTTCACTAAAACGGCAAAATAAGCAAAAAATCCGAAAGGTGCGTAAAGCATAATCAATGCAAAGACGCGCATAAATACGCGTTCCCCAGCGTATAAAAATCCCATAAAATTATCATTTGTTTTACCCTGTGTGGACGATGATGCAGCAATTCCCACCAAAATTGAAAAGACAATTAAAGCAAGCATGTGTTGATGAGAAAGGAGTTTGGAAAAATCGGAGACGGTGAAAATACTGGCAATTTGATTGACAAATCCCGCCGACATGGGCTTTTGAACAGCATCAATGACCAAAGGCATCCCTTGAATGGGCGGAAAAAGGGTGACCACCAGAATAGCGAGCGTTGCGGCTATCCCACTTGTTAATAGAAAGACCACGATCGTGGAGGAGAAAATTCTACGCAGTCTGCCCATCAAATTTGCACGTGCAATCGCAGAAGACACGCTAAAAAAAATCAATGGCACTATGGTGGTAAAAATAAGATTCAGAAAAACATCACCCCACGGTTTTAAATACCGGGTCGACGGTCCCCACCAATAGCCAACCATTCCGCCCAAAAAAATCGCTAAAATAAGGGTAAATGGAAATAAATAAGCGCGAAGTAGGTTCATCCGAATCACTGCAACCCCATGACCTCCCGATGGAGGAACGTCAAAAATAGAGGTTATACAGCATTGGATATTGCACGAAAAGCCTTTATTTTAAATAAATTTCGCTTAAAAATGGCAAACATTGGAGTTTGAAAATTTTATGGTTTTTTGTAAATTTATTAGGATTTTTTTATAAAAATGAGCCAATTGTTATTGATTTAATCCTGCATAATTAGGTATCTTAAAAAATTTGATGCAGTTCAACACTAGGGAGTGGTGTAATGCAGGTAGACAATAAGCAGTTAAGTGGTTTTTTTCTATGGAGTCAACTATTGCTCATGCTGCCGTTCCAAGCAAGCGCTCAAAGTCCAGCCGCTCTTTTGAAACCTATAATGAGCCCCGTAGACCATGCCCATTGCCTCAGTGTCGGGCCAAAAACGGTACCATTTAGGCAAAACACCGCAAGCCCCGGCGTTGATGCCGGGGCGATTGCCGCGATCACTTTGAAATATTTTTCGTCGACAGATTGCAGCGGCGCATCCCTGGGTGGCTCTTACACCACGTCTGCGAGTAGCCCAACTTATCCTATTGCCCTTAATGTTCCTTTCGGTCTTGATCCAGCCTCAGCTTGGGGAGTGGCGCGCGATAAACTGAATCTTACTTTCGCAACGCTGGCCAGTGTTCGCTCCATGGCTGTTTTTTTAAAAAGCACGACCAATAATTTACCCCAAGCAAATTTTTCAGGAAGCGCATGTGGAACCAATCCCAGTTTTTGTTGTGTGCCTGTGGCGTGTGATGCAGAAAATCAGGTTTGCTCCGCATCAACAGAAATAGGGGATCAATATTTTACCTTGAAGACGACCCCTGATGTGGGTGATCCAGCGGATGGCGGTGTGATTGGTTGTTTGAACACCGGCGTTAGCCCTAATCTTTTTGATTTAATCATACCTCCTGCGGATAACAGTGCTGGTCTTGAGTGGAGCCCTAGCTCTTTTGAGACAGGAGCTGGCAGTGATACGGATGGTGCCACGAATACATTAGCGATAGTGGAACCTTATGGCCCCAGTTCAACATATGCAGCAGGATTGTGCAATGCTTACACCACCACCGGTGGCTTTACGCGAGGTTGGTATTTGCCTGCTCAAGATCAGCTAAATTGCATTTATGCCAACCAAGCATCGATTGGAGGGGTTTTTGCCAGCGGTAATTATTGGAGCTCAACGGAACGGGACAGCACGACGGCTGTGCGGCAAAATTTTTCTGACGGCGTGCAAAACAACGATCTGAAAAGCAACACTTACAACGTCCGTTGTGCACGCTCTAACACGGCATACTTAGCGTCTGTGGTGGGAGATGTATACAATGGTGATGGCTTCTTTACTTATCTGGGTTATGCACCGAATTCCGCTCAATTTGTACACCGTGTTGCTTCGGATTGGCCTATTTGTCGTACGGTGGATGAGACAACGGCGGTTGATAGCGTGCTCCCTAACTCCAATGTTCGGCTTAAACGATTAGGTGCCAATGTCCCGGGGAATTGCTACGCGGTTTGTGATGCATCGGGAAATAATTGCACCAATTTTGTCCGCGCCACCTAGGAACGGCAGCTTTCAGCTGTTGCTTCACTTATGGTTGAATGTCCGAGCTGTGGGGATTATGGCCATGGCTCGAGTCTCGTTCAATCAGTTGTTCTGCGCTATGGGGATGGTAATGCATTTTATGCACCCGCAAATAAATCAATCCTTCTGGAGCAGAAAAACTGACTTGCTTCACACCGGGTAAAGCGTTTAAGGCTTGCAACAAAGCGGGTTCGACATGGGTTACCTTGTGGGCAATTGTGAGGGTATGAACATAGTAATTGGGTTGCATGGCCAATGAAAACCCGAACCACCCGAAGCTGATCAGGCCATTCATCAAAAAGATCCCAACAGCACCAAACGATGCATACACAAAACCCGCCAATACACCGCCCACAAAAATCCCCAAGAATTGACAACTGGAATAAACGCCCATGGCAGTGCCTTTGCTATGGATATTGGCTTGTTTGGAAATCAATGACGGCAAACTGGCTTCCAAAATATTAAACGCCGCAAAATACATAAACATCAATAAACTTAGGCTCAACCACGATTGAGCTTGCATGGCCAGTAGCAATTGGCATAAGCCACCAATCAGAACAGAGCCTAAAAAGATTTGTTTAATGATCCCCTTTTTTTCTGCAAGGGTGATAAAAGGAACCATCGCTAAAAAAGCCCCCACCATCAGCGGTAAATAAAAATGCCATTGCGCCGTTAAATGCCCTAACTGAATTTGTTGCTGCAACAGCATAGGAATGACAAAGAACGTGGAGGTGAGGATCAAGTGTTGGCAAAAGATGCCCGCATTTAACCGCAGCAAATGTGGATTGCCTAACACTTCGCGCAGCAAAGAGGGTTTGACTTCCGTATCGCTATGAAAAGGTTCTTTAACAGGGGTTGGTATCACCCAATGCAACAAAAGCAAACCGACAACGGCTAATACTGCGGTCAAATAAAAAATACCTGCTAAGCCAAAATAATGGGTGAGAGCAGGGCTGAGAACCATGGCCAGACTAAAGGAAACACCAATGGTCACACCGATCACCGCCATGGCTTTGGTGCGGTGTTGATCCGGTGTTAAATCGGCCAATAACGCAATTAAAACACTACCAATAGCACCTGTTCCTTGCACTATACGCGCAAAAATCATGCCATACATGGAATGGGTGACGGCACCCCATAAACTTCCCAATGCAAATAAAATTAAACCGATGGTGAGGATGAATTTTCGGCCAAAACGATCGGAAAGCAGGCCAAACGGCATTTGCAACAGCCCTTGGCTTAAACCATAGCTTCCCAAAGCCACGCCAATAAGCACAGGTGTGGCATGCTGTAAATGAGTTGCATACACAGTAAACACTGGGATCAACATAAATAAACCCAACATCCGGAATGAAAAAATAGCCGCGATGGCAAGCGCATTATTTAACCAATTTTGTTTCATTGACGTTCATTTCGCCTATTAAAAATAGAAGTGCAGATGGTACAAAGATAGTTGTTTTGAAACAAGAGATTTGCTCAATTTTTGTATATTTTTAATTGACAGTTGCAGGGAATCACGGTAATTTTATTTGATTTTTTTTAAGGCGAATGAATGAACCAAGTATTTGCAAATAAAGTGGCGCTCATTACGGGTGGCGCACGTGGCATTGGTCGAGCAACCGCATTAAAACTTGCCCAGGCAGGTTGTGATATCGCTATTGTTTATTACAACAGCTCTGATGAAGCGACAATCCTTGTTAACGAAATAGAGCAGTTGGGACGCCGAGCCGTTGCTCTGCAAGCCAACGTTGCCGATCATCAATCGGTGAAAGAGGCGTTTCAACAATTCCGTGAGCATTTTTCAAAACTCGATTTTCTCATCAGCAATGCTGCCAGCGGTGTCTTAAAGCCCGCCATGAACATGTCAACCAAACATTGGCGCTGGTGCATGGAAACCAATGCTTTGGCCTTGAACCATTTGGTCACAGAAGGTAAATCCATGATGCCCGCGGGTAGCCGCGTGGTGGCTTTATCGAGTTTAGGTGCCCATCGTGCTATCCCAAATTATGCTTTTATTGGCGCTTCAAAAGCGGCTTTGGAAGCGTTGGTGCGCTCATTGAGTTTGGAATTGGCGGAATTTGATATCAATGTCAACACCGTGTCCGCGGGGGTGGTGGACACCGATGCATTAAAACACTTCCCTAACCGCGAACAATTGCTGGATGAATACCAAGCCCATGCGTTGTCCGCTATCCCTTTAACACCAGACCACGTGGCGGATGCGGTGTATTTATTGTGCTTGCCTGAAGCCAAGATGATCAAAGGGCATACCTTGTTTGTGGATGCGGGTTACAGCGTCGTCGGATGATTCGTCTCTCACCACAAGGATAAACTTGATATGGCATTGGACTGTGTTGAACAACAAGGCCTAGAAACAGCAGTGCTATCAGTCAGTCAATTAAATCGGCATATCCGCTGTTGGCTTGAGCAAGAAATAGGGCTGGTGTGTGTTGAGGGCGAAATTTCAAATTTAAGCAAACCTTCTTCCGGGCATTTTTATTTTACACTCAAAGATAAAGAAGCTCAGATCCGCTGTGTGTATTTTAAAAATCGCCACACCGCCCTTTGTAAAACCTTGCAAAATGGACAACAAATTTTAGTGCAAGGGCGTTTAAGTTTATACGAAGCACGCGGTGATTATCAGTTAATTATTGAGCAATTGAGTGAAGCGGGTCTTGGCAATCTGCACCAGCAATTTGAATTATTAAAATCAAAATTGTCGGCTTTGGGTTTGTTTGAGTCAACGCGCAAAAAACCATTGCCTCGTTTTCCCAAAACAATTGGTGTCATTACCTCACCGAATGCCGCCGCATTGCAGGATATTTTAACGACGTTAGCGCGGCGTTTTCCACTCGCGACGGTTTTGGTGTATGCCTGCGATGTGCAAGGAAAATTTGCCGCAGGTCAACTTACCCACGCTGTTCGCCAAGCCAACACGCAAAGCCGTTGTGACGTATTGATTATCGCTCGTGGTGGTGGCAGTATCGAGGACTTGTGGGCATTTAATGACGAACAGTTGGCGCATGCCATTGCCGGCAGTCATATTCCCATTGTGTCAGGAATTGGCCATGAAACCGATTTTACCATTGCCGATTTTGTTGCGGATGTGCGTGCGCCCACACCGACCGCGGCGGCTGAAACAGTGTCACCTGACAAAATGGATTTAATGGCCTATTTCAATGCCTTGCAAGCACGGCTTGCCGCGGCTGTTGCCCGTTATCTGCAACACAAAAAATGGTTGTTACATCACCATCAACAGAAAATAAGTTCACCTGAACGGTTGATCGCCACACACAGCCAAAGCCTGGACTATTTAGAGCATCGTTTGCAGCAAGCCATCAAACAATTGCATCAAACCTACTTGCATCGGTTAAATGTGTTAATGACCACCTTAAATGCAAAACATCCTCGGGTTTTGTTACGACAAAGCAAAATGACGGTGATGAACATGGAGCTTGCTTTATTTAGATCAATTGGTGTAAAATTTGATCTTTTGAAGCAGCAGTTGAACCAACAAATGGTTACTTTGCACGCAGTTAGTCCTTTGGCAACGCTTGATAGAGGCTATGCCCTGGTGTCAAAAAATGGTCAATTGATCCGAGATGTTCGGCAAGTGACCGCAGGGGACAAAGTAAACGTTCGTTTAGCAACCGGTTCATTAACGTGTGAGATCATTGAATGAAGCGTATCCCTTTTAAAAAAAGAAAGATTGCTGTACTGGCAGTTGCACTAGGATTATTTATGAATGGAGTGGTTATGGCACATGCATTAAGTTTACGTGATAAAATTGGCCAAATGCTCATTATGGGATTTGATGGCAAGCAAGTGGACAGGGATTCGGCCATTGTTAAGCAGATGAATGCCAACCCTATTGGTGGCGTTATCCTGTTTGATTATAATTTTCAGACGCAAGCATTTGATAAAAATATTGAAAGTCCTGAGCAAGTAGGGCGTCTCAATCGGCATTTGCAAAATTTCAATCATTTGAGCAATTTAAAGCACAACTTGCCGCATTTACCTTTGTTGATTGCCGTCGATTATGAAGGTGGGAAAGTGAATCGGCTGCGAACCGATTATGGTTTTCCCGAAACGTTTTCCGTTGCTGCGGTGGGTGGCATGAGCGAAGGGGCTGCGGAGCAAGTGGCCGCGGATATGGCCAAAACCCTCAATGCGGTTGGTTTTAATTTGAATTTTGCACCGATGGTGGATGTCAATGTCAACCCTGACAACCCCATTGTCGGCCAATTAGGGCGTAGTTTTTCGGCAGACCCCAACAAAGTGGGCGTTTATGCGTCCATTTATGCCAGACAGTTTTTAAACAAAGGCGTGCAATGTGCCTATAAACATTTTCCGGGGCATGGCAGTTCTACCGCGGATTCGCATTTAGGCTTTGTGGATGTCACTGAAACATGGCAGGATTATGAATTGGAACCTTTTCAACAGCTTGCCAATGCAGACAACGCCTGCGGCATGGTGATGACCGCGCACATTGTCAATCGCCATTTGGATGAAACAGGTTTGCCTGCGACATTGTCTGATCGGATCATCACTGGCATTTTGCGCGACCAATTGCATTTCAAGGGCGTTGTCATCAGTGACGATATGCAAATGAAAGCCATCAGTGAACATTATGGGTTGGAGCAAGCGTTGACGTTGGCGATCAATGCGGGTGTTGATATGTTTATATTTGGAAACCAATTGACGGCAACCCATCAAGATCCCAAGCAATTGGTTGATATTATTGAATCAAAAGTGCAGGCGGGCGAAATCAAACCGGCTCGGATCGATGAAGCATACCAGCGCATTGTGCATTTGAAGCAATCATTGCCTCGTGAAGAGTTTGAAGAGCAACGTTCTTAAAACGCCATGAAGGCAGAGAATGTAAGGTAGGTTGGGCCTTGGCCCAACAAAATCGGACTCCACCCCAAGACAAATTTGTTGGGCCAAGGCCCAACCTACCTTAATATGGTATAATATTTAGCCTATTAAAAATAATTATGATATAATTACCGCCATTAAAAAATGGCGATAGCTTAAGGATGTAACATGAATGTAGAAAGTATTTACCCTAAAGTCCGGGAAATTATTGCAGATGTGTTGGTGATTGGTGAAGATGAAGTTTCTTTAAATAGCCGCTTAATTGTTGATCTTGGTGCAGAATCCATCGACTTTCTTGATTTGGTGTTTCAATTGGAGAAAGAATTTAGCATTAAAATTCCTCGCGGTCAGCTTGAAAAAAATGCCCGTGGTGATTTAGAGGCGCATGAGTTTGAAAAAGGTGGTGTCATCACTGAAAATGGCATGAAAGCATTAAAAGCTTACCTCAATGAAGTACCTGCTGATGCTTTTAAAGCCAACATGAAAATTAGTGAAATTCCTATGCTGTTTACCGTGGAAACATTTTGTAAACTGATTGTGGCAGCAGTTCAGGAACAAAACGCTTGCGCTGAATCTGCTTAACATCCTGTGCATGGGTTGGCGCTGTTCAATCCTGCATGCCACACCCTTGTTTTACAGTTCCTAAGCCAAGGTACTTTGACAATTGCTCTAAAACGCTTTGAGTGAAATGCCAATTATGCGATTTTTATTTGTAGATAGGATAGTGCATTCATCGCCTGATGTTATTCGAGGCATCAAACACATCACCCGAGATGATTATTATCTCTGTGACGATGAGCGTGGCAAACCCTGCTTTATGCCTTCCCTGATCGGGGAAACATTAGGCCAATTGGCAGCGTGGAACGTCATGGCCAGGCTGGAATTTAAATCCAGACCTGTGGCGGGGGTTGTCGCGAGTGCACGGTTACATCGTCCCGCTTATGTGGGGGAAACTTTGCTTTTGGAGTCCTTCATTGACGTGGTGGACGATACGGCGGTGCAATACCACAGCGTTGCGCGCGTCAACAATGAAACGGTGTTTAGCATTGATGGTGCGTTAGGCCCTTTATTGCCCATGGAGCACTTTATTGACCCATGCCTCGTGCGTCGCCAATTTGATGAAATTAATCGGCCTACGGACCACCGCGGTGATGCTGCCGGCACGCCATCGGTTTCTTTAAATACGGCTTCCTTGCATTCTGCCTCGCCTATGTTGTTTGATCGCATCATGGCCAGCGAACCAGGCGTTTGCTTGACCGCGGAAAAAAACATCACCCGTGCTGCCCCTTATTTTGCTGACCATTTTCCGAATAAACCGGTCTTGCCTTTAACGGTATTGCTGGAAGGCAAATTGAATTTAGCCCGCGAATTTTTGGCGCGTGCGGGGTTTAATAAAGCGTACCGCGTTCAAGAATTACGTAAAATAAAAATGAGCGATTTTGTTTATCCTGGCGATGTGGTTTTTTGCACGGTCACGGTTAAACGACACAACGATGAAGAATTGATTTTGACGTTTAAAAGTGAAGTGGATCGAAAGCGGGTTTGTGTTTTAGATATTGTTATGGTGAGCCAATCTGAGTGATCTTATGAAAAAACGACGAGTTGCAGTAACAGGTATTGGCGTTGTTTCGCCCTTAGGAAATGATGCTGACAGTACATGGCAGCAATTGATGGCAGGTGCAAGTGGCATCGATGCCATCACTCATTTTGATGCCAGTGGTTTTCCGACCCATATTGCCGCAGAAGTGAAAGGATTTACTCCCCATCCTTCTTTATTGAACAAACACACGCGTTTTGCTTCTCCTTTTTCACAGTATGCCCTGGACGCTGCTCGGCAAGCGTTTCAAGATGCTGGCATTCAACCCCAAGCTGCTACGGCTCACGAGTGGGGCATTGTCGCAGGCAGTGGCATGATGACCGCGGAATTTGAATATTTAAACCGTTTTCAACAAACATGTGCCGAAGAAGGGCAAGTGGATTGGCAACGGTTGCATGAGCAATCCCAGCAGTTTTATCAATTAAAAGATTTTGGAAAAACCACGTCCAATTCCTGTCTGTCGATGTTAGCGCAGCAATTTGGCATCAAAGGTTACGCCAATTCTGTGCATACGGCTTGCGCGTCAAGTGGGCAAGCGCTTGGTTTGGCGTTGCAAGTGATTCGACGTGGGGAAGTGGATTGCATGTTGGCGGGCGGTTTTGATTCAATGATCAACCCATTGGGTTTATCCAGTTTTTGTTTGTTGGGCGCTTTATCCACTTACAACGAGACGCCGCAAACCGCGAGCCGACCTTTTGATGGCACGCGTAACGGTTTTGTATTAGGGGAGGGGGCGGCTTTTCTCATTCTTGAAGAATGGGACAGAGCAACAGCGCGCGGTGCCAGGATTTATGCGGAGTTAGCTGGGGAAGGCAATACCTTAAGTTCCTACCGAATCACGGATTCCCATCCCAATGGCGATGGCGCGATTCAAGCCATTGAGCGCGCCTTGCGTGACGCGGGTGTGCACGCCAGTGACGTTGATTATATCAATGCGCATGGCACGTCGACGAAAATGAACGATCTCAGTGAAACGAATGCCATCAAAGCTGTTTTCAAAGACCATGCCGATCAACTTGCTGTGAGTTCAACCAAAGGCCAAACAGGCCATTTGATCGCAGCCGCGGGCGCCTTGGAAGCGGTGCTTTCCATCTTAGCCATGCACCATGCCAGAATTCCAATCAACGCCAATTTAACCACCCCCGATCCGGAGTGTGACTTGGCTTATGTCACCGATGCGCCGCTTGAAAAATCGCTGGGTGTGATTTTATCCAATTCTTTTGGATTTGGTGGTTCCAACAGCAGTTTGGTTTTCAAACACCCCGAATTTGCAACAGCGCGGAGGGGAAAATAATGAGTGGTATGAACCGTGTATTTATAACCGGGGTCAGCGCGTTAACCGCCTCCGGTGCTAACGTCGATGACAATTGGTCCGCCGTGCTTGCCGGAAAAACGGGGATTGATGAAATCAAGCAATGGGATCTTTCGTCATGGACCCACCGCTTGGGGGGAGAATTAAAAGATTTTCAACCGGCAAAAATGTTGCCGGACCGAAAATTATTAAAAGTTATTTCCCGCCAAGATGCCATGGGCATTCATGCCGCGGTCCAAGCGGTGGAGCAGAGCCAATTGCTTCCTTATCGCGACACCCTGGATTGTCCAGATCAATTTAACGAAGAAACAGCCGTCTTTGTGGGCTCGCCAGGCAACAAGTATTTTCAACAATACGATTTTTTGCCGTTGTTGTCGAAAAGCAAAGACATGCCAGCATTTGCTGATCAATTGTTTAATGAAGTTCATCCGATGTGGTTGTTGCGGATATTGCCCAACAATGTCTTGGCGTACACCGGCATCACGTATGGATTTAAAGGATGCAATCACAACATCGCCAATCATGCCGTCAGTGGCATGCAAGCCATCATTGAAGCCTATCATGCCATCAAACATGGGCAAGCGGCCCGCGCAGTGGTTGTGGCCTATGACATCGGCACCGAACCCCAGGCTTTGTTTTATTATGAAAAACTCGGGGTCATCAGTCCCCAACACTTGAAACCTTTTGGCCATGATCATGATGGCACGGTGCTCGCTGAAGGGGCCAGTGCTTTGATTCTAGAGAGTGAAGCCAGTGTGCGTGCCCGCGATGCAGTGTGTTATGGTGAAATTACCGGTGGCTTTGCAGCGACCGAGGCTGCGGGTGTTTTTTCATTGGAAGCAGAAGGGCAGCACCTTACGGCCTTGATGGCACGCACGTTAAATGAATTGCACGTCAAACCAGAAGACATTGGCTTGGTGGTGGCCCATGGCAATGGCAATCAACGTTCGGACACGACGGAAGCCTTGGCCATTGCTGCCACGTTTAAAGATTACCATGTCCCAGTCACCGCATTTAAATGGTCAATGGGCCATACCATTTGTGCGTCCGGCATCATTGACACGGTGTTAACCACCAACGCGTTACGCGATGGATGTGTGCCGGGCATTGCCAATTTGGACAAACTGGCATCCTCGTGCGCGATGTTGAACGCAACGCAACAAAGCCGAACCTTGGACGACAGCAAACCGTACAGCTTGCTCATCAACCGTGGTTTTGCCAGCATGAATGCCTGCTTGGTGGTGAAAGCGTGTGGATGAATTAACGGCTAAAATTGAGCAATTACCGGTGTCGTGGCTGGGTAAACTGGTGTATCGTTTTTTACCCTACCGTCGTCGTGTTGTTTTGGCCAATATCGAACAGGTGTTTGGTGCAAAATTAACAACCCCACAAAAACATCATTTGGCCAAAGCCTTTTATTCTCATTTGCTGACCTCGCTGAAAGAAATGTTTCTGTTGCGTTTTATGAGCGAAGAAACGCTGTGCCAGCAGGTGGATGTGGTTGGCCATGAGCGCTTATTGGCCGTGGCCGCTGCAAACAAAGGGGTGTTGGTTTTAACCGGGCATTTTGGCAATTGGGAATTTGCGCCACTGGGTGGCATCCTGAATTTCAAACAATTCCAAGGCCAATTTCATTTTATTCGCCGCACCCTGGGCAACAAAACGATTGAAAAAATATTGTTTCGCCGTTATTACCAAGCCGGTTTAAACGTTATCCCCAAGCGCAATTCGTTGTACCAAGTCTGCGATGTTTTGGAAAAAAATCATGCGGTGGTGTTTGTGTTGGATCAACATGCCTCGCTTGCCAATAGGGATGGCGTCGCTGCGGAATTTTTCGGAAAAAAAGCCGGCACCTACCGCAGCTTGGCCAGTATTTCACGGCATACCGGCGTGCCGGTCATTCCTGCGGCCGGCTATCGATTGCCGAATGGCCGTCATGTCTTGAAATTCCATGAACCCATTGTTTGGCAAGATTATCAAACCACGCAAGAATCGATCTACCGCAATACTCTGGCTTACAATCAAGCGTTAGAACAAATCATTTTAGAACACCCAGAACAATGGATGTGGTTGCATAAACGTTGGAAATTGTAGCGGGTCAAAACCTCCAATCTACAGGATAAAACGTCAATATAAAGCATCTCAATGCTATTGTATGTTCAAAATTACTTCATTACAACGGAGGACGTGGAGCTCCTCAGAAGATTTGGGTCTGTTCTCGGCTGAGCTGACGTTTGTGTACCATTTGGCATTACCACTTGGGATTGCGATTGAGGCAGTCGAGTCGTAAAATTAACATGAACAGTGGGTAACCCGCTGGGTTATGTTTGATGGAAGGTGAGCATCAAACACGCAGCCCATCGACACTCTCCTCATCATTGATATTTTCCAACTCCGCCTCTTCTATCCGTGCTTTTAATTGGGCACGTTTATGGGCAGCAAAAAACGATAAACGTGGATGGGCCGCAGGTTTGGCTGTCACCGTGGCGTTGATTAAAACCGCATTGACGATGTCTTCGACCTGTTGAACAACGCGCGGTGTGTATAGGCCCAATACCTCCAACAAGCTAAATATTTTTTGAACGAGTTGGGCAAAGCAATAAGGTTGATGGATTTCATACGCGAACAAATCATCCAACACATCGTTGTTGTTTAAGGTGGTTTGAAGCGCTGCAATGCGTGCATCGATGGCTTTATTTTTATCGTTGGCCAGTCGATAAAGTTCATTGACGATGCCTTGCTTGATCGCGAGGGTGTTGGCACTTTCAAAGAGCGACGATCGTGTTGACCAATAGACTCGCGCGTGGTTTAAGTAAAGCTGCAACCCATCCAATGCTTGGTACACTTCGCTGAGTTGCTGGTAATGCTCGTCATGGTCCAGTTGAAAACGATTTTTCATGGCGACCAAATGTTTGTTGACACGATCGGCCGTCAAAGCGAACGGTGGTGTGGCCGACAAAAACTGACCATGTTCCTCAATCAAAAACGTCTGAAGGGCATCGTCATAGTCCGAATCCAATTTATAATAAGAAAAATTAGATGATTTTTTGCACAATTTCTTGATGATGTGTTTGCCACGTTCGTTGTATATCTCGAGGCGTTGCGCAGCATTTTCATCGCCGCGTTTTTGCTCAATGTTATCCAAGAAATGCAACTGCTCATCGGCTGTGGCCGTATCATAGACAGCCGTGGCGTTTAATCCTTCGTAAAAGGCTTTGATGCGAGGCAACAGCGTTTGCAATTTTTGAATGTTTTGCGTGGTCGGTGTATAAAGCTCTGGATTATCAATAAAGTCGGGCTCGTAGGGCGCATTCACCCCATGTTTTTTATAGGTAAAATCACTGTTTGAGGTGATTAAACGTTGAATATCATGCTCTGCCAAATAAAAGTGCGTCACTTTCGGAGTGCGGGGTTTTTTGGTGCGGGGATCTTTTGATTTTTGAGCAACACATTGCAACAATGCATAGGGATGCTTTAAGGCTATCGGGTGCGTACACGCCTTATTCAGTTGTAAATGCGCGTACAGTTCTTGGTGTTTGCTGTGGAACGGTAATTTCGTACGTGAAAAATCAATATCGAGTTTCTCTATGATGGCGGCATCCACGGCTGTTAATTTCCATTGACTGCCGTCTGTATTGCCATACAGAAAATAGTGATGCCCTTGTTTGATCAACGTGGGCTTGTGTTTTACGTCGGCGGGGAATTTTGGTAGCGCTTGGCCGACAGCCAACGAGCATAACTCCAAATGACCACCCTGCTGTGGGTTCGGTCGACCTTGGGCGTCGAGATGATACAATGTTAATTGTTGCTCGTTCCAAATAAAACAGTCGGTAAGCGCCGCTTGCGTTGCTTCTTCCAGCGTCATCAAGTAAAGTTCGCTGCCTTTTAAGGCGGTTTTTAATAAGGGCAGAGTGGATTGATAAAGACGCTGCACTTGATCTTCTTGTTGTGCTTTTCCAAAATACGAACCACGCAATGCCGTTGTTGCCTCCATTAAGCCTTGTACCTGCGCCACATTTCCTTGTTGCATGTGCGCTTCGTACACGGCGGATCGTTTGTGATCCAACGTTATTTTTCGACGTTGGATAAGGATGCTGTTGGACGTCAGCAGGTGCGCTTGTTGATCAGCATCTGCAACCAACGAGGTAACCAATCCTTTGTAAAATTCTGCAACAATGGCGGTTAAGGGCTCGCTGAGCAGCCCAGGCTTTAATCCCAATCTGTTTTCCCAGGCAACCGCTTCTAAAATAATCTTGGCCAAAAGAGTGGTGTTTATTTTTTCGAGGTTGTTGATGGCGGCATCATGGGTGTTGCTCAGTAACGCTGTGACATCAAGTTTCAATTCTGTGATTAAATTTTTAATTAAAAAACTATCAAAAAAGAGCAACAGCACCGCAAAGGAGGATTGATAATGATGGATTATTTTTTCAATATTTTTTGTCATCTGCGCGGATTTTTCCTTTAATAAAGGCAATTTCCTATCCAAATTTGCGGTACTTAAATGGAGATGATCCGGCAATATTTTGAAAATATTGGTGATATACAACAAGCCAGGGCTGCTGACTGGATTGGCTTTGGTGTCCTCGACTTCGTAAGGTTTGCCGAGATGCAGAATACTGCCGTAAAGGGCATTCATTTTGGCGGTGATATCCTGATAAAACGCATGCAAATGCGGATCAATGGACAACGCATCCAGCAAGGGCAGACTGTTTGTAAGGTGCAAGTAAGCTTTTATGAGATGCGTGACGTAATCCAATTTGTTTTCGTCACCGTGCATGGCTTCCAATTCATGAACGATGAGTTCTAAGTAGTGCAGCAAATTGGTGATGCGTTTAAAGGCCATAATTTGTTGCGGTTGGCGGTATACATGGACCGCATCTTCCACTTCGGGAAAAGGTAGGGGGCCTGGGCCGCCTTTTTTTAATTGTTCCTGAAACGCGTCATTGAACAATGCATAATGTTTTTCAAGGTACGTTTTTAGATGGGATAAAGACGTCGACAATGCCGTGTGGTTAAGCATGTATTTCGATCGATCGACAATGGCTTCCACTGCTTTTTTAGCCGGTGGTTGGTTGCGTTGAGGTGGTTTTTTTGCCACCCATTTATAACGGTTGATTTTGGATTTGAGCGCCGATTCAGTGTCATCAAAACATTTATGTATTTCTGCACTGATTTTATGAAATCTTTTTTGGCGTTTTGTCTCGTCGATAAAATAATGAAAAGCTTTTTCAAAACTGTCCACTTTTTCAGGGTGTTGATGTTTAACATACATGAGATAGGGCTGAATGGACGGGTACAATTTTTCGGCCGCCAATTTGAGTTTTGCGCGTTCCTTGTGTTTGCCTTTCGCATACTGTTCCAAGGTTTTACCCCAGGCTATATAAGCTTCTTTGCTGGCAGATAATTCGTGCCATTTTGTCTCATACCATTGGTATAAATCCAGCGCTTCATCGGGAATCAAGGCACGGGGTTGTTGGGTTATTTTTTGGCTGCGCTCTTGGTGAATCCATAACACAATTTCATCGATTTGTTCCGCATTAAAGGTTGTGTTTTCATCAAACGGAGCAAGGGCTGGAGTAAATTTTGTCAATGGAATAGTACCCGAATAAGGTGTGCCATAATGCAAGAACGAAAAGCAAAGATCCGTGTTCACGATCTTAAGCGCCAATTGATTGGCGGTGGGTTGAAAATTATCCGTCCAGAAAACGGGCGTGAATCTCTCCCCTAACTCTGTAAATGCCTGTGTTTCTGACAAATCAATTCGTTGCGCAGGTGCGGCATGGGCAAAATGGCTGATCTTATTTTTTTGCACCACCGAGTCAATAATGTTCTGATTGCGTTTGATTTGATTGCTTTCGTAAAACTCTATTTGTCGTAAATAAGTGGACAAGCGTTCTTTAAATCCCACTGGTGAACCATTGCCCGCTTCGATGGCTTGGAGGGCTATGGCATAAGATTGAAAGTAGGGGTAACTGGGATGGATGGGATTGCCATCGAACAAACGATCATCACCCTTGCAAGCAAGCTCATAGTTCGCTAAATGTTTTAAAGCCAGTTTTATTTTGAACAACGATTTTTTTGAGGCATGAATTTGACGTTTAATGGGATCCAGCGACTGCATGAACTCTGCAACATTGAAGGAAAATTCATCGTGTTTTATGTGTTTTTTTTGAGCGATTAGCACTGAATTGTTTTTTGCGGGGACGCGTTCATGTTGCTTGGCATTCTGGGCGTAAGACAGGAAAAGATCGCGCTTGAGCAGCCGTTTTTTTTCTTCTTTATCTAAAATATTTTGCAGGTTGGCTAATTTTAAAACGAAATCATGCATTGAAAGTTGAGGCCGTACAATCGATGTTTCTTGGTGAAAACGACCGGATAAAACTTGAACCGCTTGGCCATCAAATGTTCTGATAGCCATGCGGTCGTTTTCTTGATAGGCACTCATCAGATAAGGCTGAAATGCACTGTACCATTTGATAAGGTTGGAGCGTTGCGGGTCTTGAATGTGACCTTTTTCCAAGGCTTCTTCATAAATTCTAGGTAAATAACGCTGCAGTTGCTGTGGTGACTTGAATTCTTTTAAATTGCAATTTAACGTGGTTAAGGGAAGGGTGCCCACATGGATTAAACCCGGAACATGCCCGCCATTGAGGGTGATCAAGTTTTTAATTGTTTTTGCAGATAACATCAATTCTTTGGTTTGACCAAATTTTATTTTATTTAACCGAATAAAACTGCTCAAAATGGCTTTATTGTTTAAGACAACGTGCGGCTGCAATTGCCCCATGGCATTGATGTAGGACAGCTGGTTGTTGGTTGCATCCCAGATGTAACAATCGCACTGCCCTTGTTGCTCGGCTTCGCTCACTGTGGACAGCACTATTTTGCAACCCGAAGGCAAGGGCTCGAGGACTTCATATTTTAAATAAGCGCCTTCTATTTTTGCATACAAGGTATTGGCTTGGTGAATGATCGGTTCATCGAGAAGTTGAACGGTGTAGTTGGGTTTAAATTGCAATTGGTTGCCCACAAATAAATTGGGGTTCGATGCCAGTGTTTTTATAAATTGCTGGCAGGCTTCGCGAGCCGTGAGCACGTCGTGGTGTTTCGCCGCATACCAGTGGTATAAGTCCCAAGCTTCGTCACTGGACAACTGCTCAGGATTCGTCACATTCGGCAGCATTCCTTTCGAGAAAACAAGTGATTCAGAAACGTTGGTGCGATGTTCTAAACCTTCCGCGTCCGAAACCTGAAAGACATTGTGGGGGTTGTTGCTAGGAAAAAGCACTGGATTGGCATGGTCATGAGCCGCTTTGATCACGTCTTCGTTCAGTTTTATTTTAAACAGATGATCGGTTTTCATCTGTAGCATTTGGTTTTTTAAGCCGCGCAATGCGGTGATCATGTTTTGGTTGAGTGGATTGCCTCCCCATGAGGATGCGCTTGGTTTTGTTGTGAATTGTGCAGTCACTGATTCGGCTAAGGCTGGATCAAGGTTTAATAAATAAGGCTTTATGTCGGTATTAAAATCGTCGATCAACAATTGGCGATGGGTGTCGTTCAATACGAACGTAAGGTTTGGTAGCATGTTGTCTATGGCAAGGAGCAAACGTTCTGATTGAAACACTGCCTTTTTAGAGTCACGGCACTCTTTGTTGCGATCCTTGAATCGACAAGCCATAAAATCGGCATCTTCCAATTTCAGGAGGTTTTCTCCTTTTGCAGCGAAATCCACATGATGACTGCACAGCTGAATCAGCTGTTCATACAATGGTTTTATTTGGCGCATCAGTGGCTTCGATAAACGTCCTGGTTTTAACAGCAACTGGATTTCAAGTTTATCGACCAATGCCAATAAATGAGGCAGGATCTGGTATTTCAAAACAGCTAAATATTCGCGCGTCAAGCTTTGCAGTGTATCGTCTAAATACCCAACCTCATTGACGATGCCTAAAGAAAGTTCTTGGATTTGTTGCATTAAAAACTGAATATTTCGTACAAAAAAAATAAAATCTTGGTTGCTGTGTTTTAACGTGTGCGCCAATGTTTCGCCTTTGCGAACCAAGTCTTCAATTTTTTCTTTGTTTACATTGGGGGTATGTTTTGTGAGCAAAGACGTTTTTTTAATAATTTTAAGGCGTGTCTCTTCGATGTATTGGGGTAAAACAGCCGTAAAATAAGACAGCAGGTCATAATCGATCTTGCCATTGCTAGGCTTCATTTGTTGAAGGATATGACCACTGATATTTCCGACGTTCCAACTCCAGGAATTCTCGGCAGAGGGAGCTAATTGTTTAAAAAAATCAGGATTGAAAGGAGGTAGCAGGGCTAAGTAGGCGTAAACACTCGACAATTCGCTTTTAAAGGCATCGCTGAATTCCACGGTCAATCCTAACAACAATTGACTGGCTTTGTACGCTTCATTGACAATACTGGGTGCGCTCATAATGGATGCTAGAGAAAAAACATGAATTTTTTCTAAGTTTTTAAAGACTTTTTCGGTGTAATATAAGCCATTGAATAAGTTTTTTATTTGAATGATTTGTTCGGGCTCTCCCGAAAAATCGTTGGGAAAAGGGAGATTTTCTGCATCTAAATGCGTCAAATATTGCAAGGCATCCGCTTTGAATTCATTGTTTATTTTGGCAAGAATTTTTTCTCGAATGTTATGAATAATGGTTGAAACTTGCCACTCTTTGAATGGCTCTAAGTACCCCATGGAAGACCTAAAAAAAAACAATTAAGGCATTATTCTATCAAAACACAATGATTTATGCATTAAAAAAAACCTTTTGATCATTTAATGTTCTTTCGGGCTTTGAAATCTAATTTTTTGGACACTTCATTTTTGCCAAAATTCACGGGTAAATAAAATCAACAGCGAAAAAATTTCCAAACGCCCTGCCAGCATGGAAAAAATCAAGAGCCATTTGCTGGATAAACTAAGATCAGCGAATGAAACACTGATCTGGCCAATACCCGCACCCGCATTGGCCAAAGATGCTGTAATGGCTGAAAAAGACGTTAAAAAATCATTGCCAAATGCCATAAACACAACCATGAGCAATAAAAATAGAGCAATAAAAACGGAAATAAATCCCCACATCGATTGCAAAATCGGTTCGGCTAAAATTTGCTTTCCAAATTTAATGGGAATAATGGCATGCGGATGAAGCAAACGCTTCATTTCGCGTTTGCTCTGTTTATAGAGCAACAAGGCCCTTATCACTTTGATGCCGCCAGTCGTTGAGGCCGCACACCCGCCAATAATCGCTAATAACATCAACAGTACGGGAATATAAGTTGGCCACATGTCAAAGGGCGCGGAGATAAAACCCGTGGTGGTTGCTAATGAAATAACGTTAAATAAACTTTTTACAAAGGCGTGGGGATGTATTGTAAAAAAACCATACGAAATTAAACTCATGGTGAGGACGAGGCTGATGATGATTAAATAGCGAATGTAATAACGAAACTCTTCGTCTTGCCAATAATGACGAAGACTGCGTTTTTTGAATGCGATAAAATGCAAGGCAAAATTGGTGCCGCCAAGCAACATGAACAAACAGGCAATCAGTTCAATGAAATCATTTTGGTAATAAGCAAAGCTGTTGCTGTGCATGGAAAAACCACCCGTAGACACCGTGGCAAAACTTTCGCCAATCGCATCAAACCAATCCATGCCCGCCGCCCAATAACAAAGCATGCACAATAACGTTAGCATAAAATAGATGGACCATAATGCTTTTGCTGTTTGGGTGATGCGAGGGGTTAATTTGGTGTCTTTCATGGGGCCGGGTGTTTCAGCGCGGTAAAGCTGCATACCTCCTACGCCGAGCATGGGCAGAATGGCCAAGGCCAAAACAATGATCCCCATCCCCCCCAAAAATTGCAATTGTTGCCGGTAAAATAAAACGGCGTGGGGCAAACCATCCAATTGTTTGATAATGCTAGCTCCAGTGGTGGTAAAACCCGACACCGATTCAAAAAGGGCATCGGTCATGCTGTGGCTAGGATCAAGGGCAAATAAAAAGGGTAAAGCCGCAAAAAAACAAAGCACAAACCAAAACAAGACCACGATCAAAAAACCATCGCGAATTTTTAATTCTTGTTGGTGTGTTCTAAAAATAAACCATAACGCCGCGCCTGTTAAGAATGTGCACGCAAACGCCGCGAGAAAGGGCAGCCAGAACGTTTCGTGAAAAATTAAATTAAAGACCAACGGCGTCAACATGCTGAGGCTAAACATCACCAACAATAAACCGATTAGTCGTAAAATGGTCTTATATTGCATGAACATTAACTCATAAAGGATAAATTAACTTGGAACAAGGATTCCACCTGCCGCACATAGCGCTTTTTAAGCAATAACAAGATCACATGATCGCCACTATGAAACGTAAATTCCGGATGAGTGAGGTGCACTTTTTCCGCTCGGACCACGGCCGCAATCAAACAACTTGGCGGTAATTCAATGCCACTTAACGGCCGACCAATCACACGTGAAGTGTGTTCATCGCCATGCAGGATGAGTTCAATGGCTTCTGCTTCATCGTTTTGTAAACGATGAACTTTGACCATGTTGCCGCGACGTAATTTGGTAAGAATACTGCCAATCGTTATCAATTGTGGTGAAATGGCATGATCAATGGTGCTTTCGTCGATTAAATCCACGTAAGCGTTGCGATTGACAATCGCCATGGCGTGCCGTACTCCTAAACGTTTGGCTTGTAAACACGACATAATATTGGCTTCATCATCATTGGTCACCGCGCAAAACACATCGGTGAATTCAATATTTTCGTTGAGCAACAAATCGCGATCGGCGATGTCTCCTTGCAAAACGGTGGCTTTATGTAATTTTGATGTCAAATGGTTGGCGCGTTTTAAATTATGATCAATGATTTTAATGCGGTATTTTGATTCCAACGTTTGTGCCAGTCGAGCACCGATGTGTCCACCCCCGGCAATGATGATGCGACGGTTGGGGTGGGTGTACCGGCCAAGTGCAATCAGCACTTGCTGAATGGCTTGTGGCGATGCAATGAACAACACTTCATCGCCTTTGGCTATCACGTAGTCATCCTGCAAAGGAATGGCCTGGTTGTTGTGAAAAAGCGCGACGACCCCTGCCTGGATCGCGTTTAAATGTTCATCCAATTGTTTCATGGTTTTACCGACCATAAGACCACCCACTTCCGGCCGAATGGTCACCAACAAAACTTTACCGTCCGAAAAATCTAAAATTTGTGATGTTCCTGGGTAATCGATTAAATTGACGATGTGCTCGGTGACCAATTTTTCAGGGCTAATGCAAACATCGACGGGGATGTGGTCATTGGAAAATAAACCGGGATGTTGATCGTAGCTGCTGGAACGGATCCGTGCAATTTTGTTAGGGGTTCGAAATAAACTATAGGCAATTTGACATCCCATCATGTTGACTTCGTCGCTGTTGGTAACGGCAATGAGCATGTCTGCTTGTTGAATACCTGCTTCGATCAAAACATTGGGATGAGACGCACAACCCAGCACGGTTTGAATATCAAGGCGATGCTGAAGATCCCGCAACCGTTCTTCGTCGATATCAATCAATGTGATGTCGTTGTCTTCAAAGGCCAGATTGCGTGCCAAGGTTCCCCCGACCTGTCCTGCGCCAAGGATTATAATGCGCATAACGTGCCCTCGTAGACAAATGTTGCAGGACCCGTGAGGAAAATAGAACCGTTCACATCCGGCCAACTGACGCGTAAATCGCCCCCCGCTAAACTGACGGTAATGTTCTCATCGAGGTGATGGTATAACCGCCCGATGGCTGCCGCCGCAACAGCACCACTGCCGCATGCTTTGGTTTCGCCACTGCCACGTTCATACACACGCAATTGAACATGCTGCTTCGATATAATTTGCATAAACCCGGCATTGGTTTGCTCAGGAAACAGTGTATGTTTGCTGATCAAAGGGCCGAGTCGTGCTACATCCACCTGATTGAGATCAGGCAAAACCATGACCGCATGCGGATTGCCAACATTAATCGCATGGATTTCGCATGTTTCTTCACGTGACAGTGGCAAAGAATACAAGATGCTTTGTTGCAATGCCGTCAAAGGAATTTGTGGTGGGTTTAAATGAGGACGACCGAGATCCACGGTCACGGAGTGATCCGCATTTAAAACCAAGGTCATTTCGGTGGTATGGGTTGCGACGGTGATGGTTTGTTTTTTTGTTAAACCATAGTGGTGCAGAAAGCGAGCGAGGCAGCGGGCTCCATTGCCGCATTGCCCCACCTCATGGCCATCTGCATTGAAAATACGGTAGAAAAAATCAATCCCCGGGGTGCGGCTCGATTCGACCAGCAAGCATTGATCAAAGCCCACGCCCGTGTCGCGTTGGCTTAAATTGCGGATTTGTTGAGGCGTGAAGGCGACCTTTTGCGAGATTGCATTGACAACCATAAAGTCATTGCCGAGTCCATGCATTTTTGTAAAAAAAACACTCATTTTGAACCCTGTTCATGAGTTGTAGATGGTGAGGCATCGGGTAGATAAAGTGCACCTTTTTGCCCGCATGCGGATAAAAACAAAAACACAATACCTAAAAAGTGATAATAACGTCGTTGCGTCATGGCAGCAGGATGGTTAGTGGTGAATGCTAAGCTATAGCCGTCACCCTTTAAATTGTCAACTGTGTTGAGCGTTTTCCCAAAAGAATTTTCAAGGGCATGAGCAGTTATTTCCTTGCTAATAGGCTTGTCATTGGCGATAATTTGCCTTTTTGTTTGGAGATATACCGTTGAAGGCTTATAGGAATGAGGCGCAACAAAAAAAAGCGGCTTGCATGATATGGATGCATGGTTTAGGAGCAAGTGGGCGTGACATGTTTGGTTTGGCTGAACAGTTAACGTTGGCAGAGCCTGTGCACCATGTGTTTTTAGATGCTCCAATTCGCCCGGTTACGTTGAACAATCGCATGCAAATGCGTGCTTGGTACGACATTGTTGGCATGCAATTAACGGATCGAGAAGATCAAGCGGGTATTGGTCAATCAGAAACCATCATCCAAAATGCCATTCAGCAGCAAATAGAGGATGGTTTTGCGGCGCATCAGATTTTTTTAGCAGGTTTTTCCCAAGGTGGCGCCATGGCTTTGTACACGGGCTTACAAACCACACTGCGTTTAGGAGGAATTGTGTCACTCTCAGCTTATTTGCCTTTAGCGGCTAGCTGCGAGCCCAAACTTGCCAAAGACACACCCATTTTTGTGGCCGCGGGCCGTTTTGATCCCATTGTATTACCGGCATGGACCCAGCAGAGTTTTCAATGGCTAACGTCTCAGCAGTTCAGTAACGTGGTTTGGCATGATTATGCAATGGAACATTTTGTCTGCTTGGAAGAACTACGGGATTTATCCTCTTGGTTGAATGCCCATATGCCCAATGATCAACGTTTGCCACTGGAGTAATCAATTATGACTCGCATTAAACAATCCCGAGTGGTCTCTTTTACCTGTGAACAAATGTATCGGTTAGTGGATGATGTGGAACGCTACCCTGAGTTTTTACCTTATTTTTGTAAAAGCCAGGTGCATCATCGCGATGCCGATGAAGTGCAAGCAACCTTGAGCATCATGGCGGCTGGCATGGCCAAATCTTTCACAACTCGCAATCGATTGCAAGAAAATAAAATGATTGAAATTCGTCTGGTCGACGGCCCGTTTAGCCATTTGGAAGGCTTTTGGCGTTTTGATGAAACGCCGGCCGGTTGTCAAATCTCATTTGATTTGGAATTTGATTTCGCAGGTAAAATGTTATCTTTATTGGTGGGTCCTATTTTTGAGCAAGTGACCAATAAAATGGTGGATGCCTTTTGTGAGCGCGCGAAGGGTTTATATGGATAATCAAATTGAAGTGATCTACATTGCTGCGAATGGCCAGGTTTTTCAAAAATACCTGGACGCTTTGCCTGGGTTGACCGTTGCCGATGCATTAAAGCTATCTTGTTTATTTCAACAATACCCTGAAGCGCGTGATTGCAAAGTCGGTGTATTTGCAAAAACAGTCGGTTTGGACAGCCACGTCAAAAAAGGGGATCGCATCGAGGTTTATCGTGCGTTGTTGGATGACCCTATGGAAAAAAGGCGACAGCGGGTGGTAAAAAATAAATCATAATCAATGGAGTAATGCACCCATGCCACGGGTTGCGCAACAAATAGTTCATAAATTAAACAAAAACACTTCCATAAATTATTTTGTTCATATATAATACAATTTGTTCTGTGTTGAACGCTAATTTTGTGAGGTGCTTATGCCAATTCTGACCGCTAAAGGCAACGTAATTGACACGACATTGGATCAAGAAAAAATAGCGCGTTTAATTTGGGCAGAAGGCTTGATGACTCAACAAGCTTATCTTGATTTAAAACAAGAGCTTGGTTTTGATCATTTGGCTGTGCAAGTGGCAGGGGATCTGGAGCGGGCCAGATTGCTCACGCAAGGCACGGTATTGGATTATGATGATTATCACAAACAACCCTGGGCCCCCCACGCTGCGTTCAACACGCTCATTCAAGGCAATCAAACGTTATTTAAGGTCACCGATAATTGGCAAGGGCCGGGTTTGTTACAGCAATTCACCAATTTCTCCGTGCGCCCCCGCCTCAGAAACGGGAAACATAGTTACGCCACCCATAAATTGGATTTGAAAACCAACACTATCATTCCTTATCATGGCAAACGACGGCACAAGCCCGCAGCGAGTTTTGATAAAACCAAAAAACAATCGGCCACCTTTTTATCAAAAAACCTACAGACTGCTGTTTTTGGTGGTGGCGGTGTTGGTTTGCTGTTTGATGAAAATAAATGCGACATTCGAGCCATGTTTAAAACAAACGCTGTTACAGTGAACAGGGGCTGGGTGGGGAGTCATTCCACGGTTCAATATTACCAAAACAGCATGGCACAACAATTGATGACGGATCGAACTCAATTTAGACAATACGTGGATGGTGCTGCAACATCAGTAGGCCATAATGAAGTGTTGGCAAAATTTTCTATCCCATCAATTTTAGGGGTGTTTATTGCCGGTGATAGTTCAAGTCGACGAGCTGAGGCAAGAACACGTCAACGCGATTTAAAAGCCCATTTTGGCATTGACTACCCTATTTTTATTTATGATAACTCGGCAAGAACCATCCGTATTTATACCCAACAAGAACAAGCAGATGATGCTGCACCTTCGGTGGGTTACAATAAAATTGCCCGAGAAAATCAATTTGCTTTGACCACCCTGCAGCCCGTTTACCAAGCTATTCAGGCCGGTGATGTGAATCAACTCATGCAATTGTTTCAAAAGCAGCCTAAATTGATCCAACAGTGCCCTTGGATTTTTCGGGCCATTGATGATAAACAACCCCTGGTGTTGAATTATTTGATGGGGCTTCAGGGCATTGGTCTGGAAAAGAAAAATGCTCGGCAAGAGACAGCGCTTGTGTATGCAACGCGTATCGGGGCTTTGCAATCTGTGGATATGCTTTTAAACGGTGGGGCCAATATCGACAGCCAAGACGCCGATGGGCAAACCGCATTGATGCATGCGATTGTAAAAGATGACCTGCAATTTTTGCAATTGCTGCTAAAGCACCACCCTGATCATACGATCATCGATAAAATGGGTGATACTGCTATTTTGTTGGCCATAAAAAACTTCAATTTGGACATGGTGGAGATTTTATTAACCCATGGCAGTGATGCCAATCAATTGGATGGTCATCAACAAACAGCACTGCAAGTTGCCATACAATATGATTTTATGGATTGTATAACTGCCTTGTTAAAACACAACGCTGATGTGGATCAAGTCGATGCCAATGGTGATACCGCACTTATGCATGCGGTGCGAAATGGTAATGCCGCCATTGTTAAACTGTTGCTTGCTCATCGAGCAAATTTTAAATTGAAAAATAACAAAGGTGAATCTGCTTTTACTTTAGCAATGAACCTGGGCAACAGCGATATTCTCGATCTTCTCATTGGTGTAGATATTGATAATATACTCATTTTTGCAGCCCAAACCGGCGATGACACGCTGGTTGCAAAGACACTTACCAAACGGAATGTGCGTGTTGATTTTGCCGATGACAACCAAGAAACAGCAATGATGCATGCGGTTTATCAAAATAATTTTTCCATTGCCAACCGGTTGTACGCTGCTGGCGCTGATCTTAAATGTACCAACAAACACCAGGAGACTGCGCTAACTCTGGCTGTGAAATTGGATCATGTCCCCATAGTGGGATTGTTATTGAGTAAAAAAGCCGATATCAATCATGTGGACAAAACTGGACATACGCCGCTGATGTATGCGGCCCGTCAAGGCAATGTGTCCATGGTCCGTCTGTTGTTAAATCAAAATCCACCGCCTAACCTGCAGTTGCAAAATCAACAATCGGAAACGGCATTCTTATTGGCTGTGCAAAACCAGCAAACGGCGATCGTTGACTTGTTCTTACAGCATGATCGCACCTGGTTGGATCAAATGATTAGCAATGGTCAAACCGGATTAATGGTTGCAGCAAGCCAAGGTGACGCAGGGATGGTCGATTTTTTTCTAAGGCACGGTGCTGACGCCTCTCTTGTGGATATACAAGGCAATACCGCCTTGATGTTAGCTGCACGTGAAGGCCACTTGCATGCGGTAAAAAAATTAATACCGTACACCATCGATTTAGATTTAGAAAACAATTTGAATGAAACGATTTTGACCCTAGCGGTGGTCCATCAACATCCTGCTGTTGTTACGGAGTTACTTGTCAATGGATGTTCTGTGGATCAGATCAATGGTCAGGGCGAAACCCCGTTGATGATTGCCTCAAAACAGGCCAATGGGGCTGAAATCGTGGGCATTTTATTGCAGCATGGTGCCAACGCTACGCAGCAGGATATCAATGACGAGCATGCCCTGATGCATGCAGCCCATGGCGGTGATGTGGCCACAGTAAAACGTCTTTTAGCCCACCATTCTTATGATCTTAAACATACAAATAAATTGTCTCAAACCGTGATGGACATAGCCATCGATGAGCAGCCAGACGTTTTGGAAGCTTTGTTGTTGCATGCCGCTGAGTTAAAAGATGAACGGGAATTGATGTTGGACAAGCGTTCCAATCAGGATCTGAAGGAGATATTTTTAGATTTATTTGAAAAAGATAACAACGATGATCTTGATGGCATGATGGCGTTCTTGTTGCTGGACATTTATAAAATGATCCATCGTTTTGATCCTCGACATGTCGATGCGATAGCGGCAGCTACGGCTCTGCACACATCCTTAAAAAAATCCTTTCATGACTACCGTCAAACAAATCGTGATGAGGATGATCGTAACGATCTGTTCGACAACTGGCGAGCGGCCATTGACGAGGCGAAGAAATCAGAATTATCGCACCATCGCCATTGGTCAAAAAACCTGTTGGCGCATTTGTCGCTGTTTATCTTAACGGCCGGAGTTGGTTATTTAGGCGTGGGTTTCGCCACGTTATACAAAACGGGTGGCAAGAGCTTTTTCTTTAACACCAACACTACCTCTGTGAACAAGTTGAATGCGGTGGTCCATAACCTCAACATGCAACAAGCGGTGAGAGGTGCTTGATTTTCACGCAGTCCGTTGCAGTAC
The DNA here is from genome assembly GCA_964525945.1 of uncultured Legionellaceae bacterium. GTDB lineage: Bacteria > Pseudomonadota > Gammaproteobacteria > Legionellales > Legionellaceae > CAZGKX01. The sequence goes on from CAZGKX010000005.1 coordinate 41,943, forward strand.
TTTTTTAGCCCCTGCAGCGGAGTTTCTGCTAAAATATCAGCGCTGATTGCGAGCAAGGGGTTGGTGCACCTTCGCTCAACATAAGGTAACGCCATTAATGTATATAATTTAGCCAAAAACTCTTTTATAAATCCCAATGATCATATATAATACAATTCATTTTTAATATTCAGAGTAAGTTTGGGGGTAAGTGATTTATGCCAATTACAACATCCAAAGGCCATGTCATTGATACGACATTGGATCAAGAGACAATAGCACGATTAATCTGGGAAGAAGGCCTGTCTGGCCAACAAGCTTATACTGATTTAAAACAGGCTCTGCCGTTTGATCATTTGGCGATTCTCGTTGCAGGTGATCTAGACCGGGCCAAGTTACTCACCCAAGGTTCTTCATTGGATTATGATGACTACCATCCAGAGCCCTGGGCTCCTCATGCTAACTTTAATGCTCTGATTCAAGGCAACCAATCGTTGTTTAAAATCATTAGCGATTGGAGGGGCTACGGCTTTGGTGTCGGTGGCTTTCTCCAACAGCTTACTGATTTTTCAGTGCGGCCAGCACTCAGAAATGGTAAAAATACTTGGGCAACCCACAAATTGGATCTAAGAACAAATCAAATCATTCCGTACCTTGGAAAACGTCGACCTAAAACGGGCTACGATAAAACCAAGAAACAATCCGCCACATTTTTATCAAAACACTTGAACACGGGTGTTTTCATGCAGGGCGTCGGTCTCCTTTTTGATGAAAACGAATGCGATATTCGGGCGATGTTTAAAACCAATGCCCTTACTGTTCAGCGCGGATGGGTGGGTTCTTTGAGCACTGTTCAAAGTTATAAAGCCAATATGGCGAGTCAATTGATGACCGATCGCACCGCGTTTAGAAATTATGTGGACAGCGGTGCGGGAGGGGCAAGTCACAATGAAGTGTTGGCCAAACTGTCTATAAAATCAATTTTAGGTGTGTTTATTGTTGGTGATACTCAGTTCAATCGAAGTGAAGCCAGAAAACGGCAGCAAGATTTAAAAAAGCATTTTCACATTGATTACCCCATTTTTATTTATGATAACAACGCCCGTACCATCCGTATTTATACCCAACAAGAGCAAGTGGATGATGTCGCAGGTTACAATAAAATTGCTCGAGAAAATCAAACCATAACAACGAGCATCACACCTGCTTGCAATGCCATTCGTGCGGGCGATTTAAAGCTGCTTAAACAGCTCTTTCAGAAACAGCCGAGTTTGATCAAGAAAAGTCCGTGGATTTTTCAAGCCATTGACAGTAAAAAGCCAGATATATTGAACTACTTGTTGACGCTTCCCAGTATTAACCTAGAACAAAAAAATACCTTGCGTCAAGAGACGGCGCTTGTGTATGCCACACGGTTGGGCTATGCCCAGATGGTGGAAGCTCTTTTATTGCATGGCGCTAACATTGATAGCCAAGATGCCGATGGTCAAACGGCTTTGATGTATTCGATGGTCAGTGATGATACGCAATTTTTAAAGTTATTGTTAAAACAATACCCTAGGCCTGATGGGAGCCTTCTCGATAACAATGGTGATAGTGCTTTAACGCTGGCTTTAAAAAATTTCCGCCAAGACATGTTGGAAATGTTGTTGGACAACGGCTACAACCAGGATCAATTGGACGGTAACCAGCAAACCCTTCTGCACATTGCGGCACTGTATGGATTTAGCGATTTTGTGACCTGCTTATTGACCTATAATGCCGATATCAATATTGTGGATGCCAATGGCGATACGCCAATCATGATCGCAGCACGGGAAAATAATTCCGAAATTGTAAAACTATTGCTTGCTGAGGGCGCTGATTTGTCGATAACAAATCTAGCGGGTGAGTCTGCTCTTTCGATTGTGATGGATCAAGGTTTTGATGATATTCTGGCCCTTGTTTTTAATCAAGACAGTGAGAAGGCATTGATTCTAGTGGCTGGACTGGGTGACGAAAAACTTACCCGTTTAGTGCTTGACAAACCGAGTGTGGATATTGATTATGCCGATGAACATGGTGAAACCGCTTTAATGCATGCTGTAAAAAATGGATTTTTAACAATCGCAGGCCTTTTGCTGGATAAAAGGAGCAACGTCGAGAAAACCAACTTTGCGCACCAAACGCCATTGATCCTGGCCACACAAGCTACTAACACCGCCATGATCGCGTTGTTGTTAGGTAAAAAAGCCAATATCAACCATGCGGACATCAACGGCGATACCGCTTTGATGCACGCTGTTCGTCAAGGTGATCTTGATGCAGTGATTCTGCTGCTAAACCATACACCAGCTCTTGATATTACCTTGCCAAACAAGCGCTCTGAAACGGCATTTTTATTGGCTGTGCAAGGTCAACATACCCTGATTGTCGGAGAATTTTTGAAGCATTATCCGGCATTGTTGCACCAACACATTGCGCCGGATCAAACTGGATTAAGGATCGCGGCCCGTCTAGGCGATTCTGCTATGGTGCATATGTTCTTATCCTGTGGTGCTGACCCACTGTCTGTTGATGGTGAAGAGAATAATGCATTGATGATCGCGGCAAAGCATGGTCAGTTGGCTGTGGTAAAAGAATTAATACCGTTTATTCCTGATGCACGTGATTTAGGGTGGGAGAACAAGCAAAGTGAAACGGCTTTTGTTTTAGCGATTGTCCACCAACATGAAGATATTGTGAATGAGTTAACGAGCCACGACGGTAGCTTGGTAAACTCCATCAATGCCCAAGGTCAAACACCATTAATGATCGCCTCCAAACAAGCCAATGGTGTAGCCATTGTCGACTTTTTATTGAACAATGGTGCTCTCCCAACAGCAATGGATGTCAACGATGAGCACGCATTGATGCATGCAGCTCATGGCGGTGATCTGGCTATCGTTAAACACCTTTTAGCTCACGGCGGTTACAACCTCAGAGACAAAAATAAATCATCTCAGACGGTTATGGATATTGCCATCGATGAGCAACCTGATTTATTGGAGGCTTTGTTGTTGAATGCAGCGGGTTTAAAGGATGAACGGGAGTTGGTGTTGGACAAACATTCCAATCAGGATCTAAAGGATATATTTTTAGATTTGTTCGAAAATGATGAGCTTGATGGCATGATGGCGTTTTTGTTGTTGGACATTTATAAAATGATTCATCGTTTTGATCCACAGCATGTTGATGCAATAGCTGCCGCCATGACTCTGCATGCTTCCTTAAAACAATCCTTTCATGACTACCGTCAAACGGGCCGTAATAAGGATGATCGTAACGATCTGTTCAACAACTGGCGAGTGGCCATTGATGACGCCAAGAAATCAGAATTATCGCACCATCGCCATTGGTCAAAAAATTTGTTGGCGCATTTGTCGCTGTTTATCTTAACGTTAGGCGTTGGCTATTTAGGTGTCGGATTAGCCACTTTATACCGAACTGGCGGCAAGCGTTTTTTCTTTAGCACCAACACCACTTCGTTGAATATGTTAAATACGGTCGAGTACGATCTTGATCGCGCGCAGCAAACTCTGCGGGGCGCTTGATCGCTACGACCGTGGGCTCTTCTGACCACGGTCGTTCATCCTTCCTTTTAAAACTTCTTAGACAAATCTCTTTTTTGTGCTAAAATTATTCATAAAGGTTTTTTTGTTGCCATGTGGTTGTAGAAAGCCGCATGGATCTGGAGTTTTAACACTGATAGGGAGTTCATGATGAAACATTCATTGCTGTTGTCCGCATTATTTGTTACCGGCTTAAATTCTGCTCTAGCTGCTACCATTACCACCTCTCGCCCAATGACCGTTGTCGATCCTATAACAGGTGTAGTGCAAGGTACCACCACACTCGTCACGGGTGCTGTCAATGGTACTTTAGGTGTGGTATCCGGTGTTGGCCAAGGCACAGGGAATTTATTAATGGGAGTTGGCACTGCGACAAACCCCGACCATATGTTTGCCCCTCAGGGTGAAACCAATCAAGTGGTCACCAACCTCGATAATGGTGCGCAATACGTTGTAACGAGCTCCACACCAAATAATGGCAGCCTGTTGAGTGGTGTGAAACAAGGTGTGCGTTACGTGATCACCAATCCTCAAAACGGTAAACAATATTTGGTGACTGGGGTAAAACACGGCACCATGGATGTAAGAAATGGCAATCGCGTTGTGCGTTACCAATATGTTGATCCTATTGTGAAACCTTTGTAAAAATGCAATGCAGTGGAGTGGCTCAATCCACTCCACTGCATTTTTGTCGAGCCCATGGCTGGCATGCGATATGGGTATTCATTGCAGACAGTTTGTTCGATGACGCTGTTTTAAAAAACCGCGGCGAAGAAGCACTGTTCAGTGCGCTGCATGATAATGCATGGGGCATGGCTGGTTTTTTTGACGGTTCCTGAGGTAGAGGTGATGTGGGATTTTTCTTGGGTGATGCCGGAAAATTAAACATCCCTGCATCATTGCTTGTTCTACTAGGAATTTTTTTCAATGATTTCCGTTTATTAAATACCCTTTCTGGGTTTTCCACCCCACAGTCATCAGGAAAAACAGCTAAAATGGGCATTTTCTTTTGTTTTTTAGCTTCTTTATAGATGGTTTTTATGACCGTGGCGCGAGGAGGAGCGCTGGTGTAATGCAGTAAACACTGAGCGGCCTCAATATGAGCGGCGCGCGTAGCGTGCCGGAGCGCATTTTCTGTCAGTGGAGGTTTGCTAAATTTTTCCAAGGCCACCAGTACCGTTACTTTATTGGTACGGGCCGCATCCAAAATGGCCAATTCTATGGCGTTATTTTGGCATTTTTCTGGCATGGCTTCAGCAATCATAACGGCCAAATCAAAAGATTGTTGGAGCATGGCATGGTTAAAGCCATTGGCCATAACGGTGGTAGAGGGAGGCGGCGAACAGTTCAAAAGAGAGCGCGTGCAGGGTATAGAATCTTTTTGGACACTTATTTTAAACGCTTGTTCCAACATTTTTTGGCTTGGTGGTGTTCTTTTGGGGAGCCAAAGCATGGGGATGGCTTCCGCGGCATCATGGGTGATGGCCAAATGCAATAAAACATTCACGGTTGTTCGTTTTAATTTATAGGTTTGATGGAAATAATAGACCACAGGCCAATGGTTTTGTTGTGCAGAATGGATTGCTAATGCATCAATGGATTTTGGTTTAATGCTCTTCGTTTTATCAAACAGCTGCACCAGGCCAAGGTTTCCCGATGAAATAGCCCGCTCCAGCAGCGTTACTCCACCATAGGGAAAGGTACGCCAACCACTGTTGGCATGTATGTCCAATAAATTCAGGCATTCTGTTCTTAACAACTCATCATCAATGCTGCCCAATAATTCAATGAGAAGGCGTTCATAATGGCTGGGGTGTTCTAGGTTTAAAGCTAAGACAAAAGCAGATAAAACAAAAGGCATTTTTTTCTGTGCAAAGAAAGATTTTGCGATACAACCCATCAATTCATGTTTGTCAGAGGGAAGCTGTGATTTAAAGTCAACAATTTCTTGGAGGTGTTTTATTTTTAATGCTGCAGGGCGCCAAACATCTTCAATGGCAATGTAATCCATGTTTTCAAAGGTGTCTTCGGTTTGTTTTTGAATGATCTCACCCACTATTGTTTCCATTTGGTGGACTTTTTCGATGATGCACCGTTGGGTTAGAGCATGTTTACGCAGCGAACGGTATATTGTTGTGTCGTCAATCGCGTAGGGATCCTCTAAAATCGCATCGATTAAGATATGCAACAACGGCTTTGCTGCGACTTCATTGTGGCGCACCACGCTTTCAAACAGAGCAAACAATCCTCCGATCAAGGGTAGTCCGGTAATATGACGGTGGATATTTTGCAAATACAGTTCCAAATCTTGCTGTTGAAGCGCTGTGGATAGGTGGGGGCAATAAGGAATTAAACAGAAAACACTAACAATCCGCCGTTCAAGCAAGTTATCCAATGCTGCTGGAGTTAATAATGCCGCCAATGCACTTTGCGCCTCAGGCTTGTCTTGGATAAGGCTTAACACTGTGGGTAAATTCTTGTGAAGAATCTCATTTTGATTGAATAAATCCATTAAAAAATCGGCATAGATAGCATTTGTTTTATACGCTTGCCACAATGAGAGTGAGCTTACCAGGAAGGCGTCCCCAAACAATAAAAATAAGTTTTTTAAATTGACGGTGTTAAGGGTAAATTGTGCAGGCAGTTCGCGAGGACTGATGCGGACCAGCGGTGAGGAAGAGGATAACGTGCTGCCATCCAAAGCATAAGACGAAAGCCCTTCTTCCGTGCAACGTATTTTTTTAGCCAATACGCACAACGATTGTGTTTCAGTAAAACGGTCAAACAAATGATAAAGAGCTGACACACTGTTGTTGGGGGAATGCAATGAGTATAAATAATACCGTAAATAATCCTGGAGGAGGTGAGTCGACAGTATTTCCATGGGTTTGACGCCATGCCAAAGCAGACTGCGTATAAAAGAGGCAAATGCAACAGGATGATCGATAAAAACCAGTCCAAATTTGGCAATGTTTAATGTTGCTGCTTGTTCACGTAATTGCAAATAAAAAATTTCGGTTAATTTGGTGTAAATTGTCTCGACAGGTAGATAGGTATCATCGGCGAGCAACACATTGAACATGAGATCAACGACCGTTTTGTCTGTGCTTATGATACGCTGGCAAATGGAGATAAATTGATCGAAGTCTTTGTTTTGAGCTGTATTGTTCAATGAGCGGTAAATATTGGTTTTTTTTCTAATCGCAAACTCAAGGTCAGTGCGGTTCACGGTTTGCGTACGCAATGATTCAGATAATTTGGTTGGAGCGTACAACGCCAGGAAAATATCGAACAACAGCATGGTTGCCTCCTTTTCAATGACATCAATGGACAGAGGGCCTTCGGTTAAAATAACGCATAAAGAAGGTCTGTGTTTATCCATAATACATATTTATTGGGATTAAGCTAGTCTAAGTGAATTTTTTTAGTTGGTTGTATTGACGTGCATCTTTGCTGAGCCAATCTGTATTTCACCAAGGGTATTTCTTCCCTGTTTAATTGGGAAACACCTTAACCTTTACTTTGTTTCCGAGACGGTTAACAAACTGCACACAAGGTTATCCACAGAATTTGTGGATAAATTAAAGAAGCGGGATCGTTTAAATGGAATTTAAAACCTTTATTTTTCAAGTGGTTATGATTTTT
>CAZGKX010000005.1:49166-61899 GCA_964525945.1 uncultured Legionellaceae bacterium
TGGGTTCTGGTACAAATTGCTTAAATCAACGAACAAAAAAGTTATTCACATTGTAATTTGTCCTAGTTTTTATCCATATGTATATCACATTGCTAAGGACAAGCTTGCCATCAACACCATGGTTAAATCTTCTACCAATGTAATGTTGGACAGAGGAACGCGAAGGATGGTTCCTAAACATACGCATTGAATCGTTTGGTGTTTTAATAAGCTATTGATAACGCCTAAACTTGAAAAACCCATAAGGAGGACAGTGAGGATAGCGGTAGTGGTGGGTTGCCATTGTTTTAAATATAGAATACCCAAGCTGAGCTCTAAAAATGGATAAATAAAGCCATAACCATGCCAGTGCTTTGCAAGTAAATCATACGTGGCATATCCTGTAGCAAATCCTTTAATATCCAATAACTTAAACCCTGAAAAAACGAGAAAAAATCCCGCCATAAATTGGTTCATGAAACCCAACTCATTCATGCTTGACCGATGGACATTGTTTAATGCGGCAATGGCGGTGATATAACCCACAATGATGAACAAAGGATAATACGTGTGCACGATTGAATTCTTTTGCTGGGTTTTCAATCGGTATTTTCCTGCGCTAGCGATGTGTTGGTTAAGGGTTTTGAGCGAGGGGGCTTTTTGTGCCTCGACATGCAGTTCAGGTGGTTGCAGTGTCAATTGAATGATGTTGACGTGCTCATCTAAAACGGCTTTTATTTTTTCGATGCATTTTGAACAATGCATGCCTTCAATTGTGTAAATAAATACCATTTTTCTATCCCTTTTTGAAATAAAGTATAAATTAAGCTATACATTAAAGCGAAAACAATAGGATTTTACTCATGGTGTCGGGTCGTACTGATGTGGCACAAAAAAGGAGCATGTATGAAACACCTATCAAATCCACCCCCAAAACGGTTGTTAAGATCACGTACCGATAAAGTCATTGCTGGTGTATGCGGTGGGATCGCTCGCTATTTTGGTATTGACTCCACCTGGATCCGGTTGCTTTTTATTGTTTTTTTATTAGCCGGTGGTTCGGCCATTTTGGTGTATATCATCATGTGGATTATCATGCCATTGGATGCGATGTAACGGCTCTGTGTTGAGCCGTCAAGGCAATGTTTATGGCTGGTGTTCAATTTTCGATAAATTGCCGTGTGTAAAATATAACGTTAAATGATGCACGATGAGGGGTGCGTTGCCTTTGCGTCGAGTGTAGGCATAATCCCAGCGATCGTCATTAAAGATAGGGCTTAGTAAGCTTGTGCCCATTAAAATGGCAACATCTTCTTTATTCATGCCCGTTTTAAGTTTATTTATTTTGGCGCAGGGCAACAAATTGCCTTGTTGAACCACTCGCCTTGAAAAATCATAAGACATGCAGTGGGTAAGGCCGAGGAGAAGGGTTAACAGTAACAATAGCGATCTAAATTGCATTTTCTTTGCCTACAATGAAAAACTTCGCCATAATACCATGCAATGTATTGAATATCATCAGGAATATTATGGAAGAAAGCCAGCAGCTAAAAGATGCCGGATTAAAGATCACCATGCCTCGTTTAAAAATCTTACAAATTCTTGAGCAATCTGTGGCGCATCATTTAAGCGCTGAAGATGTCTATAAAGCCTTATTGGAACAAGGCGAAGATGTTGGTTTGGCCACCGTTTACCGTGTCTTAACGCAATTTGAGGAAGCGGATTTGGTCAGTCGACACAATTTTGAAGGCGGGTATTCAGTTTTTGAATTAAGCCAAGGCACCCATCACGATCACCTGGTTTGTGTTAAATGCGGCCGAGTTGAAGAATTTGTCGACGAAATTATCGAACAACGCCAAAAAATGATTGCCGATAGGGCCGGTTTTAAAATGACCGACCATGCCTTAAATATTTACGGGCTATGCCCCAAATGTTTGTAAACGCACCACTCCGCCTGATTTTGTTCATCCGCCCAAAATCGATTGCTTGTGCCGCACGAAGATCTTCGCTTCCTTAGGGTCGCGGCGCTGTTGTAGGTTACAACAATTGCATTAATTCTTGGAGGCTGTCTGACAGTGAACGGACGATCTCATCGAATGCGTCGGGGTTTTTTAACAGGGCTTGATTCACTTGCAATTCTAGGCCTAAATAATCTTTTTCGCTGTATTGCTTACGTATGGAGTTAATGAAACCTTCGCTCACATAAGAATGCGGATAATTCATGCGAATGCGGTAAGCCATTTGATGAAGAAGCAAACTGTTCCATAGTCGAATCACTTCTTTTTCAGCGTGACGATGAGGATCATACAGCAAACCTATACCCGCATTTCGAACTTCACCACGCAATTCCGGTGTAAAGGTATGGATCGACAAATGCAAAACTTGCTGCCCTGAATCAATGTACTGACGAATAAGTTCTTGTGTTCGATGTTGAAATGGAAAGTAATAATGATGAAGCAACCGTTCTTTTTCAGGTTTTGGTAAATTTTTTGTGAAATCAGAATAGCAATGCGACGGATGGCCGTTATGATTGCAATTGACCAATAAACGCGTGACATAACTTTGAATAAATGGACAATTTAAATCCACGCTTAACCGCTGCGTGATTTCTAAAGCAAATAAATCAAAGGCTTGGTGCGTGTTCAAAATACCTGGATCAGCTGCAAACAAATGCTGGTACTCTGCGGGCACAATATTCACTGCATGCGAACAACTAAGCAATAATTTGGTTGGTTTCATGACGCATAAAATGGTTGATTATTTATCATTTTTTTCTTCCAGCATCGCAAACAATGAACACTTAGACATAGCCATGTTTCCTACGTATTCGTTCTAAAAACACATTCATAATTTGATGGTACAACAATTCGCCACTGATTCGATCTTCTATTCCATTTTCAATGGTGGGGTTGTCATTTATTTCAATGACATAAGCTTTATTGTTGTGGGTTTTAATGTCAACACCGTACAAACTATCACCAATCAAGCGCGCAGCTTTTAGGGCTGTTTTCAATACGATTTCTGGTACCTCGTTGAGCGGGACCGAATCATCTGCGCCTTCTATTTCTGTACCATCCACAACCTCGGATGCATTCCAATTGTATATCTGCCAATGATCTTTTGCCATGTAATAACGAGAAGCATAAAGCGGTTTATTATCAATTATACCAATACGCCAATCGAATTCGGTGGGGATAAATGGTTGGATAAGCACTAAATCCGATGTTTTAAAAAACTGCTTTAATGAGCGTTTGAGCGCAGATACGTCGTCTATTTTAATCACCCCTTGGGAAAGTGCACCATCAGGTTTTTTTAAAACACATGGGTACTGGATGATGGGCAACTCTTTATCGTATTTACTAATAAAGAGGGTTGATGGTGTTAATATTTGATGGTTACGCATTAATTCTGCAAAGTACACTTTGTTGGTGCATTTTACAATGGATTGTGGATCATCAATCACCACTAAATTTTCTTGCACTGCACGGCGTGCAATGCGATAGGTAAAATGATCAACTGCTGTAGTGGTGCGAATAAACAAGGCGTCGTATTCAGCAATAAATTTGCTGTCATGTTTGTCAATCAGATCAACATTGATTCCTAAGGTTTCTCCTATCTCAATGAATAAATCCAACGCTTTTTTATTGGAAGGAGGATTGGATTCGTGATGGTCGATTAAAATAGCGAGATTATGGAACCTTTGCTTTTTTTGCCATTGATGAAAACGTTTTTTGCTTAAATAATTTTGGGCGGCTTGCTGCAAAAATACGTAATGCGTTTGGGGGACATCGCTTATGGAAATAACACGTAAATTTTTAATCCCCCAGCGTTTTTTGCGTTCCAATGCAATTTGAATCAAAGGCAATGGGAAAATATTGTGCAACGTTTTCGCCAACGTGCTGTATTTTTTTTCAACGTTTTGGCCGAAGTAAATGCTGATCGTGAATTCATTGTCTTGGATGTCTTGAAGATTTTGCTGAATTTCTTTGTCCATGTCTTCTGACATTTGACGGTACAAGCTGACGTTAATAACATCTTGAATGTTTAAAACAGAAGGCACCGCTTTATGATCACGGGCTTGCGCTAATAATGACACATAATAACCGATCGTTTGGTAATCATAAGAATTGCAAAGATTAATAATGCGCAGGGCTTTGCCTTGCTGATAAAGGACATTGGACAAGTAATCAGACGCTTCAACAATGGGCGTAATAGGCTTTAAAAATTCCCATTTACTGGGTTCGTCCGTAACTAAAATGGTTTGCATTCCTATCCCTTTTCTCGATGATGTCCACCCATGGTGTTGATTTGGAAATTCAGGCAGTGTTCTATTTTGGGCTTTACAAGCAAAATACCTCTTCACGTTAAATGGCAAATAAGTTTTTGTCAATTGTTAGGGCTTTTTAACCCGGGTAAACTTTTGCCTACGTCCTGCGCTTTATGAGCAAGATCCATGCGATTTTAATCAGGGTCGTGATCTGGATTCCGCGCATAAAGCGCGGAACGTCGGCGTTTTGGTTGTTGGTTATACGATTAGATGGGTTTACCCTGGCTTTTTAACGAGAGTTCCAGGATAAAATGGGCAATGGGTTCGGGTTGAGTGGGGTAATGAATAAATGCAGTGATCGCAATGGGTTTATTGATCCGCAAACCTGATGTTTTAGAATCCATCAGCATGGTTTTAATATCCTCTCCTTGCTCGCAAACAAAATAAACGTCCGACTCAGGGCGTTTTAGGAACTGTGCTTGAAAGGATTTAAATGCCAAAGAAATTTTAGTTTGAGCAAGTCGCGCATGGTAAAAGCCATGCAATCCGCCGGCAATATCGGCACCGACTGCTAATGCACCAAAATACATGGAGTTTAGATGGTTTTTACTGCGACGATTGAGCTTCAATTTGATGACAATAGTGCTATCCGTCAATGTTAAGAGGTGGGGCTTTAAATGGCCGATTAAGGGAACTTTGAAATGACCGAAATACCATAAAAAAAATTTAAATCGTGTAAATAAGGTCATGTAACGTCCTTATTGGCAATCGTTAAATTTGAAATGATTTTTTTAACACCGCGCACATTGTGCGCTCGCTTTAAAATGGCATCAATCGATTTACTGGCTTTAACAACACCGGTCAAGGTCACTACACCATTGATGGTGGAGGCATTGATGCCAACCAAGGGAATGGTTTCATCATCGAGGACTTTGGCTTTTAAGACAGCGGTCTCGATTTTTGCTGTAATGTAAACATCGGTGAACGCGGTGTTGACGTGTTTAATTTCCAAATCTTCGGTGTCAACGGCTTTAACTCCTTTGGTGTCTTTGGCCAACCGTAATGCATCAACAAACGCTTGCTTATCACCCACATAGCCACTTAATAAGACGATGCCATCTTCAGTGGAAACAGAGATTTTTAAGGGGTTGAGGTTTTTATTTTTTGTAAACTTGGTCGTGATTTTTGTGGTGATCACAGAATCACTTAATTCTTGACCAATTTCTTTAAGATCAGCTGCTTGCGTTTGAAGCCCAAAAAAAAGCAGGGTGGTTGTAACCAGGAGAAGCACGCGCCGCATAAAATCCTCAAGGCAAATTTTAATGCGGGCATTATATCATTTTTTAGGACTATTGAATGCTTTTATGAAAAAAAAACAAAGGCAATGGCCAGGTATTTTTGCCCCAAAATTTGTTTTAAAATAATATAATGTGTTATTATATAGGTCAATTAATTGAGGATGAATTGAAAATGTCGGAAGCAGCTGACCTCGTTCCTGGTTTGGACTTACTTTTTTTTAAAAAAGCCCCGCCCCTTTTCAACGATCGCCCCTATCTTATTGCTCGAAATGCATTGCGGGTGTTGATGATGGGTTGGCAAGATCCTGCGCATTGGGCGGGTTTAATCTCCTGGCGGACGTTTAAAGCTGTTTTTTTACAGCGTGATCCATTGTTGTTGCGTGCCATGCGGGTCGCTTTTCAAGAAGGGTTTTATAATCTTTACCATGAGCTTAAAACGAAATGTTCGATTGAAGAGCATCAACAGCAAGTGAACTTTTATTTAAGCAATTGCTTGAGTGTATTGCCTTTTGCTGATATCGCCCCTCATCACACCTTTAAAATTCCTCAGTGCATTGATGGGGTATGGGAATTGGTCGAGTACCGTGTTGTTCCCATCGAGTTAACACCCACCCATGGTGTAGACAAATTATTCCTGAATGACAGCGATCGTGTTTTTGCGTATGGATTAGAGCCCATGGACAATGCCAATGCTGAACCGCATTTGATCTTTATGGGCACGACATACCCGGCAGGCCAAGGTTTTGTGACTCAAGTTTGCAGTGATGTAAAAAACGAAACACCTGGCGCGTGGTTATACCGCAGCGGTCGGCAACGTATTTCAGACTGGTTGGATCGACAGTCTAAAAAAACGCACGTTTGTGGTATGAGCCTGGGCGGATCATTGTCGTTGTTATTGGCCATGGACCAAGGTGAAAAATTATCACGGGTTGATGCCCTCAATCCGCCCGGTTTGATGGAGACATGGTTTTCAGATCCTTATGACAATTGGGACGATTGCCCTGCACAACCTGACGTTTTTATACAAAAACAAGGCAATGACCCTGTCTCTGCCTTCGGGTATTGGAAGCCAGAATGGCGAGTTTTTCATGTGATTCCACCTCCGGATAAACAGGGGCCAAATGGCTTTGCTGATCATGCTCTAAACTACGCGGGTTTTGCTGAAACCCAATTCATTGAGATCGATGTTGAACAAGAAAATCAACAACGTCACACACGTAACCGTTGGGTTTATGGGGTTGGACGAGGGCTCTTGTATTGGTTGTTTATGGTTCCATCTCGTTATCTGGTCTTGTCTGCGCTGCGTGTGATTTGGGAGCATAAATTAATGTTGGTCACCGCGGTGGGTGTCGCTTTGTTATTTCCTTATTTGCCCGCAATTCCCGCCACCCTTGCTGTTGGGGCTGTGGCCATCACCTTCGCGGCCTATGCGCTGTATAAATTAGCGTTAGGGGGGCAAATTTTGCTGGGTGTTAATCAGGTACATCCCCCGCAGTGCCATCAATCTGTTTTCAAATTGGACGTCAATGACATTGCGTTTGACCAAGATGAGAATGGCTCCACTGAGCCGCGAGCGGCAGACAACGAAAAATTAACTTTTTCCAGGTTCCTTTAATCCTAGACATCACCACCATTAACGGCTAGCATTCAAACTATTGTTCAAGTGTGTTGGCCAAATGTACCCTTTAATACGCTCATTGTTATTTGCCCTTGACGAAGAAACAGCCCATCATCTGAGTTTATCGGCCTTGCGTTTTTTGCCAAAATCCTTGTTTCCTGCAATACCTTCAAAACCTGTTACAGCTATGGGGTTAACCTTCCCGCATCCTATTGGATTGGCCGCAGGATTGGATAAAAATGGTGAATACCTCGGGGCATTGGCAAAACTTGGTTTTGCTTTTATTGAAGTCGGCACGGTGACTCCTCGCCCACAAGCTGGTAACCCTAAACCACGGTTGTTTCGAATACCCGATGCGCAAGCCCTCATTAATCGCATGGGGTTCAATAACCAGGGGGTTGATGCGTTGCTGCACAATATTAAAAAAGCCGCTTATCAGGGTGTCTTGGGCATTAACATTGGTAAAAATAAAGACACCCCGTTGGACAAGGCGGTGGACGACTATGTGCATTGTTTGAGAAAAGTTTATGCGGTTGCTTCTTACATAACCATCAACATCTCTTCACCCAATACCCCTGATTTACGGCAGCTCCAGCAAGACACTTATTTTAGCGATCTCATCAAACAACTTTGCCAAGAACAACTGCATTTAGCGGATCGTTACCAACGCGATATCCCTTTGGTTGTCAAAATTTCTCCAGATGAATCGGAAGAAACCTTAAAAAGAATGGCAGACACCATCGTTGCACATGGCATCCAGGGTATTGTTGCAACCAATACCACCTGTGATCGAGATAGGGTTGCTGATAAGCCTTACGGTCATGCAGCAGTGGGGCTCCGGGGGGCGCCACTTTTGAGCCGTTCCACGCACTGTTTGCAGGTGTTGAAAAGCATCGTGGGCAACACGGTGACATTGATTGGAGCGGGTGGCATCGATCACCCGGATGCTGCTCGCCAAAAATTTGCAGCTGGCGCGTCTTTGTTGCAAGTGTATACTGGGCTCGTATACCAGGGCCCTGAATTAATAAAGCGTTTGGTGGAGATAGCATGTTAAAAAGATGCGTTTTTTTGATGTCCTGCTGGGTCGTTGGTCTCGTGCACGCTGCGCATGTACCGGCCGAATTGTTGTACCAAGGGCAACCGATAGACCCCCTTTGTTTTGGCGAATTGGCAGCAACACATGTCCGTGTTGATTTAAAAAAATGCGGCATACATGCGCAAGTTAAGGGCAAAAAACTGGCAGGTTACCCGCCTTTGCTTGCCAAAGGGTTTGTTGGCTATAATTACACCTATAAAATCAATGATTCGGTTGATTTGCATGGTTACAGCTACTACAACGTTTTAAGCCGTAAAAACAATTCTTTTGTTATCCAAACCATCAACAATGGGGGTGGTACCGGTGATCTCTCGTCCTTGAGTGTGGTGACACGCCAAGGTGATGCTTTAAACATAACGGTTCTCAACGCGGGTGATCGCTGCAACCATGGCATTGAACGAATCACTCATAAGCAAGGAAATGGTGTTGACGACTTGATCTACAGTGTCAAGCTAACGTCTTACGATGTATTAATGATGGCTGATCCAACACTGCCTATAAAAGCATTTGACGATCTTGAAGACTGTGCTATCTGTTGCAAAGCCATGGCTGTTTATCAACGTCCCATGCATAAAGATTTATCCCAGGAACAATTGTTGTACATTAACTTTAACGCTTTTCCCCAAGAAGCAAACAATGCAACCTCTCCTCAAAAATACCAAACCTGCTTTAATAACTTGTTTTTAAGTTACCTAAATATCGGCAAAAAAACGTTAAATAGAGCTCAATTGGCGGAATTTGCGCGAGCATTCAAACGCCAATGCATGGAGTCATGATTTGAGCTCTCGTTGTATTTGTTCAGAGCCGCTGCGAAAATAAATTTATTGCGCAATATGATTTACTTTTTGTCTATTAGGTGCTAAAATAAACATTCTTGTCCGTCTTGAACAGGATTGTTGAACGATGAAAAATTTACTGCGGGGCTTATTAGATGCATACGATAGCATAGGACATGTTGCGTCCTATGGAGATACTCCTTTCAAAGAACATATACTTATCACTCGAATTCGAAACAACAGCCATGATTTAACGGAGCAAAATATTGTTGATTTTATGAAAGTTCGTTCAAATTCTTCCGATTTGCTGGCTTATTTTATTGAAACAAACAGCACCCGTGGCATCGATGCCTATTTTGCGTTACTCAACCATTTACCAAATCAACAGGCACAAGACGTCCTGCATACTTTTATGAACCCTCTCGTTCTCTATAGAGGATTTTCACCCTATCGGTATCGTTTTACAAGTTTTCAATATGCAGTGGACAAATTGCTGTTGCTCCCTAGCGATATTTTCTCTAACGCTCAAAAATCGTCCTTAATTACTTCACAAATTACTTCACATTTTCATATACTGGTTGTGGATGGTGGCTTGCATGCCGGATGTTTAAATTTTTTAACTCATTTGTCATCTGAAGAAAAACGCGCCATGCTGGCAGAAAGCCGAAAACAAGTGAATGGTAATGGGACGTGCCACGTCAGTTTTTTATCGCAAGTGTTATTTTATTATTTGAATCAAAGAAAATACACAGCTGCAGCCCCTAGCGATTTATTAATAACTGTTTTAAACTTCATGCGAGAGGCAAACGATGATGAACTGAACTATCAACTCATGGAGGAGGCAACAACGTTATATAATGGCCATTTGGTAAACAATCATCGGATGTGGAGTCGGGCGTTTAGTGCTCAATTTCAAGATAATTGTGAAGTTAGAATGCAATTTTATAAAATGGGGCTTACGGCCAATGCCTATTATTATCAACAACAAGCTTTACACAGTCCAACCGAATACTATAAAACCATGGCCACGACCCTTCTCCAATTGCGAGAGGATTTAGAGAATGACACATTATCTTCTAAGCAAAAAGCGCAGTGTTGTAAACAGGTCATTTCGACATTGAGTGCGCAATGGGATGTTGATAATATCATGCGCAATATCGTATTGGTTTTGGCGACAGGATTCCTTGCATTAGCAGCATTAGCAGCAAAAAATGTGGTTCGCTACGTTGAAGGCAAACAATTAAGACTGTTCCAATTATCTCAGGCTCCCCTTACAATCAGTCGTGTGATTGTGGAGGACTTGGATGCGAATGGCTTTGAGCCTAAGGCTGCTATAGCGTACTAAGGCGCCCGTCGTTTGTTGCAACGCGAACGCGGCAAGAAGAGTCAATAAATTGCTCTTGTCGCGTTAATCACATACCAATCTGAAGCATTTTTTGATACAATCGCGCGAAACATTGACTCATGCCTACATTGCATCCCTTGCCAAGGAGTTACCTTGACTGACTCATGTGTTGTCAATCAGAGCGAAACACTGCTCCATCGGGCGTACCTGCCCTGGTTTGTTTGTCTCTCAGCAGGGCTGTTTTTTTTCTATGAGTTTTTTCAACTTAATTTATTTGATGTGATCAACCAACCGCTGCGTGCAGCATTTCATATCAATGCTGCGCAATTAAGTTGGATGTCCAGCACTTATATTTGGGCCAATGTGCTGTTTCTTTTGCCCGCTGGTGTCATCCTTGATCGCTACTCGACGCGCGCCATTATTTTAATGGCCATGTTCATTTGTGTGGTGGGCACCTTGGGTTTTGCGTTGACAGAGTCTTTTTTATGGGGTGCTTTTTTCCATTCCCTGACAGGCGCTGGCAATGCATTTTGTTTTTTATCTTGCGTTGTGCTTGTTTCCCGTTGGTTTCCGCCGCGTCGCCAAGCGTTGGTACTCGGCTGCATTGTCACTTTAGCCTTTATTGGTGGGATGGTGGCGCATACACCCTTGGTGTATTTAAATGAGCATTTTGGCTGGCGGCATGCCTTATTAATTGACAGTGCCTTTGGTGTTATTATTTTTTTCTGGATCTATTTTACGGTTCAAAATAACAGCAGGGTTGAGGTACGCCATCCGCACCAACGCAATATATGGGCAGATTTTAGTGCTGCATTTAAAAATAAACAAAATTGGTTGGCAGGTTTTTACACGTCTTGTTTGAATTTGCCCATTATGGTGCTTTGTGCACTTTGGGGCGCGAGTTATTTGAAGATTGTGCATCATTTGAATGAAATGACGGCCAGTAATATCATCAGCTTGGTGTTTTTGGGAAGTATCTTTGGCTGCCCTTTGGTGGGTTGGATGTCTGACAGTTTGGGGCGACGTAAACCCATCATGATCGCAGGCGCGATTGCGACGTTGTTATGCCTGTTGCCATTGTTCATGGCCAGTGCGCTTTCTGAATGGAGTTTAGGGTTTATCTTTTTTGCGTTGGGATTTTTTACCAGCGCGCAGGTGGTTGGTTATCCGCTGATTGCAGAAAGCAATTCCAGTGCCAATACGGGCGCTGCTACCGGTTTTGCTTCTGTTATTATCATGGGCGGCGGAGGCGTTGGGCAAGTGTTGTTCGGTTTGTTGATGCAGCACCATGCGGGGGTGGTTAATCACTCCTATAGTGCTGTTGATTTTCAATTTGCAATGTGGATGTTTCCGATTTCAATCCTCATGGCATTGGTGGTTATTATATTGGCGCGTGAAACGTATTGTAAGCGTTATGACTAGGAATTTTACCGAATTATGATCGATTCGGTATTTAGCTAAGCTGAAGGAGCTTGTATGCAAATGGTTGAAGAATACCAAGGAGTGGGTTCCGTAAAAACACCATTGTTGATGCCGTGGGTGATCTGCATCGTTGCGTCATTGTTTTTCTTTTATGAGTTTATTCAAGGAAATATGTTTGCTTCAATTGCCGATAATATCATGCAAGATTTCCGCATCCAAGCAGATAAAATGACTTATTTATCAAGCATTTACTATGCTTCCAATGTATTGTTTCTTTTTGTGGCGGGAATGATTCTGGATCGTTTTTCTCCGAAAAAAACCATTGTTGTGGCCATGCTGCTTTGTGTTTCCAGCACCTTTATTTTGGCACAAGCCCATTCGTTTTACTTGGCGTTGTTCTGCCGTTTTTTGACAGGCATCGGCAGTGCGTTTTGTTTCCTCGGCCCTGTCCGCATTGCTTCCCGTTGGTTCTCCTCTAAGCAAATGGCTTTTGTGACAGGCATCGTGGTGACCATTGCGATGACCGGTGGCATGTTAGCGCAATACCCTTTGACCAAATTGGTGATTCATTTCGGGTGGCGTACATCGTTAATTATGATCGGTTGGTTAGGTGTGTTGATGATGGTGGCCATGGTGCTTTGGATTAAAGATGCGCCAGGAAAAATAGAAACAGCGCGCCATCAACTCGGGGTTTTGGCCACCGCTAAAATGGCTTATTTCAATGTTCAAACAATACGGGCAGCATTGTATGCCAGCTTAATGAATATGGCTGTGGCAGTGTTTGGTGCCATGATGGGATCGTTGTATTTAATGCAACGGCTCAATATTTCCAAAGAAAATGCGGCGATGGTCAATTCCATGTTATTTCTTGGTGCTATCATTGGCGGGCCTGTCATGGGGTGGTGCTCTGATAAATTAAATTTGCGTATTTT
>CAZGKX010000005.1:61909-66566 GCA_964525945.1 uncultured Legionellaceae bacterium
TTTGCCGATGAAAGTAGGGGTTATTGCCTCCTTGGTGACGGTATTGGGTGTTTTATATTTACCGGTTTCATTGCATGAAATGGCCGTTTTATTTTTCTTATTGGGTTTTTTTACAGCGTCTCAAATCATCAGCTATGCGTTGGTTGCCGAAAGCAGTTCACCGGCCATGACAGCTACGGCATTAAGCATGGTGTCTATTCTTACGCAAGGCGGGTATATTCTCTATCAAAATTTATTCAGTGAATTGTTATTATGGCATGGTGAAATGCGGATGGTGGGCAATGTTCCTGTTTATTCATTTGGTGATTACCAAACGGCTGCTGTTATTTTACCGATCGGATTGTGTTTAGCGTTGTTTGCTATAGTTAAACTTAAAGAGACGCATTGTCGAAATAAGTTTAATCATTAAGGATAGTTGAAATGAGTGCAGGTCGGGTTTGTGTGTTATTAATGGATTCATTGGGTATTGGTGCGAGCCTTGACGCGCATCAATACGGTGATGAAGGGGCCAATACGTTCGTGCATATTTTCGAAGCCTGCCGAGACAATCTGGCTGACTCCAATGCCCGTACAGGACCTTTAACGATCCCAAATTTAGCAAAATTTGGATTGTACCATGCGGCCGTTGCCAGTTCCGGCTTAAAATTTATTGATTTGTCCACGTGCACCATTCCCACAGGTTTATTCGGCTACGCTGTTGAACAAAGCCTTGGCAAAGATACGCCAAGCGGCCATTGGGAATTGGCTGGCGTCCCGGTTATGTCGCCGTGGGGGTATTTTCCAGAAACAGTGCCTTGTTTTCCAAAAGAATTGATCGATGAATTGATCCAAAAGGCAAAATTGCCTGGCGTATTAGGGGACAAACACGCATCGGGCACCACGATTATCAAAGAATTGGGTGAAGAACACCTTCGAACAGGCTGTCCCATTGTCTATACCTCGGCGGACAGTGTTTTTCAAATAGCAGCCCACGAACAGCATTTTGGTTTACAGCGTTTATATGAAGTGTGTGAAATTGCGCGTGAATTGGTGGATAAATACCAAGTGGGTCGTGTAATAGCCCGGCCTTTTGTCGGTGAAGATGCTTTGTCTTTTCGCCGCACCGGCAATCGGCGGGATTATGCGACATTGCCTCCCGAACCAACATTGCTTGATTGCCTTAAAAACGCCGGGCGTGATGTGGTGGCAATTGGCAAGACAGCAGACATTTTTGCCCACCAAGGGATCACGCAAACGGTTAAAGCTGACGGGAATATGGCCTTGTTTGATGCCACGCTCAAGGCCATGCAAACGTTAGCGCCGGGTGGCTTGGTGTTTACTAATTTTGTAGATTTTGATTCATCCTACGGCCATCGACGTGATGTTGCGGGCTACGCCCATGCTCTTGAGCAATTTGATGCGAGAATTCCAGAATTATATGGCATGCTGCAAGAAAATGATTGCGTCATTATTGCGGCAGATCATGGGTGTGATCCAACGCGACCTGGCTCTGATCACACACGAGAGCATATCCCGGTTTTGATGTTTGGCCCCCAAGTGCAGAGCCAATTCATTGGGCGGCGTGATACATTTGCCGATGTAGGACAAAGAAAGATGTATTGTATGTGTTATGGTGCGCCCAAAAACCCTTAAAAGCGTATGAAATACTCAATGATTTGTTAAAAAGCAAACCCAATGCCACACCGCCAACCGTTTACCGTGCGTTGGATTTTTTTGCGGCAAAAGCTGTGGTGCATAAAATTGAATCCATTCAATCGTACACGTTGTGTTGTGAACCGGCCAAACAATTGCCCTCTGAAGTGTTGATGGTGTGCGACACTTGTCATCAAGTCATTGAAATTTATGACGAATTCATGCATCTTTTAGTGGCAAAACTTTCAAAACAGCATGGTTTTAAAATGAATCAAGGCACCATTGAGTTGAAAGGCCTTTGCCAGTCTTGTAGTGCATAATGTATTTTTTTCATGACCGCGGTGGATAAAAATGAAATCTGCCATTGATTTTTGCATTATTACCCCCATCTACCTTTATATTATTTTTTAGCAAAGGATCTATTTTGGAACAATTTCGTGGTACCACCATACTTTCAGTAAGACGTGGCAATAAAGTTGTGATTGGCGGTGATGGCCAAGCGACCCAAGGCAACACGGTGATGAAAAGCAATGTGCGTAAGGTTCGACGTTTGTACAAAGACAGCGTGATTGCAGGATTTGCCGGTGGTACGGCAGACGCGTTTACGCTCTTTGAGCGTTTTGAAAGTAAATTGGAAATGCACCAAGGCCATTTGGTGCGCGCTGCGGTGGAATTGGCTAAAGATTGGCGTACCGATAGAATGTTACGACGCTTGGAAGCGTTGTTGGCTGTCGCTGATAGCAAATCATCGCTCATTATCACGGGCAATGGTGATGTGATAGAACCTGAAGAAGGCCTCATGGCCATTGGTTCGGGCGGCCCTTATGCGCAAGCTGCGGCACGCGCCTTGCTGCACAACACCAAATTGTCAGCCAAAGACATCGTGCAAAAAAGTTTAAATATCGCAGGTGATATTTGCATATACACCAACCACAATTTAACCATAGAAGAATTGGATAGCCACTGTGAATAATTTGATAACGATGATGACCCCCCGTGAAATTGTAGCGGAACTGGATAAACATATCATTGGCCAAGCTGATGCTAAGCGAGCAGTGGCCATTGCTCTTCGCAATCGCTGGCGGCGCATGCAAATTAGCGACGATTCGTTGCGTAATGAAATTATGCCTAAAAATATTTTAATGATTGGGCCGACGGGTGTGGGTAAAACTGAAATTGCTCGTCGTTTAGCAAAATTAGCTGAAGCACCTTTTATTAAAGTAGAGGCAACCAAATTCACGGAAATTGGTTATGTTGGCCGAGACGTGGATTCCATCATTCGTGATTTAGCAGATATGGCCATCAAGCAAGAGCGTGAATTGGCGATGAAAAAAGTCTCTCATGTGGCTGAGGATGCAGCTGAAGAGCGGATTTTAGATGTGCTACTACCTCCAGCCAGAGGGAGTTTAACCAGCACTGAAAAAGACACTTCCACGCGTCAATTGTTTAGAAAGCAACTGCGCGAAGGCATGCTGAATGATAACGAGATCGAAATAGAAGTGGTGGCCTCGGCCATGGGTGTTGAAATCATGGCGCCTCCTGGTATGGAAGAAATGACCAATCAATTGCAATCCATGTTTCAACAAGTGGGTTCCAGCCGCACCAAAACACGTAAGATGCCTATTATTAAAGCCATGCGCATCTTAACCGAAGAAGAAGCGGCCAAGCTTATCAATGAAGATGATATTAAACTCAAAGCCATCGAGAGTGTTGAACAAAATGGCATTGTTTTTATTGATGAAATCGACAAAGTGGCGAAGCGTGCTGAGCAGGGTGGTGATGTTTCCCGAGAAGGGGTACAGCGTGATTTATTGCCGTTGGTGGAAGGTACAACAGTCACCACCAAATATGGCCTGATCAAAACGGATCATATTTTATTCATCGCATCCGGCGCTTTTCATGTGGCGAAGCCTTCCGATTTGATTGCAGAGTTGCAAGGTCGCTTACCGATTCGTGTTGAATTAAAAGCATTAAGCGTTGAGGATTTTGTTCGCATTTTAACCGAACCTTTTGCATCCTTAACGGAACAATACATTGCGCTCATGGCGACCGAGGGCTTGACACTGCGTTTTGCTGAATCCGGTATCCAACGTATTGCCGAAGTTGCTTGGCAAGTGAATGAGCGTACGGAAAACATTGGGGCCCGTCGGCTGTACACAGTGATGGAGCGTTTGCTGGAAGTTGTGTCATTTGAAGCCACCGATAAATCGGGTGAAGAAGTGTATGTCGATAAAGAGTATGTGCAGACACATCTTGGCAAGCTGGTGGCCGACGAAGATTTAGCCCGGTATATATTATAATGACAAAACCTTATGTGTTGGTGTTGTATTATTCCAAAAGTGGCTCGGTGGCAAAGCTTGCGCAATCGATTGCCCGCGGCATTGAACATGTGCACGGTATTGAAGCGCGTTTGCGTACAGTACCGCCAGTATCGACAACTTGCGAAGCGGTGGCGAGCGCTGTTCCTGAAGAGGGAGCGCCTTACGCCACCTTGGCTGATTTACGGGATTGTGCGGGGTTGGCATTAGGCAGCCCGACACGTTTTGGTAATATGGCCGCCCCTATGAAATATTTCCTGGATGGCACGTCATCGTTGTGGTTGGCAGGTGATCTGGTTGACAAGCCGGCTTGTGTTTTTTCGTCCACTGCATCCATGCATGGTGGCCAGGAAAGCACCCTCATCAGTATGATGTTGCCCTTATTGCACCATGGCATGCTCATGGTGGGTTTGCCCTACACCGAAGCGTCGTTAAACAACACGCAAACCGGCGGCACGCCCTATGGCGCAACCCATGTGTCGGGGATCAACAATGATTTACCGATCAGCCAAGATGAAACGTTATTGGCCAAAAAATTAGGGATGCGCATAGCTCATGCGGCATTAAAACTAATTTAAAACACCGAGCCGCGACTGGTGGATCCACCTCAGGAGAAATGCCCCCCATGAAAATAATCAGCTTAAATGCCAATGGCATTCGTTCTGCGGCTAGCAAGGGTTTTTTTGATTGGTTGCAATTTTAGATGT
>CAZGKX010000006.1:0-2157 GCA_964525945.1 uncultured Legionellaceae bacterium
TTTATTCTTCCTACGTATTATTTTACCATGGAACGTTTTTGTGAGCGCGGTGGAAAAATATTTCATTGGAGAATAAAACGATGAAATGGCCTGTTTTAATGGCATTGGCCGCCGCAAGTTTGCTGATGAGCTGTATGGTTGGACCAAACTACACCCGACCTGCTCAGCCCTTGCCAAAGCATTTCATTGCCGGGGATCAACCCAAAACCACAGCCACCGCTGCTGTAAAATTTGGTCAAACCCAGCATTTTAATGCGATCAATGATATCCCCGCACAATGGTGGGAATTGTTCCATTCAAAACCATTGAATGACTTGATTTTGGCGAGCTTTCAACATAACCCCAACGTTGGGGTTGCGAAAGCTGGATTGCACAGTGCTTTGGAGGCGTATTATGTGCAACAAGGGTCGCTTTTTCCTTTTGTAGGGGTTTCTTTTTCACCCACCAAACAACAAACCGCCAATATTTTAACCAGCGTGCTGGCTTCAAACGATTACAACTACGCATTGTACACGGGCCAAGTTTTTGTGTCTTACACGGCCGATGCCTTTGGTGGCATCCGTCGGCAGTTGGAGTCATTAAAAGCCCAAGCAGCCTTGCAGCGTTTTCAATTGCAAGCGACCTATTTAACACTTGCGTCCAACGTGGTGAATGCGGCTATACAGGAAGCCGCGTTGCGGGAACAAATAGCCATCACGCGGCAAATCATTGCCAGCCAAGCGCGTTTATTGTCGATTCTTCGTCAAGAGCAAGATTTGGGAGATGTGGCAAAAGCAGACATCGCAATGCAAGAAACGGCTTTGGCTTCATCCGAGGCCGCGCTTATTCCTTTGCAAAAACAGCTGGCTTTGCAGCGTGATTTGTTAAATGCACTGACTGGGCGTTTTCCAGATGATGTTTCAACACCAACATTTAGCTTTAGCAGTTTGGCCTTGCCGACGGATTTGCCGCGTACATTGCCGTCCCGATTGCTTGAGCAGCGTCCTGATTTGCGAGCAGCTGAAGCACAAATGCAAGCTGCGAACGCGCTGATTGGCGTGGCGGTGGCGAATCGACTGCCCAATATCACCATCGCTGCAACCAATGCAGGTACCTCGGCCACCACGCTTTCATCGTTGTTGTCACCGGACACGCAATTTTGGGCATTAGCGGGGTTGATTGCTCAACCGATTTTTGATGGGGGTGCTTTGAAACATAAACAACGTTTGGCGGAAACGCAATACCAACAGGCTGCTGCCAATTATCGAGCAACGGTGATCAATGCTTTTCAAAATGTTGCTGATACCTTAAATTCAATCCATTTGGATGCCCAGGCGTTGCGCTTGGCGAGCAATGCGGCTCAAGCGGCATCCACGAGTTATACCATCACGGGCGAGCAGTATCAGATGGGTGACGCAAGTTTGTTTAAAATGTTAAACAATGAACAAATCTATTTCCAAGCCCAATTAAATTTAATCAAAGCACAAGCCGATCGTTTGTCGGACACTGTGGCGTTGTTCCAAGCCGTAGGCGGCGGTTGCTGGCACCCCACTAAACCGAGCTCGTAAGGAATCGTTCGGGGCGTGAGTAATGAGCATCAGCACTTATAGACAAGAAGCATCAAGATTTTTTTAGGCGATGTCATTTTGCAGATTTTTCAATGTTAACATAAAATTGCATTCATGTATCCTGTGAGATACAATTAACTTATGAACGAAATAAAAAGAAAAACAATAAATGTTTATCAACAGGATAGCGGAGATTGTCCATTTATCTCATGGCTTGAATCATTGGATGCGGCGATTCGTCATCGTATTAAATCTCGCTTAGCTAGGATCGCCATTGGAAATTTGGGTGAATATAAAATACTAGGTGATGGAATAAGTGAATTAAAATTTAAATTTGGTCCAGGTTATCGTATTTATTATAGCGAGCTAGATGATGTGATTGTGCTTTTACTTTGTGCGGGAGATAAAAAAACACAAAGCAAAGACATCAAACTGGCAAAAAAATATTTGAAAGATTATCTAGAGGGAGAAAATCATGGCTAAAAGCATCGATTATCATGATTATTTAATTGAAACCTTAAAAGAACCATTTGAGGCCGCAGGGTATCTTAATGCTGCACTTGATGATGGTGATATTGATGGTTTCTTAGAAGCGTTGCGTAATGTTGTT
>CAZGKX010000006.1:2167-21201 GCA_964525945.1 uncultured Legionellaceae bacterium
TGACTAAGCTTTCTGAAAAAGCCTCTAAAGGCAGAAACAGTCTTTATAAAACCCTCTCAAGCACGGGAAATCCTTATTTACGAAACACAAATGAGATTCTACAGACGCTGGGCTTCCATTTATCAGTCACGCCCAATGAATCGGATGATTGCAAAAGCGCTTGAGTTTAAATTCATTCGATGCTTGGTTATAAATCATCTGTATCATTTCAGAGCAAAAAAATGGCTTAGCAAAGTGTCCGTTTTTCCCGGGCAAGATCATTTTATATGTTGCATTCATTAACGGACAAAATTAAAAGCAATTTAATAATTGCCAAGTTCGTGTTAGTCTAAAAAATTAAGATTTACCGCACTCATGCTTAAGGAACCCTCATGAAAAAATGGACGATTGCTTTATCCCTTTGGATTGGCTTTTTATTGCCGTTTACTCTATTTGCCGAGCAACAAAATTGGAGCACATGGGTTGCGCAAGTTCGTAAAGAAGCGTTGGAACAAGGCATCTCGCCACAAGTGTTTGACACAGCCTTTGCAGATATTCATGAACCCAGCCGACAAGTCAAAGGTTTGGCTCGCTCACAACCCGAACATCGATTAACCTATACAAAATACCGCAATTCTCGAGTTGATGCTTACCGAATCGCTATCGGTCGCAAAGAATATAAAAAAAACCAGGTATTGATTGACGAGATAGGTCGTAAATATGGCGTTGATCCTTGTTTTATCATGTCGTTTTGGGGCATGGAAACAAGTTACGGTAGTTACATGGGCAATTTCCCCGTGATCAAATCATTGGCAACACTGGCTTATGATTCCAATCGAACCCCGTTTTTCCGCAAAGAATTGTTTTTAGCGCTGCATATCCTCAATGATGGCCACGTCACCATGGCTCGTTTTAAAGGGGAATGGGCCGGCGCCTCTGGCCAACCACAATTTTTACCTTCCAGTTGGGTTAAATATGCCGTTGATTATGACGGCGATGGCCGTAAAGATATCTGGGACTCAAAACCAGATGTGTTCGCATCGATCGCCAACTACATGAAAATCAATGGCTGGCAGACGGGAGAACCATGGGCCATGTATGTCAAATTGCCGGCCAATTTTGACAGCAAACTTGAAGGAAAATCCATTGTTAAACCGGTCAGTGAGTGGAATGCCATGGGCGTTCGCTTAGAAAGTGGCGAACCGCTGCCTTATCAAAATTTACAAGCCAGCATCGTGCAGCCCAATGGTGGCCCTGTGTTTTTGGCTTACCCCAATTACAAAATGATCTTGCGTTACAACAATTCCATTTACTATGCCGGTGCAATTGGCTATTTAGCCGATAAAATTTGCCAGCGCGAAACCAACAATCACCATGACTGATTTTCTAGACAAAACAGCCAGCTTGACGCCAGAGGCCCGCAAGGTCATCTGCCATCAAGCAACAGAGCGCCCACACTCTGGCCGTTATAATGACGCCGCCACGCAAGGCCGTTATTTATGCCGACGTTGCGGTTTGGCATTGTTCAACGCACACAGTCAATTCAGTGCCGGATGTGGTTGGCCCAGTTTTGATGAAGATATCTCACACACCGTGCGGCAAATTCCAGACGCGGATGGTGTTCGTCTGGAAATTCGTTGCCAACGTTGTGATGGGCATTTGGGGCATGTGTTTCATGGCGAACGCTTCACCGCTCAAAACACCCGTTACTGTGTAAATTCGCTGGCGCTGGATTTTGTCACAGCGGATCACGTGACCGATAGCCAAGAAGCCATTGTCGCTGGTGGTTGCTTTTGGGGCGTGGATTACCATTTGCAGCAGCAACCTGGGGTGTTAAAGGTTGAAGTAGGTTATACGGGAGGCGACGTTCAAAATCCAACTTACCAGCAAATTTGTCAGGGGGATACCGGCCATTATGAAGCGGTAAGAGTGCTGTTTGATCCAACAAAAACGAATTACCGCGCGCTTCTCAAAGCTTTTTTTGAAATCCACGATCCCACGCAAGCCAGCGGCCAAGGCCCAGACATTGGTCAACAATACCAAAGCGCTGTTTTTTATTATGATCAACAGCAGCATGAGCAAGCACAACAACTTATTGATGAGTTGCAAGCCAATGGGTATGACGTGGTCACCCAATGTCTACCGGTCAGTGTTTTTTGGGCGGCGGAAGACGACCATCAGAATTATTATGGCAAACAAAAAAAAGAACCATATTGCCACCGACCGGTCAAGCGCTTCAAATAAGGTCCGTATGTCGTTGCAAACCTCCACACCTTTATCAACAGGCTCGAAAATCATAAGCACAGAGTAATTGTGGGCAAAGGTGTCGTTTTAAACGATCACCCTATGTTATAATTGTAAATTTTATATTAGGCATTCATATGGCTATAAAATCGCCGGAACAAATTGAAAAAATGCGAGTGGCTGGTCAGTTGACGGCACGGGTATTAACCGCTGTCAGTGATATCATAGCGCCCGGCATCACCACTATGCAAATTGATGAATTTTGCGAAGATTATATTCGCAATACACTTAAGGCCATCCCCGGCAGCAAAGGCCAGTATGGGTACCCCTATTCCGTGAACACCTCTCTTAACAATGTGATATGCCATGGCATGCCGTCCAATAAACAAATTTTAAAAAAAGGCGACATCGTGAATGTGGATGTGACGGTTATTCATGAAGGCTATTACGGGGACAGCAGCAAAATGTTTTGCATTGGCGAGGTCGCTCCTTTTGCCAAACGCTTGGTGGATGTAACCCAAGAATGCCTTTATCGAGGAATAGCCGTGGTAAAGCCCAATGCCACGCTGGGTGATATTGGCTATGCCATTCAATCCCATGCCTTAAAAAACAATTATTCAGTGGTCCGGGAATATTGTGGGCATGGTATTGGCCTGAAAATGCATGAGGA
The DNA here is from genome assembly GCA_964525945.1 of uncultured Legionellaceae bacterium. GTDB lineage: Bacteria > Pseudomonadota > Gammaproteobacteria > Legionellales > Legionellaceae > CAZGKX01. The sequence goes on from CAZGKX010000006.1 coordinate 5,061, forward strand.
TCCGCAAGTCATGCATTATGGCGTACCTGGCAAAGGCGACGTGCTGCAAGAAGGGATGACATTTACCATTGAGCCCATGATCAACCAGGGGCGTCCTGAAGTGAAACATCTGGAAAAAGATGGTTGGAGCATTGCGGTCACCAAAGACAGAAAGCTTTCGGCGCAATGGGAACATACCATTTTAGTCACATCCAACGGCTTCGAAGTGTTAACACTGCGCGAAGAAGAACATGCCGTCTTCACCACTGCGTGCCCGTAAGGACATGTTCTTATATACATAAGTCATTCTAGCTCATAGCATGAAAGGTTTCCCAAGCTAAAGTAAAATCTTTCATGCGTTATAGACCAATCCACATCACCTGTATTCCAGGAAAACCATCTGATTTTCTTCCTAAATGTCCTCTAAATTTTGCGATCGCCATTGATGGTTAGAATAGTAGGTCCAAAATACGCAGCGATTGAGTTGAAAGATAAGTGATCAATATTTGTCTGGAAATTTGGACGGTTGACGCCTAGAACCTGAATTATGGCTGTGTGAACTTGGAGCATGAAAACATCTATTGACGCCGAAACGCTAGGCTTAGGTTTTTTACCTCTCAGCGTTTTTTAACCACAGACGGCGCATTTTCTTGCACTTTTTCACCCTTTGGAGTGATTTTAACTCCCTCAAAGAAAGTAGGTGAATACTTTTCAGATTTAATTTGTTTTTTTGATTGTGAACCACTCTGCTGTGCTTGCACACCTCGCACTTGAAAATCTTTTATTATAGCCGGTGAAATCAGTTGCCCATCGTATGTCATTACAATAGTGTTCTCGCGTGGCATTTTGCTTATGTCGATTTTCTTTGCATCCAAATGAGAGATGTATTGATTAATACGTTTAGGCAATGTTTCTTTATTTGCATCGTTTTTTAAAAGCTCTGAATACAATAAACATTTAAACATTTGTATGTTAGGGGCATCATTGGCAATGAAGGGGTAAAGAATGCTGATGTTGGTAAAATGGGTTTTAAGTCCGGAAACCAAGTCATTGGGATTGATACCAATCTGCCGCCATTTACCTTTATTTTTAATCATATCTAAATAGGTCAGTGCTGCCACAGGGGTTAATTCAGTGCCATAATTTTTATTTCTAACGTCTCCACCGAAAATGAGTATGTCGCAAAATAATTCGGTGGACTCTTTTATGGTGGTCGGTGCCGCAAGCGTCTTATTGTTTCGAAAGGCGAATAGATAGTCAATTTCAGCCCAACTCCATATTTCCTTTGACCACTTCAACTTAGTGTATTCTCTTGTTACATCAACCAAGCGAAGTAATCCTTGTCGCAAATGCGTAGGAATCGTAGACATAACAGTAGCATGTTGCTTATCATGGCCGCTTGCTTCTAAAGGGGTTATGTTATGAAATGAATGCAGGCCATCTCTATAGGGTTTCGTTTCTGGATATTGGGTTGCTGTGTAACGAGCATCGTGTCGAACGCCATGTTCAATATCCTCTAAGCTCTGTCCTCCTAAACGGGACATGGGACGAACAAAATTATTTTCTCCAAATAGTGCAATTCCTATGGCATCTTGAGCACCACTGGAAAGGTGTATAATTTCATCATATTGATTGTCATTAGCCCGCCAATCTCTTATATACATTAAGTACTCTTGTTTTTCCAGGAGCGTTTCGTGTTCAATGGTCGACTGCTGGCCAAGCAGCTCGCTTTGTTTAATTATCTCCTCCACGTGCTCTATCTGCGCATTAAATTGCTTAATAAGCTCTTGCCTTTGGTTTCGATGAGCAACATCGTCCTTTTGTCGTCCATATAATCCATCTGTATTAATTAAGGTTTCTCCCATGGTGTGCGGATTCAAATAGGTTTTACCAACTCCGGTGACATAAAAAATTCGTTCAGAGGGAGGAAGCGCTGAGACAAGTAATCGAAATGATTCGAGCTCTTCACTGGATGGATTTTTTACATTTTTTCTGTCGTTAAATAAAGGAAGTAAATAAGAAAGCGCTGCTTTTGTAAATTGATTTTCATCATCGAGAATGCGATAAATTTCTTCAACCGCATAATCATTTTTAGTTTGGTGATACTCTAAAATAGAATAAATCTGATGTGGTGTGATTTTTTCAGCAGCATACAATGACATTGCTAACTGAGGTAAGGTTTCATCATTAAAAATTTCAGCTTTCCAATCACCGCTATCAATCGCATTTTTTAATAATTGAAGTTTATCCTTATTAAATGAGCGCTTGATTTTGTTTTTATTAACCAAGTGATTAAAATTGCTATCATGATTACCGTTTGGATTAACAAAAATTAAAGTGTCTTTTTTAAGCAATTGTTTCCAATGGCGTTGAATGATTCGAACACGTTTTAAATCGCCATCATCCATTGCTGAGGTGTTTTGTTGCGCAGCAATTGGGGCCGAATTGCGTTGGTGATAGTGCGCGCGTTTTTCTTCTGTAAGGGCTGGGGCTAAATTGGAGTATTTTTTAGCCAAACGATCCCAGACAGCGCGTGCTTCAAGGTACGTTGCAATACCGGACATTTTTTCGCCGTTTAGTTTATAAATGATGGTATTTAAAGCATAGCACAAATATTGCGCATCGTTAGCGCAATATGTTAAGTACTGCTCTACCAGATCATTAAACTTCTCGCTTAATTAACGTCAACATACGTGGTCTCGTAAAGAATGGTCAAATTGTACTAACATTGCATCGCCAAAGACAAAGATGTATAATATGCCCATATAGAATATTTTTTGGACAAAACAATGCCTCGTAAAATTGCCCTTTTAACCTCTTTTATGCATCAGCGTGGTGGAGACTTGGTGGCGGCCATGAGTTTTATGAAAGCCGTGTGGGCAGTGGAGCCTGATGCTGAATTTGAATGGGTCGTGAAGCGTGATATTTCCAGTTTTAATAAAGATCTCGCTGCATTTACAGCCACGGAACTTGGCCATTTTAACGGCCAAGTACGATTAACTGTTTTGGACAGCAGTGATTATCAAAATGTGAATGTTCACGGCTCGCGCGTGGTTGATAAATGGACAGGTCGAGAATTATCACCCGCGGAATTAACCACGCGCTCCGATGCAAATTGGGGTGTGGTGCCCAATTGGTATGGTTGGCAAGATGTTCGGTCACAATTAACAACTAAACCTGTTTCCGATCGTTTGGCGAGCTGTGACATGATGGCGGTAGTGGGCAATAATCACCGTATGGTGCAGGGTGATTATCAAATGCTGACCAGTCACTTTAAAAAACCAATAAAATTGGTTCCAGAATATGATTTATACCATAACAACAACACCACCTACTCGCTTCCCAAGGTGGAGCTGATCCAAACAGGATTTGGTGGCTCTGGCGTTTATATTGATGACACAGTGACTTCAGCCAATGATTTGAACGATGCAGCTCCTGCTGATAACAACTTTGTGGAACATTTGGTAGGTCTAGGCAGTACTCTTGATGAATACAAAGACAATCATCGTTTATTTTATGGTTATTTTTTTGATGTAGAAAAACTTTCTCCTTCACAGTTTGTGGTAAAAACAAAATCCTACATCACCAACAGCATCATGTTGGCCATGGACAGTGGTGGTCCATCTAAGATAGATATCGTCATCCCGGGTTTTAAAGATGGCCAACAATTGCAAGATATTTATGAGGAAGCAATAAAAGACTTACCTCCCAAGTACAAACAATTATTGAACAATGCAACTTACGATATCAAGCAAGATGGTGATTTTGTTTCTTTACCCGTTTTTGGGGGCAAGCCAACGGCCTCTTATGAGGTGCGCCTGGTTAACCCGCAGCGTTTAGAGCGACAAACCATTCAAGCGTTATTGAATGACTCGGAGCCCTGGGTTGGCTTAACCGGTGATGCTTCATGGATTGAAGGATTGATGAAGGGAAAAATAGTTTGTTACCAGGTTGTGCAATGGAAACAGCAATTTTTTCAGGAATTCTTGCGCTACGCAAGCTCCAAATTATCCAGAAACAGTCCTCTGTTGGCATTTTATCGTATGCAAGACAGTGGTAGGTTTGAGCAAATGCGCAACCATTACCAAACCCATTTACCGCAAATGCAACAAGAGGCGTTGCAACTGGCTAATTTCATTGTGAAAGAAAAAAACCTCAACCATTCGTTGAGTAAAATGTTGGGTCTGCGCGCAAACAGGTCTTCTGCCAACGTGGCTTTTGCGCCGAAAGTGGCCTCGTCTGTGACAGGAAAGGGACCAGGGTTTTATACCGCGACAAAGCCTAACAAACCCGTTCCTCCTCCCTTAAAAAGACCCGTGGTTCCGGAACGCTCGGACAAGCTTGGAAATTTAATTGCATTGGTGGAGGAACATCTTGACGCGCAACCGCTAACGGAACAACGTTTCAATTATTTTACCAGTGTGCATGATCCTGCAAAGGAAGCATTGCGTGATGTTCTTTTGCAGGCGGATGAACAGAAACTGATTGATGGATTGCAACAATATTATAAAAAAATCAGTCATCCAGGAATGTTTGCTGGCTGGTTTAGCGCGCGCCACAAAAAAGAATTTGAAGTCTTTATGCAAGGCATTGGTGTGGCTGAAAAAGGTGATGTGGGTAAGGTTTTGGCGGCTAAAATCGCCGCACTGGATCTTGACGAGCTTGAGCTTGATGGGTTAAAGGATCATTCTCCTTCATCTCATGCTTCAAACCATTAACATGGGTAATGAAATGGGCATGGCTTAATTGTTGGCCAAGGCCCAACCTACCATCAAAGCATTATAATGTTCAAAATATAGATGCGCTTATCTGGAATTCATATCTTTCTGTTATTTTAAGCTATATTATTTATATAAAAGCAAAAAGAAGCTATAAGGATATGCCATGAAAATCGCTTTGCTGTGCATTGTTGCAGTTACGTTAGCTTGTTTGTCTTTGTTTTCCGTCGATTTTTCTGCTAAAAACCCCAGCATCACCCAAAATGGCCAAGTTGCAGTTAAAGAGTTGCATACCCTTTTAACCACCGGTCAGTTATCGACGAGCATGTCGCTCAAGCCTTTGCATGAAATAGAGCAAATGCTACATTCCGAGGCAAACTTATCCCCTGCCGTTATCGATAAAGTTCGCAACACGATTCAATGCGCGCGCCAGCAGAATGTTGACAGCAATAATATTCTCGTTGTGATTGATTATTCAATGCCTTCCAGTGAAAAACGGCTGTGGGTGTTTGATCTTGCTGAAAAGAAACTGTTGTTTAATACCTATGTTTCTCATGGCATTCGCTCAGGAGCATTGTTGTCGACTTATTTTTCAAACAAATACAACAGCAAATCGAGCAGCATTGGCGTTTATAAAACCGAGAAGGTTTATTATGGTCGCCATGGTTTGTCTTTAAAATTACGCGGCTTGGAACGGGGTTTTAATGACAATGCAGAAAACCGTTCGGTGGTGATGCATGGCGGTTGGTATGTGGAAGAAGATTTCATAAAGCGCTATGGCCGCGCTGGTCGTAGCTGGGGGTGTCCAGCGATTCCTGATAATTTAACGACGCCATTGATCAATACCATCAAAGACAGTTCATTATTTGTGGTGTATTACCCCAATGAAAATTGGCTTGCAACCTCGCGTTTTTTAAACTGCGAGCATGCGGTGCACCCTGTTATTTCTGAAGTGACGGAATCGCTTCCGAATGAAGACAACCGTGATTATGTTCTTTTTGCTGATTTGAGCAAGCATAAAAAAATTGATGATACGCCCATTGTTGCCATGTCAGCTGATAACTATGAGCGCATTTTCCAAAACAAGGCTCCCTTGGAACGAATGTTGCGCCGCCAAATTGATAAAACCGAATACATTGCGTTAAGTGCTCAGGAGTTTAATAACATCATTGATCCGCAAAAACAGGATGATCTCAATGCGGTTTGTTTTATCGTACCAGTGGTCAAAATGGATCGGGGTTATTATGGAACAGAGATGAAAATTTTAAACATGGGTGCCATCACAAATGTGAAGCCTGAAGGGGCGCATTACACAGTGTATTTTGCTAATAAATCCCCGGTTAATTTGAGTGCTACGAATCAATTTATCCGCTGGTTAGGTCTATAAGAATGAGGTTTTTTTATGAAAGAAGGTGACACTGTTTCTGCGTGTTCATTTACTGCGACTCCTGATGTACACACTGATTTTGCTGCGTATCGTGGCAAGTGGGTTGTTCTTTATTTTTACCCAAAAGATGCCACACCTGGGTGTACCACAGAAGGCCAAAATTTTCGTGACAAATACCCCGATTTTTTAAATTTAAATGCGGTTGTTTTAGGCGTGTCTAAAGACAGCATTAAATCCCATCAAAATTTCAAAGAAAAACAGCTTTTCCCCTTTGAATTAATCAGTGACATCGATGAAAAATTGTGCGAGCAATTTACGGTGATGAAAATGAAATCCATGTATGGTAGACAATACCGTGGTATTGAACGCAGTACTTTTTTGATTGACCCATTGGGCAAAATAAGGCATGTTTGGCGGGGTGTTAAGGTCAAAAATCATGTGGATGATGTGCTAAATACCTTGCGTGATTTGACTAAATTTTAAGGGAGTTTTTAGGGGTGAATAGCCACGTTACATGAGCAACAACGTGGCTATTTTTTTGTGATTATTTATTGGGGCGACCACTTGGTTGTTGTGGTTTTTGACCATGATGCATGTCTTTATTGCCTTGTTGTGGGCGTGTTTCACGTTTTGGTTGTTGGTTGCTTGGGCATTTGTCCTTGTTCATTTTGTTCTCCTTTATAGTTAATGAATGACTGCCTTTTAAATTTAGTAGTAATCTGAAAAAATGCAAACTTAAAAAGACCTTTTTAATTAAATTTTTCCATGATTTTTGTAACCGTTTGTTATTTCAAATAAATAATTAAAAATAATTTTTTGGTAGGTTGGGCCTTGGCCCAACAATGAGAATTTTAATGTGAGAACTTTAATGAATGAGAGATTGAGGTTTTCGAAACCCGGTGAGCTGGTCTCACCGGGCCACGGAGTGGTTAACCTTCTCGTTTCCATAGACGGAGATTGGAACATGCTTTTATAAAATCGACAAGGCTACCTTCCAAGGTAAACAAACCTTCATCTTGCTGGGGGGCAATGGTTTTGAGCAACGGTTGCAGAGCTTTGGTGAAGCCAATGAATTTACAATGCAAATAGGCATCGGTGATAAATTCTTTGATTTTAGGATGAGTGATTAACTCAGCTTCATCGTTCGCTACCACCACGGCGACCGCATCAAACAGCACTGAAGGCGCACCACCAAGACGTTCTTGAGCAAGCATCAAAGTACCATCACTTAATTTCACGCCTGATATACAAGGTGCTATGACGGTATAAGTGGCTTTGGCGTGACGAATAGCCTGGGTTAAAGCGTTCAAGATGCCTGCATTGGCATCTTCGCCCACAATAATCCCGAAGCGTCGACCAGCTATTCCTTGCGGCGGATTTTTCATCATGCTCAAAGCATCGGAGACGTTAAGGTTTGACAAGATCGCTTTTGCGGGTTCGCAAGGCTTAGGCAAAGTAGCTATCCCTAAACTTTTGGCAACCCTGCTCGCCAATTGTTGATCAATGTTGAGCAAATGTGCCACCATCCGCACCCGGATTTTTTCGTGCTCGACTTTGCTTAATTCAAAAACCAAGGCAGCGGCGATATGCTGTTGTTCAAGAGGAAGTTGGCTTAAGTAAAATTGCCGCGCTTGGCTGTAATGATCGGCAAATTTTTCGGCACGTGCTCGTAACTTGTGGCCCTCAATTTGCTCGGGATAGGATTGAAACCCCCGTGTTGGATTTTCATGCGGCCCCTGCCCCCAAGAATTAGGGCTATAATTTACTCGACCCGTTGGATTTTGAAAGGCCATGTGTCCATCTTGTTGAAAATGAGCAAATGGGCATTTCGGTGCATTGATGGGCAATTGGTTAAAGTTGGTGCTGCCCAAGCGTTTCAATTGGGTATCCAGGTAAGAAAAATTACGGCCCTGCAACAAGGGGTCATTGCTGAAATCAATGCCGGGAACAATGTTTTGAGTGCAAAAAGCCACTTGTTCGGTTTCCGCAAAAAAATTATCCACGCAGCGGTCCAGCACCAATCGGCCGACCACGCGAATAGGCACGTCCTCTTCTGGAATTAATTTCGTGGCATCCAGTACGTCAAAAGGAAAGGATGCGGCAAATTGTTCATCAAACAATTGCAGACCCAATTCCCATTCTGGAAAATCACCTTCTTTAATGGCGTTCCATAAGTCGCGGCGATGGTAGTCAGGATCGGCCCCATTTATTTTAACGGCTTCATCCCATGTTACCGATTGCATGCCAAATTTAGGTTTCCAATGAAATTTCACAAAGGTGCTCTTGCCGGCTGCATTGATCAACCGAAATGTGTGCACGCCAAAGCCCTCCATAAAACGGAACGAGCGGGGAATGGTGCGATCAGACATGATCCACATGATCATATGCATGCTTTCCGGGGTCAACGACACAAAATCCCAAAAATTATCGTGGGCTGTTTGCGCTTGCGGAAAGCCACTGTCTGGCTCGTCTTTGGCGGCATGGATAAGATCAGGAAATTTAAGAGGATCTTGGATAAAAAAAACAGGAATATTGTTGCCAACAATGTCCCAATTTCCCTCCTGGGTGTATAACTTTACAGCAAACCCACGCACATCGCGTGCCAGATCAGGGGAGCCTTTGTTGCCGGCTACGGTAGAGAATCTTACAAACGCGGGGGTTTTTTGTCCTTTTTTTTGAAATAAATCCGCTTTGGTAATATCGGTCAATGGTTCGTAGGTTTCAAAATAGCCATGGGCACCAAATCCTCTGGCGTGAACCACGCGCTCGGGGATGCGTTCGTGATCAAAATGGAATATTTTTTCCCTAAAAATAAAATCTTCAAGCAATGTCGGACCATTGCCATTGATACGTAGCGTGTTTTGATCATCGGCAATGGGCGTGCCGATCTGAGTGGTTAGAGTTGGAGTGTCGCCGGTCGCGATTTGGTGAAATTCACCACCACTGCCCACGCTCATTTTTTCATCATGCAATTGCTTGGTTTGATAGGGTTTAGCGTTTACATCTTTTTTCACATCCTTTTTATTCATAAAATGATTCCTTGGAACGATTGTAAACAACGAAATTAAGTGTGAAGTTATCCACGTGATATTTCAAGCCCTAATTTGGCGCTTTGTCTCGATCAAGTGTCTAGATTGACGCGAATATTAATGACCAAAACGCTGTCCAATTGAGGATTCGTTACAAAATTAATAAATTGATTTAAATAGCCGGCACTGAGATACGTGGTCGTTGATAATTTTTGCTCTAACCCAATATAAGCTCTATTTTGATCCAAGGCGTGGGTGATGATCCATGACGCTGTGTCTAAATTAATAAAGACTTCATCATAAAGGACAAATGCCAAGATCGGCGTTAAGGGCGTGCTCCATGTCACGCGCTCCCTCAGACGATAAGCCATGTCTGGAAAATTAAAGGATTTGCGTTCTTCAAGCCGTGTTCGAGAAACAATTCGAGAGTGAGTCAACGAGCGTGTCCCAACAATTTGTTGCCAAATGCGGTATTCATCGGCGCTGCCGGGAACGGCGTCTTGCGAATCAGCACTTAATGTTTGGCCTATCCAGGCTTGCCAATGGGGCGATAATTGGTAACCAATCCCTGAGTTGTTTAAAAACTGCTGAAAAGGGTTGTCGGCATAGATTAAGCGTAATTGAGGTTCAATATTATATAAAACCAAACCATAATTGCCTGTGAGTGTAAAAGGCACCCATAGTTTGAATTTTGTTGCAGCGGAGCACAATGAGCTGATCAATAAGAAAAATGTTAAAATTAAAAATTTACTCATAAAAATTTACGCGATTTACGTCCTGGTTGGTGTGTTGTGTGATGGGCAGTGGCATCGTTTGCAATTTTTTCGTGCGACCTGATGAAATTATCTATAAAAATTCGTGTATAACCTATACTTAATATTATTTAAACCGGTTTTTCTATATGCTATCAAGTCATGAAGAGTTACCAAGACCTAAAAATTACCGTCTCAACCGTTTTCATTTATTTGGACGGGATATTGTGTTGGCAGGAATGGCTCGTCCGGATTCCAATACATTCGTCGATAAAGCGATGCGTTATGTGGTTGAAACAGAAGGTAGAACAGTGCTTATTGGCTTAAAAGGTGAGATAAATTTTGCTGAGCAAACAGAGCCCCACGGTCTTCAGTATATTTATATTCCTATTACCGATTATGTGCCTGCGCCGGTGGAGGCTTTTGATGCTTTTTATGACGCGGTGAAAGCCAACATTTTAGCAGGAAAACAGGTGGCTGTTCATTGTGGTGCGGGTGATGGCCGAACAGGCAGCGCTTTTGCGAGTTTAAAAATGCGGGAATTGATGGAAAAGCGAGCGGCCCTTGATCTTCGATATTTAGATCAACTGGGTGACACAACGACCACAGTTGCCGTGCTAGGAGAAACCGTGGCTTGTACACCACTCGTAAAAGAAGCTGTTGAGCGAATCAGGCAGGAAAGAATTGCGCCGGATGACAGTGGAAAAGATGCTGTTGAATCGGCCGAAGATATCCTTGGACTGGTGCGTTATGAACAGCATTTGAAAGTACAAATAAAAAATGAGTTAATGTCCAAACAGTCAACGGTTCAGTACAGAGGCGCAATGCAACCAACGCTTACAGAAAGCACAGAACTCGCCAACGACGACAATGATGAAAACAAATGTAATATTGCTGGTTCTGGCGTTGTTAGAGGATGACCAACGTGCCCATGAATTATCGAGAAACAACTTATGATTTTCTCACGGGACATGTGAACGTCATAGCACTGGCGATGCCCAATTACATGGGCCAAGATCCTATTAAAACATTGCTTTTTTTAAAACAGCAGGGGGTTGAGGTTATTTTTGGATTGGAAGTTGTTGAGGAATGTTTCATGATCGCCCAAGAATTTGGATTAACCTACATTGGGGCAACAACTCCTGATTATACCGCGCCAGCAGTGACTATTTTAGATCGTGTTTATGACGAAGTTGTGAGAACCGCTGCTTTGGAAAAAAAAGTCGCTATTCATTGTTACGGAGGCATTGGGCGGACGGGGACGGTGTTGGTCGCGCTAAAATTACGAGAACTTTGTGCCAAACCACCCCTAAAAAATTGTGAAGACCAAGTGCAATTTGCGATAAAGGAAATAAGGAACACTACGGGCAATTGCAATGTCGTTGAATCCGATGCGCAAATAGAATCTTTGTGCCAATATGAACAAATTTTACGAGAGCGCTTGCTCTGCTCTATCTCCCCTCCTTGTTCTTTTTTGCTATAGCTTTTCTGGTCTGATCACACACTAGAATCACCATAAGTCTTATTGTTCTATGCTGAATGAAAGACCAGTTAGAATAGGGATGTTCTATGAAAGCACTTTGTTGGCATGGAAAAGGTGATGTATGAGTAGATACAATGCCTGATCCAAAAATAATTAGTAATCATGACGCTATCATCAAAGTGACAGCTACGGCGATCTGCGGTTCGGATTTGCATTTGTTCGATGGTTTATGCCCACCTAGGACGCCAACATTTATATGGACGTTCCGGCAATCCTTTTGTATGCTAACAAAATAATTTTATCCATCCAGCAAAAGGAATGCGTGGACAATGCATTACTATTACGCATTCATGCTAACCATTTGCAGCGATTTGGTTTTCCCTGAATTGGAGGCCATGCCCGAATTGCCTGCTACGGCTGCTATTACTATAGCCTTCGGAGAAGTGCCCTTGAAGGGCTTAGATGAGCCTCTCGATACAAGTTTATTTCATCAAGCTAATCGCGACTCCTTGTGGTTAAATATCAATAATGTCGGTCGATTTTTAATCCGCAACGGTCGAGAAATTATTGTTGATCCTTGCCCTGGTACGGATGAAGATAGCTTGCGCCTCTTTATTCTAGGGTCGTGCATGGGGGCGTTGTTGATGCAACGTGATGTATGTTTATTGCATGGCAATGTGGTCAAATTTGGAAATTTTGCGGTGTCGTTTGTGGGCAATTCAGGGGCTGGAAAATCAACACTCTGTGGCGCTTTCTTCAATCGAAATTACCCTATTTTGGCCGATGATATTTGTGCGATCAATCAACATGGATTTGTTTTACCGAGTTTTCCCCACATTAAATTATGGTCGGATGCAGCCACATGTTTGCGTATTGAAACCAAGCAGCTTAAAAAAATAAGGCCGGGCATGGACAAGTTTTCGCAGCCTTTGGCAAATAGTTTTTATAAAAAACCATTGCCCCTCAAGTTTATATATGTCTTAAACAGTCATCAAAAAGATGAGTTCCAATTTACCAAGCAAGAGGGTATGCATAAATTACCCGCTTTGCACCACCATACCTACCGTCGGATGTATTTGAAGGGTTTGGGCAAACAAAAAAATCACCTCCAGCACTGTGTAAATATTGCATGCAATACGACGTTGGTTCATATTCATCGCCCACAAGTTGGATTTAGATTGGACGAATTGGTTGAATTAATTGAAATGGATATAAACAAACATCTTGCCAGGTTTAAGGAGAACCATGAAACAGCTAGTGCTCAATAAAAAAATCGCAAGAAACCCCAAAGTTGCTTTTACGCACATGGATAACGATCTGGTATTAATGGGGCCGGATGATGATCAATTTTACAGTGTGAACCCTACCGGCACTAAAATTTGGTCTTTATTGGAATTTAATTCTTATTCATTGCATGAAATTTGCCACAGCTTGCTGAAGGAATATGACGTTGCCGAATCCACTTGCCGCATTGACGCTCTCGCCTTTATTGAAACTATGGTGGCTAAAAATATATTGCTTTTGTCGGAGTGATGCCCCCGCAATACCATCGATTTGCTGATAAAATAGACTATAGGGAATTAATTTGATTCGTAAGTTTTAAATTGTTACAATGCCTGCCTTCTTATATACCACGGATGTAGACATGAAAAATTTTTTCCGCTTGACCATCGCTGTTCTCTTTGGTTTTAATTATCAATGGTGTTCCGCTCACGCCGCGTTGCAATTGAAAGGAACGCAATCTTTTACCATTAAAAAAGACACAAGTCATCGATTGCAAGCCGGCACTCACTCCCCTGCAGCGAAAACAATTCGTTTGCTCAACATCGAATTATCGGACAAGGCGTGGCAATCTTTGAGCACTCAACCACTCGCTTTTTCCAATGCAACAAAGGCAAGTCCAACTTCACCCTTTCCCAAGCACTTGCAATTGGGGATGAATGAAGTTCCCGTCCTGGACCAAGGTCCTTATGGTACCTGTGTGACCTTCGCAGCAACGGCAGCGGTGGATGCTGCTATGAATAAAGGCGATTACATTAGCCAACTTTGCCAGCTTGAATTTGGCACCTACTTGGAAAATGCCTCCAAAGGTCGAGCAATCAGCGGATGGGACGGCTCGTTTGGTGCTTATACTTTACAGCAAATGGAAACCTTTGGCGTCGTTCCTAAAGATGTTGAACGCGCAGGGTTTTGTGGTGGTTTAACGGCGTATCCTAGCGATGGTATTGTTCCTGACGCTGAAATGAGTATACAAGAATACACCAATTATATTCGCGACATGTCTGATTTTGATCATTTGGTTTCATGGTCACCCTTAATGGATATCTTTCAAGCCACCACGGCCAGCTTTGATAAAAAACAACTTTTGATGGCGGTTAAAAAATCATTGAACGAAGGTGATCGACTCACGTTTGGGGTGTTGATTTTTCTTCCCGAGCAGGGGGTTGCTGGTGCAGTTGGGCAACATGCTGTGGCGAATGACACTTGGGTGATAACGCCGTTGATTGAAACGGTCATCAATATGCATGGATCGCATGCGGGTCATGAAATGATCATCACGGGTTACGACGATGAAGCCGTTGCTGTAGATGGCCGGGGCCGTAGCCACAAAGGGCTTTTAACCTTACGGAATTCGTGGGGAAATGACGTGGGTGATGGCGGTAATTTTTACATGTCTTACGATTACTTTACCCGCCTGGCTATCGAAACGCAGCGCATCCGTCAACTGAATTAATTTCCTTTCTCGACAAGGTGGGCACACTACGCTTTGCCCACCCTACGCGATGTCACTGGAAATTTAATGCGATAACTTACTCTCAACAGCTTTCGCTTTTTCTAAATGCACATTCACTGCTCCTCGAAAAGCAACTAAAAACTGCTTTAATTCAGGATTGGTCACCTTCTTTAAAAAATCGTTGTCCACTAAATGAAGCACGTCAGTATGGCCTTTAATCATGGCTTGGATATAGGTGTTGTCCAAATTTTGGTCGCTTAGCTTTTTAAAGCCCATCGCATCTTTTTTTCCTTGTTTCGCCATGGATTTAGACAGTTGAGAACCCAATGGTTTTAACTGCAAAGATTTGGACAATTTTTGAATTTGATGAAAATTTTTGGTGTGGTGTGTCTTTAGGAACATCGCGTAATTTTTAACGGCAGGATCAACGTTTCTCTTCAAAACCAAAGCTGCTGCATGCATTTCATTTCTATCAATCACCATGATATCGGCAATGATTTGTCGATCAGTGATTTGATTTTGTTTAGAATATGCAACGGTTTTGGCGGTGGGTGCCGATGCCATGGTGGTTTCTGCCGAAAATGCCGGCATTGTTCCACAACTTAACACAGCGCAAAGCAAAACAGGTAAAACAGGTTTCATGATTTTATCTCCATTTAAAATGAATGAACGGTTGTTGGTGAGTAACAATAAGTCAAATGGTCAATTTTATGCGTTTAAACAAAGAGAGCCCGCAGCACAAAGCGATACCATTCAGAATAACAATACCATAAAGGTGTGGGCGATACTGCTTGTGTCCAAGGTATAACCTAAAAACAAGTCTAACTGGCTTAATTGTTGGGCCAAGGCTCAACCTATTTGTCAATTTAAAATACAAGACTAGGCATGATATCCGGCATAATGTGTGGAGCGCAGGGCTGAGCGTGAGAGCAGGGATTTTTTGTTATTTTGGAGCTGAATAGACGCCAATTAATGCCGTGGTGGCTAATACATGGCCAGTCATCGCGTTTAAAATATCATTTTTACTGACACTGGAGTTGACCGTTAGGCGCGTGTCAAGGGCATACAATTTAAAAAAATAGCGATGTGTACCTGTGGGTGGGCATGGGCCGCTGTAGCCTTTTTTATTCCAACTGTTATTGCCGCTCAGAGCTTCTTTGGGCAATGGCATGGCTGTTGAAAATTGATTCAAATGCGCGGGAATATTGAACAAAAGCCAATGCACCCAATGGCCCTTAACCCCATCTGGGTCCTCCATGATCAATACAAAAGATTGCGTCCCAGCAGGAGCTTTGCTCCAATGCAATGGTGGTGAGATGTTTTTACCGTGGCAGGTAAAGGTAGTGGGAATCGTCGTTTCGTTATCAAAGGCGCTGCTTTGTACAGTAAAGGCGTTGGCAAATAACGGGTTAATGAACAAAAACAGCGTTAAAAATGTGTATTTAAACATGGTAGAGTTAGTCCTCCACTGCGCTTTGATTTAAACCAAGACGTTGTTGCAACAGGTACAATATGGCTTTTTTCTCAGAGGGGGCCGTTTGCTGGGATTGCACCAAATCCAGGCAATAATTGACAAAGCCATTGATCTTTTCTTGGGAGCCTTCGTTGACTATGGTTTCTTGGTTGACGGCCATAGTATTGTTTTTATTTTGATAATCTGTTTCCAATTGAGTCGCCAGTTGTTCAAGTTTGTTTTGATCCATGAGTTCAACGCTATCTAAATGCTGCTCTGTCATGAAGGTCGCTATTTTATCTTGCAACTCAGGGGAGGCTTGCTCGTCGGCTGCCGTGGCCGATGGGTTGTTGGCGGTTTTCATGGCCCGGTTGTTGTTTTGATCTTCCCAATATTCAAGATCGCCTTGGAAGGCTAGAACCGTTAAAAATAAATTGGGATCAATGTTTTGGGCCTTCATCCGATTTTTATTTTTAATTTCAATGGTCCAATCATTTTTTAGTCTAAAATAGGGCCTGGACATGACAGCGATGATGTTATAACTATTGCCATCGTAAATGGTAAAAGTGGTCCCCCAAAAATTCATTGCTGCATGCGCTAATTTTA
>CAZGKX010000006.1:21211-62597 GCA_964525945.1 uncultured Legionellaceae bacterium
TGAAGCAGGTGAGTAAAGCGAGAAACTTGGATAAAACGTAATGATGTTTTCTTCAACCGTTCCTAATAAGACTTTTTTATTATCGTACACATCAAAATGCGCCCCTAAAGAAAAAAAACGCGCCGTAGCCGTGGTCACCATTTGATTGGAGTTATCATAAAAATCATACGTTAATAATAAGCTAACGATGCGCCGATACAATGAACCCAATTTTGAGGTTTTACTTTTAATATCAAAGCTGGTGGTGTAGCTCACCCAATGTTGGGTTAAATACAGGGTGTTAGGCAGTTCATCGATAGTGAACGCGTAACTTGATCCCGTTAAAGCAAGCCCTAGCCCAAGACCACATAACCATTTTTTCATGGATGTTTACGTATTTTAACCAGTATGGATATATTTTGGATTGCCGTTGGCGTTTTGTCAAAAAAATAGAAGAAATACCTATTTTGCAATTAAGTGAGTCCGTGGTTTATTGTTGATTTTGGGTTGTCCCAGCCCAATAAGTAACACACGTCATCATAAGCACGTTCAGTTTTTTCAAAAGTCGGGTCACAAATGCCTCCCCCAATAAGAGATGTACGGTAATTTCTATCCTTTTTTAAGCCATCTATGGATGTTTTTTGCTGCTCTTCACAGACAAAGCGTGTAATTTTTCTGAGCTGAAAGTCAAATAAAGCAATTGCTTTTGAATCAACGGTAAAGTTAACGGGCGTTTTTGGAAGGGTTACTTTTTTAAAGATGGATTTAACTTCTTGATTGTATTCGTTTTCATCAAATAAAAACAGAGGATTTGTTAATGGATCATAAATTTTCCAACCCTCTTGTTTGTTACCAATTTTAAGAACAAACTGATCGATTTCAGGGTATGAGAGCAGCTGTATTTGCACGTGGGTGTCTTTTAAAATGTCATACAATTCAATGCCAGAATAAGATGCTCGTTTACCACAGTTGCCAAGCCCCGTGTAGGCAAATACCGCGGCGTTTTGGACCATAAACAACCGCTGGCTCTGTGCAATATCGGTTGGAAGGTTATCGCACCCCCAAAAAGTAGCACAGGACTCAATGCTGTCTCGTGTGAGCGAAATGGGATAAAAAATTTTTTCCACTATACAAAGCATGATTTTTATTAGGTCGTGTTCATGCGCAATTTTTTGCCGATAAACCTCCGAAAAATGAATGGACGACACTGTGTCTAAATTGCTGGGTGGAAAGTGATGCAATTTATCAAACAACAACTCAAGTTTTGCCATTCGAGCAGTGCATTCATCGGCTGTTAGAGATGTGGCGGATAGTTTTGTACGAATATATTCATCGAGATGCATTGGCATAATATTTTTTGCAGTAATTAATTGAATTAAATTTTAGCAAAAAAAGCTTAAGGGACTGTTAAGGACTTTAACAAAATAAATTGAGAAAATTCTTGGCAAGTTATCTCCGATACCTTGGCATTTTTGATATTCCTACAAACCTTCTTATGCATAAGAATTTATATTGGGAGAGCCCCTCTTCAATGCCACCCTTAGGCGAGCTCTGCGATGGCAATTGAAATTTTCATGCTGTCTTCATACGGCGTAGGAAACAGTTTATAAATTAATTGATTGCTGACGGAACGTAATACGGCATGTGGTAACAACGGGTGCACCAAGCCGCTCACAAACCACCCGCCATTGATAAAAAAGTCATAAATTTCTTTTTCATTCATTAATTTTATTTTAATTTCTTCTTCTTTGATGGCCACCAGTCGAAAGCCATTGTCGGTGAGTGTGGCTTGCAAATCATTTAAATTTTGCGGCACGTACACCGTTTTCATGGCTTTTTTAACGTGATTTGCCACCAATTTGTTGAAGGGATTGGATGATTTTTCAAGTTTGGAGAGAAACGTTTGCGCCAATGGAAAAGACGACATGGTATTGGTCACAATGGAAATAATGCCTGATTGGGCAATTAATTTCTTACTTTCATGGAGTATTTGCGGCAAGGGGACATAGGCTGTGACAAAGTGAGCGATAATTAAATCAAAATCATGTTTCTTAATGAGCGTGGATGCGTGGGCGATATCGCCGTAGTAGGTGGTGCAATCAAACAGTAATTTCGCTTTTTTTAACATGTTTTCAGAAATGTCCAAACCATGCAACTCAGCATTGGGACAGGCTTGTTGATAAGGCAGTAAATCAGTGCCATCACCCATGCCCAATGCTAACATAGACTTGTATTCCTGGCGTTGTTGTATCGCCATATTAACAGCCACTCGTTTCGCCTTGTTCAAAACCTCACCGCTTTTGTTTTGATTATAAGTGCGAGCCACTTTGTCATATATTTGTTCTATTTGCATGTACGAATCAACAGTAGAAAGAATTAAATAATATCGGCTTATGGTGATATTGCAAGACTTCAAAAAAGTATTTATTGCGAAAGCGCATAAATCAACTTTTTTTAAGCACTCTGTGTTTAAAACAAGATAGATTGCGGCTTCTTTATTTGGAACAATCAAGCTACTATATAAATACCCTTGCTATGCCCATGAATTATGCGCTATTTAAATCCATTTGAATTGTTAATTTGCGACTTTGACGCCGCACTTCGCACTGTTTTGGTGCCGGGAAAACGTATGAGTAAACGCCCCAATCCTGCAGAGCACCACTCAGAGCAACCCTTAAATCATAAGGAACAACGCCATGTGGCGGGCTTGATGCGTGTCAATCATACCGGTGAAGTTTGTGCCCAAGCGTTGTATCAAGGCCAGGCGGCTACGGCACAATTGGACCACGTTAAGCAACAAATGTTGAATGCTGCAGACGAAGAAATTGATCATTTAGCCTGGTGTGAAGAGCGCTTGCGAGAATTAAACAGCAAACCAAGCGTGCTCAATATTTTTTGGTACGGCGCCTCATTTACGCTGGGTGCATTGGCAGGGTTGGCCGGTGATAAATGGAGTTTGGGGTTTGTTGCTGAAACAGAGCGACAGGTGACGGCTCATTTGCAAAAACATTTGCAGCGCTTGCCCGTGCAAGACATAAAAACTAAAACTATACTGGCTCAAATGCAAGCGGATGAAGAACATCACGCTGACGTTGCGATTAAAGCGGGTGCAATAGAGTTGCCTTTTTTCATGAAACAATGCATGGCAGGCGCATCGAAATTGATGACAGGATGTAGTTACTACCTATAGGTACACATCATGGAACATGGTCCATTTTTTATTGTTTGTGTTATTGGTATTGCCTATGTTTTTGATTTTATCAACGGTTTTCATGATGCCGCCAATTCCATTGCTACCATCGTGACCACGGGTGTTTTAACACCACGCCAAGCCGTGCTGTGGGCTGCTTTTTTTAATTTTATTGCGTTTATTTTTTTCAGTCTTATGGTGGCAAAAACCATTGGCAGTGGGCTGATTGTAGCGCATGTGATTAACGAAGTGTTGATTTTTACTGCGCTGATCAGTGCGATATTTTGGAGTTTGCTGACGTGGTATTTTGGTATTCCCTCCAGCTCTTCACATGCTTTAATTGGAGGATTGGCGGGTGCTGCGATTGCCACCGGTGGCTTTGCAACGTTGCAATATGCGGGTTTTTTAAAAGTGCTGCTGGGTATTTTTTTGGCACCGATTGCAGGTATGATCGTGAGTTCGTTGTTGACGTATGGGTTGACGCATTTATTAATGAACAAGGATGAAAAGACAATCAATAAAGTGTTTGCCGGAGGGCAATTGGTTTCTTCGGCCTTGCTCAGTTTGACGCATGGCGGGAATGATGCTCAAAAAACCATGGGTATCATTGCTGTTTTGTTGTTTTCAGGCTCCTGGTTGACCGGACCTTTTTATGTGCCATGGTGGGTGGTTATTTCCTGCCAAGCAGTCATTAGTCTTGGCACGTTGGCTGGTGGTTGGCGAATTGTACGTACCATGGGCACCAAAATTACCTCGTTGAACACCTTGCGAGGTTGCACGGCGGAATCTGGGGCTGCGGCGATTATTTTTGCTGCAACCGAATGCGGGGTTCCTGTTTCCACCACCCAAATTGTCACGGGGTCAATTGCTGGCGTTGGTTTAATTCGTGGTTTAACCGGCACGCACTGGCCCATGCTACGGTTAATTTTTATGTCATGGTTGCTTACTATCCCTGTCACTGCTGGCCTTGCTGCCCTCCTTCTCTGTGCAATCAAATCATTTTTTTGATGGATACAGGTCCAAATAGTTGTAATTTTGCTCAATTAGTGTCAAATGGTGATCAGTTGTTAATTTTGGAGATCACACATGAGCGATTTTTCTATCACACAAAGTGGCGTTACCATTAAAAAAGTGGGTGAAGTTATTACCATTACCGGCATGGGAGGGTTATTTCTGATGGCGGTAGCGGGCACGGTTATTTGTGACGTTATGATTTTTATTGCCATCATGAAAGAAGGAGAGCGCCGAAACCGTAATAATAATGACAACCAATTTGTGACCGGTTTCTTATTGGGCACCATGATGTCAAGAAACAGACCCATGCACCATGATGCGGGGGTTATGCTGGCTGCTTCTCCTATTCTGACGGGTATTGCAATTGGGCTTGCTTTTAACTACGGTTATTCTGCGGTTGCGTTTGGCC
Organism: uncultured Legionellaceae bacterium; assembly: GCA_964525945.1. Lineage (GTDB taxonomy): Bacteria > Pseudomonadota > Gammaproteobacteria > Legionellales > Legionellaceae > CAZGKX01. Next base: position 25,804 of record CAZGKX010000006.1, read on the forward strand.
TTATTTTTGGATGGAGTGGTGCTGCTGGGGTGGTATTGCTGGGTTTAGCCCTTTATGCTCTGGGTACGTATTTAGAACGTTTGCAAAACGATAACCCGGGTTTGCAGGTGTCGGTGGATCTTGAGCAAGGATTGTCTTCAGCCACAAACCCGACCTATATTACAAGACCGAGTGCGCCACAAGAGTTGCCTAGGGCATCGGTGGTCACGCCTTTTAATTTTCATTCACATTCAAATGTCCCAGTGGTAGCCGCGGTACCTGTAAGTGGTAGCACGAATGTTTATTCATCACCGTATGTAAAATAATTGCCCATATAATTTGACAATTAGTGTATATGTTGTACAATTAAAGTAAGAGTTAAGGTTTTTGTTATGAGGTGTCTTTTTAGAGGCTTCATAAGGGTTCGAGCATCCTCTGGGGGTTTCCTCTTGAGTGTTGATCGTTCTCCAGGTGGTCCGGTAGTCCGTGAACGTGGCCGCTTTGCAAAATAGATGAGTTGTCTGCTTCTCACTTCGGTGAGGGGTGCACCGCTCATCCACGGCGTTTTTTTAATGCCTACCGAAAGTTTTGTCCCTCGCACAATTCAACTTTAAGCCCCGGCGGATAATTTGCAATGGATTTTTATCGAGGATGTAGGCGGTACTATTGGCCTCTTTAAAATTACCGCTTCCTTATAAGGTCGCGGCTCTGTTTGAGTCGTTAGATGGCGCGATGACGGTTAGTTGCCGGCTCCTGTTACAACATAAGTTTTTGTGTAGGTGGTGCCATTTTTACTGATTTGTAATGTACAGGTTGCTTCAAGACCATTTGTTGCAGAAGCGGTATCTACGGCAAGGTTGTATGTGTCTGCTATCGCGGCACCTGGCGTACCCAAGGTAATAGCAGGTGTGATTGCAGGCGCGACATCTGAGCATTTAGCGACTTGTATGCATTTTCCTGCTGTAACTACATTACCCACAGCTGAACAACCCGCGTAATTGATGGAACTAGCCGTACCTAATGAACCTGCCACCCCGTCAACGGCTGCCTGTTGAGTGTTGCCTTGTAAGTCAATGAATCGAGGAATAGCAACGGCAGCTAAAATGCCCAAGATCACAATGACCATGATCAATTCAATCAAGGTAAAGCCCCGTTGTTTACTGAACTTAGTTTTCATCTCACCCGGCTCCTAAAAAATTATGTCCATTAAATCAGTGCTGGATAACATCGTTCGTTGTGATGTGAACGGTGCTGATGCATCAATACTGCTTGCACTGTAAATTATAGTCCAATCTCTGGTTTTTACAGAAAAAATCAGTTCAATTAGCGCTAGGCATGCTTGAAAAGTTATTGTTACTCAATTGAGGATTGTGAGGATTTACTGTCGCAGTATTACCACAGGATGCATGCCTCCATAAACAACCGAGTCGTCCTTTAGGTTTTGGAAGAAATTTTTCTAAACGACATCATATCTCATCGTCAAGGACCATCCGTGAAGTTCCCTCTCCCGCGCAAAGCATCATCATACGGCTCAAATTACTAGCGCGGGAGAGGGGTAGATCGGAGCTTGTTGAAAATTTGTGCTTAAATGAATTGTGGGAAAACGATAAAAAAACTTTAGGGAAGTTGCCTAACTAGTGACTGTAAATGCTGGGAGTTGTTACGCCATCGAGGTATTTTATTATCTCGTGCGAAGGATTTGATGGATTCCACCAGGTATAATCAATCGTTTTACTAAGTAAAAATTTAATAAAAATATCTAGCATTTTGATAGAGGGGTTTAATTCTTCGATCCATAAAAATTGTCCTTGTTCATTTACTTCTAAAAACACATATTCATTGTTGGCTGTAACAATAAAATCAATTGATCCAAATACAAGACCTAAATTGCGCATCAAACAATGTATTTTAAATTTAACTTCGGTGGGTAATTCCCATGGTTCAACTAAAAATTGTTCCTTACCAATACACCGCCAGTCCACTTTGCCATTTAGAGCAAGGTTAGGGTGTAATTTGGTTGCCACAATATAATTACCAAAATAGGTTACTCTTATTTCATATTGTTTGGGCTCTTTTTTTTGAAAAATAAATGTTTGAGGGAGAAGAGTATTTTGCGATTTAAATTCTCGAATAAAATGGGGAGGGTTTTCTTTGATAATTAAAGAATGCCGTGTAATCCCTTCGATGTGATATTTAAGTGCAAAATCGTGGTTGCAGCCATTAAAAATGCTATATAGATTAAAGAGAAAAGTCTCATGAACTTGAAGCCAACATTTAGTACGTTCCCCATGTAAATAATTCTGTCTCCCTCAATCATAATGACTCCATGCTCTTTACATCAAAAAATGTCTGTTCTTGAACCGCGGTTGATATTACATTTATCATATCTTTTTTTGACAACTTTATGAGTAGTTCATAATTTTGATATAAGTTTTTTGCTGAAATTGAATAAGATTTGGTATCTTCAAAATGTTTAATGAAAAAAATTGTTTTATCATTATCTATGCTTTGTTTTTCAATATACAAAAGGGAATGGGGTTCCTTAGTAATATATTTCTGAAAAGATAAAAACATAATTGCTCGAATATCGAAAGGGGAGAAACCAGACAGTAGCTCATCGTCATATACAATTTCTTCAGGTTGAAAAAATAAAACTTCTTTTTTTATTCCCTGCACTAAGACGTGCAAAAGGATGGTATTTTCCGAATTGAGCTTAGATACTACGTCAATAATGCAGTATCTGTATTTAGCTCTTTCAATTTTGTAGCGATACAAAAATGAGCTAAATTTTTTTACGAAAGACAAAATTGTAACTGCCTTTAGGCCCTTTATTTGTCCCATGGCTCCCAATCAATATTCCCCAAAAATTCTTTTTAACGCAGCAGTACTGTTTAGATTCGTCAAGGCCACCGAAAGCAACAAGCTGGATTTATGTGGGGTAAGTCCTTTGGATACAATAAACCCATATTTATTATCGTACGACAAATCATCACTTGTGTGCCCTAGGCCTGTGCGTGAAGTCCTTACAACAAAAATTCCAGTATCAACCGCTTTTTTAAGGGTATTGGTTATTGCTTGAGGTTGGTACCCTTTGCCAAACCCTGCGCTCACTATTCCTTTAACATTTTGTGAAATTGCGGTTCTAATAAAAAAATCATCCATGGTTAAAGAGCCAAAAATAATAGGAATATGAGGTAAATGTGTTAAATTTTCAACTGAAAATTCACTTTTGTAAGTGTGTTTATAATTAGGAATCATTTTTAGGATAAAATTTCCGCCAATAACATGACCAACAATACCATTGCCGTCGTAAGAAAAATTATCCAATAATCCGGCATTCATTTTCGTTGCATCGCGTGCTGTTACAACATAATCATTAAATGTCACCAATACACCTAATTTTTTAGCTTCATTTGTGGCAGCAATTTTTATTGCATTGTATAAATTTTTTGTCCCATCGAAGAGAAGACTATTCTGTGGAAAATGGGCTCCCGTGAAAACAATAGGATTTGTTGTCCTTACAACAAGACCAATAAAATAAGCCACATCTTCTAATGCATTGGTTCCAATAGTAATTACAATGCCATCAAATTGATTTAAATCGACAACACCTTGGATTTTTTTTGCCAAATGAAGAAGGTCATCTAATGTTAATTCGTGGCTTATTTTCGTAGAAAATTTTTCCATAGAAATTTTAATTTTCTGAAATTTAATTTCTTTGATGAGTGTCTCTATTGTTTCAGTGGGGCCGTTATAAAATTCAGCGGTTGGTTCTTTTGAATAGGAAGAAATGGTGCCTCCCATTTCTATAATGCATATGTTTTTATATTTCACTTGCGTAAACCTATCTACTGAAGCAAAAAATTAGCATACCATAACCCAGTTATGAGATTTAATAATTAAAATCAGGGGGTTATATAATTATTGAATTGAAAAAAATAGCCAGCTTGGTTTAGTATCACAAATTTTCCCGTCGAAAGGATTTTGGGAGACGGACATTCGCCAGCTAGTAAGTATTTTCTGTCAGATCGATGATTTTTGTAAAGAGCTGGATCAATATTCGGAGCATTATTTGTTAACAGGCCCGTTGAAAGGAAGACGTGGCTCTGCAGATGGCATAGCCGTAAGTGAAGTCATGACGATTTTAGTGGTATTTCAGATGTCAAAATTCCGAGATTTCAAAAATTTTTACACGGGATTTCTTGTGGTTTATCACAAAAGTTATTTCCCTCGAATGCCAAGTTATGAGCTCTGTATATCTCTTCCAAGGATATAAGGATATTCTGAAGATTATTTAAAGGGCTAAAGGCTCCTAAATATTTTTATGATCGTGGTCTAGACAGCGAGGTATTGGCGAAAGATTAGCCTAGTACTGACAAGATTGAACATCTCCTCTCGTAAACGTACCATTATCTATAACTTAAATGCCTCGTTGGTTCTTCGCCTTCAAGCAGCCAATAAATAGGTGAGAATTTTTCTTTGCCGGGAGGTGGCGCAGGTACAGCATCGACATAAGTATGGGATTTTCCCATATGACCTGGGTTCAGATCGTAACGTACGGCGTCGCCTAAATGTTCAATGTTTTCTGTTAACGTGTCAAAATCAACGATATCAAATGGTTTTATCCAGGGTAGTTGTACCAGACGGTTTAATGGAATGACGGAGCCCGTTATTTTGTCAGTGTAAAAACTGCCTAGATCATCGGTTTTAGGTGTATCACCAAACATGATGTAGCCATGCCGTTCTGGTTGGTAGACAACCCACTGGTTGGGATTGCCTGCTTCTTCGGCGACGTCGGCACGAATTCTGATCACTTGTTCTTTCTTGAGTGTTAAAAAATAAACATACACATACGTCATGGTTGCTGTTAATGGCACATCATATAAATGTTCAATATAAGAGCTGTTTTTTTCGGCGAATGCGCGATTTAAGGCATTGGTCATCTGCAATAAACAGCAATTAATGGCGTGCTTCATGGCTTCCAGTAATTGGGTCGATTTGAGCATTTGAAGAAATTGATTCTCCACTTTGCTGCCGTCGTAACCCAGTAGCATACCAAATTCATCAAGATGGTGGAGTGCTGGTGGGCTGTAAAGCTGCTGTTTAGTCAGCGCGGTATCTGTTTTATCACCTATACTCAAATCCGCATAGACCACCGACGTCATGTTTGTTGTTGCCAGTAAATGCGTGCAGATGATTAATTTCAAGAAATCAATACGGGCATAAACAGGAATGGTGGATGAGAAAAGAGCAGCGTTTTCTTGGACAAAAGGTATGTCCTGAATATCTAGCAAAGCAATGCATTGCTTAGGATGGGTCGACGTTTCCGTTAACAATTGTTTGGTGTTATCAATTGCGGCGGGATGGGTGCATTGGCTATCGTACCAAAAATTGATCTGCGCCTCGGGATTTGCTACATACCATTTTTTTAACTGATTGAGCACATAATCTATGTCCAGGCAAATATAGTCATTGCTGCTATCGTTGGTGTTATTGATCCACATTAAATTAATGCTGTAATGAAGATCATTAAACAGTTGCTGGTGGTTATGGTTGTACGGGATTTTATGGCGCATTAAAGCATCTCCCGCACTAAATGGCTTGCCATAAACTATCCACAAAATAATGTTTAGAATCAAAAAAATGCTCTATGATTTTAAACCCTGCCAATTGTGCGAACTCTTCAATTTGAGCAAGCGAATATTTATAAGAGCATTCATTATGTATGGCATCCATCGGATCAAAATGGTAAGAACGTTGGATGGCAGGAATGGACACCCATTGCGCTTCGCGGGCGACCAAATAACTTTCCATCGCTGCATTGCTGACATTATACGTGGCGTAATGTTTGAATTTATTGACATCAAAATTTGCACCCAAGGTATTGTTCAAGCGGTGCAATAAATTCAGGTTAAAATTGCGGGTGATTCCATCGGAATCATTGTAAGCACTCATGAGCAAATCAATGTCTTTCCGTAAATCAAAACCAATCAATACATAATCATTTTCATGCACATTTTCTTTCAGATGGCACAAAAAATCCTTGGCTTCGCTGATGGAAAAGTTACCAATGCTTGAACCTAAAAATAAAACAATGTTAGATATAGTCGACTCTAAATTAAGCCATTCCAGCCCGTCAAAATAATCGGCGTGAATGGGTAATAAATGAATGGCTGGCTGATGTTTATCCAATTTCGTCACTATTTTGTTTAAATATTGCGCTGAAATATCAATCGGGATATAGGTGAAATTCATTTGTTCTTGTAAAAAATGATCAATCAATACTTCGGTTTTAATGCCCTCACCCGGTCCTAATTCCACCAGATTAAACCGTTCTTTGCCCAATCGTTTTGCCAATTTAAATTTAGCCGTGTTCAGAATTTCCAATTCACAACCGGTCAGATAATAATCGGGGTGAGCGGTTATTTGATTGAACAATTCACTGCCAAAATCATCATAAAAATATTTGGAAGGCAGCGATTTGATGGGTTTTGAAAAACCATCGATGACATCTTTTTTTAGATCATCCATCATATTGTAATTTTCGTTGCATTTTATATGCTCTATCTTAGTCATTTCTATTATTCCTTTTGATCATTCGCCAGACGAATCCCACTGAATTGTTCACGGTTATGTGCCAGGTAAAAATTCCGATACGAAGCTCTCATATGCGTGCTGGGTGTGACACAACAGCCACCACGCAACACCATTTGGTTGCACATGAATTTGCCATTGTATTCGCTTAAAACACCACGGTAAGGCTTGAACCCTGGATACGGTGTATAAGGGCTCATGGTCCATTCCCATGCATCACCAAAAAATTGCTGCGGCTGAGCTGTCGCATGTGGGGCGGGTTGAGGATGAAACAAATGTTGCTCTAAATAATGACCCTCATGCGGATTTAAACGCGCTTGTTTTACAAAATACTCCCATTCCATTTCGGTGGGTAAGCGTTTGCCGCGCCAGCGAGCATAAGCATCCGCCTCATAAAAACTGGTATGAGCAACTGGTGCATTGGGTTGGAGAGGATGTTGCCCATACAGGGTGAATTCATACCATTGGTTGTCTATTTTTTGCCAGTACAAAGGTGCCTGCCAGCGGTGTTGTTGGATGTAATCCCAGCCATCGGCGAGCCATAGGTTAGGGTTTTGATAACCGCCATCGTCAATGAATGCTTGGTATTCTTGATTGGTGACCAAGCGGTTGGCCATCGAAAAGGGGAGAAGTAGGCTAGCATGGGCAGGTTGTTCATTGTCATAACAAAAATCATGGCCTTCATGGCCGATGATGGCTGTGGTTTGATCAATGTCGATAAACGATTCGACGGGTGTTGCTGTATCACAACGTGGGTTTGCTCTCGGTTGATAACTCGGTTTGTCCACGTTCAGAAAAAAATTAAATTTAATGCTCATTAATATGAGCTCTTGGTGTTGTTGTTCATGTTGCAAACCAACGGTTAATAAGGTTTGTACGGTGCTGGGTATTGTTGTGGAGCACATGGTCAAGAACTCTTGCATGGCATGATCCACTTGATCACGATATGCATAAACTGTTTTAACGGTGGGGCGTGACAGCACGCCTCTTCTGTCTCGGGGGTAGGGTTGGCCCAATGACTGGTAGTATGAGTTAAACAAAGCTTGAAATAACGGGTCAAATGCACGATAGCCCGGCGCATGCGGAATTAAAATAAAGGTTTCAAAAAACCAAGTGGTGTGTGCCAAATGCCATTTGACAGGGCTGGCATCGATGGAACCTTGTACCACGTAATCTTCTGTTTCAAGTGGCTTGCAAATCTCTACCGTTTTCTGTCGAATGTGCTGGTAATGATGGCTCAATTCTTGCTGATTTTCGCCCATAAAAAATAGCCAAGACTGAAAGGGTAATTACAGTGTAGCTTATTATTTAAAAGACGTTAGCCATTGGATTTTTTAATTAAAATTCTTGCTAAAAAAATACCAGATTCATACATGGCACACAGCGGTACAGCCACTAAAATCTGAGAAAGCACATCGGGTGGGGTCAAAAGCATCCCCATCGTAAATGCTGCTACGATAAAATAAGGTCTGGCATTTTTTAAAGTGGTTATGCTGATGATGTTGACTTTAATTAAAATCAACGACAGCAACGGAATTTGAAAGCCCACGCCAAAGATCAACAACATTCTGGTGATAAAATCAGCAGCTGAACCCATATCAGGCATGAATTTGACGCCAAAGGGTGTAGCTTTTGCAAAAAAATGAAACAAACAAGGCAAGATCAAATAAAAACAAAACACCACCCCCAATAAGAATAAACAACTGCTCATCCACAAGATAACGCTTAAATACCGCCGCTCTTGCAAATACAGGCCCGGGGCTGCAAATTTCCAGGCATGCCATAAAGCAACGGGGGTTGTGCATAACATGGCTAAATCCGCTGCCAGTTTAATGGGAATAAAGAGGGGAGAGCTTACATCCGTTGCAATTAATCCACTTTGCGGAGGTAATGCTTTGAGCAATGGTTGGATGTAATAATGAAACAATTGGGGCGCAACATTAAAAAAAACAACAAACACCAGTATAAATAAGGATAGCACATACAACATGCGTTTACGCAATTCCAAAAAATGACGCACAATGGCTGCTCTTGTTTGATTTTGCGCACAAATTTAGCATGCATGGTTTAAATAATGCAAGCAAATTTACCTGCGAGTGGGCTTGGCTGCATGATCCACCTCTGGCGGATGTTGTGCTTTTCTAAAATCGGACATTTTTTTACGGTAGATTTGATTTTCAATGGTTTTTAAACCATTGCGAACGGGTGTACTCTCATTGTTTGCCAATGCGATTTCCAACTGTTGTTTAATTTCTTCAAACGAGCCTTTGTACAATTTGCCATTGCCACAAGAAAAATAATGCGCGTTGAGCTCTTGCTTCTCAGGAGACAGGCAGGTGACGAGAAACTCACGTGACTTCGAGGCTTGCTGGCTAAAAAAAGTAGTGGCTTCTTCTTGGGTATCGAAAATGACGGTACCGTCAGGTTCTGGCTTGCGTTTGAACAGCCGTTCGTAATCGCTGAGGATTGTTTCCCACTCAACGGGTTTTAGGGACGGTTTATAAGCCCTAGCCGCGGCATTTTTCTTTTGCTGATGGGCAATGCGTTCTTCTTCTTCTTGCTGTTTCTTTTTGGTCACGTCTATCACTCCCCAAAAAATCAGTTTATAGTTAATATTTTAACATAATGTTGATAGGTAATACAGTCTCTTGTGGCTGGTACGCGTTATAAAAAAAAAATTAAATAATATGCCGTAAACAATTGGCTAAAGTTACATTCCACTGATACAGTATGAATATCCACATCAGGTTTACCACTTCCTGGTTGTGAATGTAATCCAAGGCCTGAACGTGTTCAGGCCTTTTTATTGGGGCTTATCGCTTAAATTATAATATTTAAATAATTTAACCACTCGTTTCACTCCATAACTCGTTCTCGCGAATCGAATCACATGATTGGCTTGCTCGGGAATGACATCACCCATTAAATACACAATTTGACCTGAGGTTACTACCTTAAAGGAGTGGGGATCAATGCTTGAGTCTGAGAATATTTGACTGCGAATGGTGGCTGTAATGACACTGTCTTCGAGCGGCGTATCCTCGGGTAAGCGGGTCACATCGATTTGATTGAACAAACGCCTCACCCCCGGCAATGCAGCTATTTTTTGAGTCGCTTCGTCACGCAGAATCCGGCTGGGGACGTAGCCTACCAGCAATACATCACCATTAAAAACGGCAGTGTCTATCGAGCAATCATCTTGTTGCAAACGTTTATTGTGGTAAATGATCCGATTGACATTGGCGGACAATTTAAAATCACTCACTTTTTTATAAATATTGTGCCTGTCGTACGCTAAATTTACCCCTGTCCACACATTGGAAATGCAACCTGTCAGAAACATGCTAATGCATGCGATTGTAAAAATCTGCCAGCGTTTCATGATAACACGTCCTCGCAAATGGATGTTCATGCAACATCAATAACAGTAATGCATGTTAATGTACATATTGAAAGACTTTAACGACTTTTTTTACCCCCTCGACATGCCTTGCCACATTGGCCGCTAAATTGGCTTGTGCGGGTGTGACTATCCCCATTAAATAGACGGTGGCATTTTCGGTGATGATACGTATCGAACCAGATGCCAGGCCTTTTTGAGTGAGCATTTTGCTGCGCACTTGGCCTGTTATGAGCGTATCTTTGCTTTGTTGCACCAACGAGATAGGGTGACCCACGGTGATTTGATTGTAAACACGCTGCACATACCGCGTGTTTTTCGCAATTTTTTCTGCAACTTCACGCAGCGACGCGACCGGCGCTTGCCCTACCAATAAAACCACTTCATTAAAACTACTCACAACAATGCGGGTGTTGCGAAAACGCCGATCCGTGACAATGTCCGTATGCACCACATGAAATATACGGGTGTCTTTCTCAAGCATGGTGACCGTTCGGCGATCGTAAACAGCCAATCCTCCTGCGGCGCCGGCGACCACAGCTGCGACACAGCCGGTTAAAAACGAAACCAATAATGCAATGATGATGGTTTTAAATGCCATGACTACCCCAGCATTTGCCCAAACAACGATTGATCAATCAAATCGCAAAAGCAATGCAAAATAAACAAATGCATTTCCCGAATACGTGCAGCGGAATCGCCTGCGACTCGCAATTCAATGTCTTCTGGGCCTAAATGATTGGCCAACACCCCACCATCGCGTCCACTCAATGCAATGGTATCCATGCCGCGATCTTTGGCGGCATTCACCGCATTTAATACACTGTTCGAATTACCGGTGGTGGATAAAATCATCAACACATCTTGTTCTTGCCCCAGCGCTTGAATTTGACGAGCAAACACTTGCTCATAATGGCCTTCATTGGCAACAGAGGTGAGTGCGGCAAGATCGGCACTGAGCACAATAACGGGCAGCGGCGGGCGTTCCACTTCAAAATGGTTGAGCATGGCTGCGGAAAAATGAAAACAATTGGCCGCAGAAGCACCATTGCCGCACAACAAAATTTTACCATCGTTCAACAAGCAATTGACTAATCGTTGGCTGGCTTCGGCAATAATGGGTGCCATCGCATCAGCTGCGACTATTTTTGCTTCAATGTTAATTTCGAAAAGATGTTTCACACGCTCTTCAAGCTGGGTCATGGTGTTCACCAAAGTTCAAACGCATTTTTTATCCAAGTGATGGCCGACTTGGAGCCTTCCATCGCAATCACGTCAAAGCGGCAGGGTGGCGTGTCAACCCCATGAAATGCCTGTAAATAAAAATAAGCCGTTTTAATCAATTTCTGTTGTTTGTTGCGGGTAATGCTTGCCAACGGCCCCCCATACTGATTGCTGTGACGGGCCCGTACCTCAATGAAAACCAAATAATGATCATCGCGCATGATTAAATCAATTTCGCCGAGTCGACAACGGTAATTGCTTTTGAGCCAGATCAAACCCTGTGCAATGAGATAGCGGCGCGCTTGATCTTCAGCAGCATAACCGATTTCTTGTGACATGGTCTGCCCCTAAACCAAGAGAAGATTGATCATTTTTTCCAGATTTTGGGGGTTGTTGTAGTGAATAACCAATGATCCTTGTCCCGCTTTCCCTTGCTTCAGGTTTATTTTGGTTTGCAGCTGTTGTGCAAGCGTTTGCAATTGTTCTTGAAACAACGGCATTTCTTCTGTCTGTGTTGCCATGGATGGTTTTTTATTTTTAAGGCGCGTGACCATGGCTTCTGTTTCGCGTACCGATAAATTTTTAGCAATGATCACGTGTGCTATCTGGGTTTGTTGTTCGTGATCCAGCATGATTAAACAACGCGCGTGTCCCATTTCTAAATCACCATGCTCCAACATTCGACTTACATCCGCGTTTAAATTCAATAAGCGCAAATAGTTGCTCACCGCTGTTCTCGATTTACCCAGCAATTCCGCGATTTGCTGGTGGGTCAAACTGAATTCTTCGGTTAAGCGCTGCATAGCACGCGCCTGATCCATGGCATTCAGATCTTCGCGTTGTAAATTTTCCACCAACGCCATTGCCATGGCTGTTTCATCATCCACTTGACGAACGATAACCGCTATTTCTGATAGATCGGCCAATTGACAGGCTCGCCACCGGCGTTCGCCTGCAATAATTTCATAGCGGCCCGTTAATAATTTTCGTACAATAAGGGGTTGCAGCAAGCCTTGTTTTTTAATGGATTCAGCAAGTTCTGCCAGTGCATTTTCATCAAAATCCCGACGTGGTTGGTATTGCCCTGGTTGCAAGTCATGCACAGGCAATAGCGTCATCCTTGTGGTATCCCCGCTTTGCCGTTCAACAGCACGCTCTGCTTGCCCCAATAATGCCGATAAATTTCGGCCCAGGCCGCCACGTTTTGTACTCATACGGTCACCGCTGTTTGTTTGCTCAGTAATTCAGATGCCAAAACCAAATAGGCAGAGGCACCTGCCGATGTTCTATCGTATTGCAATACCGGCATACCATGGCTGGGTGCTTCGGCCAATCGCACGGTACGAGGGATAACGGCGCGATACACTTTGTTTTCAAAATGTGCCAGTAACTGCTTAGACACATCCGAACATAAACGATTACGTGCATCGTACATGGTTCTTAAAACCCCTTCTAACGTCAACCGAGGATTTATGGCAGCTTGAACTTGTTGAATGGTTGACAATAAAGCAGCCAATCCTTCCAACGCATAATATTCACATTGCATTGGAATGAGCACCGAGTCTGCGGCCACTAGGGCATTGAGAGTCAATGTGTTTAAGGTGGGAGGGCAATCAATTAAAATAAAATTATAATCGCTTTGCAGCGGTTGCAGGGCTTTAAATAAAAATGTTTCACGGTGATTGCGTTCCATTAAATTCACTTCGGCAACGGTCAGATCGCCATTGGCAGGAATTAAATCAAAACCAGCAAACGTTGTTAAACACGCTTGCTTGGCCAAACAATCGTGCAGCAAAACGTCATTGCAAGAATGCACCAATTCATTTTTATCAACACCACATCCCATGGTGGCATTGCCTTGCGGATCCAAATCCACCAACAGGACTTGCTGCTGACTCGCGGCTAAAGATGCTGCTAAATTGATAGCCGTTGTGGTTTTACCAACACCGCCTTTTTGATTCGCAATGGCGATAATTTTTGCCATAAAATGGTTATCCCTTATTGTCGATAATGATGCAGCAACGCTCTCCTTCAACACCTGTCACTGCATATGTTTCTACGCGGTAGTGTTGTTGAATGGATGCCAACTCTGCGTCTGGGTGGCGACCTTTCATGGCCACCCATATGCCTTGTTTTGCAATGAGATGTTTTGTCCAATCCATCATGGTTTGTAGCTCACTGAAAGCTCGGCTGACGATGGTATCAAAACCGTCTTCGCGATGATAATCTTCAACGCGTGTTTGAACAATGTCAATATTATTTAATGATAATACCCGTTTTACTTCCCGTAAAAAACGTATTTTTTTGCCATTGCTGTCCAATAAGACAATGTTTAGGTCGGGTCGGGCCAAAGCAAGTGGAATACCCGGTAAGCCAGGCCCGGTACCGACATCAAGCACATCGGTGGCTTTTATCCAGCCGGTGATGGCTAAACTGTCCAAAACGTGGCGAGCCACCATGCTTTCCATATCGCGCACGGCGGTAAGATTATAGGCTTGATTCCATTTATGTAAAAGGGACAAATAACCAAAAAGCTTGTCCACATCCATGTCCAGCTCCAGAGATTTTATGCCAGCAACCAATCTGTCTTTAATGAACTCGGAATCACTCATGCCAATAACCGTTGTTTTTTAAGTTGCACCAACAATAGCGAGAGAGCCGCCGGTGTGACGCCTGAAATACGGCCTGCTTGTGCAAGGGAGGTGGGGCGGATTTGCATTAATTTTTGCACCACCTCGGTGGACAAACCCGAGACCGCCGTATAATCAAACGTGGCGGGCAATAAGGTGTTTTCGTGTTTCTGCAATCGTTCCACATCCAGTTGTTGACGTTCAATGTAACCCGCGTATTTATTTTGAATTTCCACTTGTTCAGCAACTGTTTCGTCTAAAATCGGTAAGTTTAATTCAGGCACTGCTTGCAAATGTTGGTATTTGATTTCAGGACGTTTGAGCAAATCCATCGCCCGGCAATCATGCGTTAACGGGGTCTCCAGCACGTCAGCAAGGGCCAAATTATGGGCAACACGTACCCAAGTGGTTTGCAATGCTTGTTTGGTGGTGTCAATGGTGTCACGTTTTTCGCAAAACGCTTGCCAACGTTGTTCACCAACCAGTCCCAGCGCATGGCCCTTCGCTGTCAGACGGATATCAGCATTGTCTTCGCGCAGCAACAAGCGGTATTCTGCTCTGGACGTGAACATACGATACGGTTCCTGGGTGCCGCGCGTGATCAGATCATCAATCAACACGCCCATGTAGGATTCGTCACGGCGTGGGCTCCAAAGCGTGCGCTCTTTGACCAACAAACCGGCATTCATGCCGGCGATCAATCCTTGGGCAGCAGCTTCTTCATACCCCGTGGTGCCATTGATTTGACCGGCAAAAAATAAATTGGAAAATGCCTTGGTTTGTAAGAACGACGTCAAGCCGCGTGGATCAAAATAATCGTATTCAATGGCATAGCCTGGCCGAGTAATGTGGGCATTTTCAAAACCTTTGAGGGTACGTACAAATTGCACTTGCACGTCAAATGGCAAGCTGGTTGAAATGCCATTGGGGTAAATTTCGTCGGTGGTAAGCCCTTCCGGTTCCACAAAAATTTGGTGGGACAGTTTGTCGGCAAAACGCACCACTTTATCTTCGATGGACGGGCAATAGCGTGGTCCAATACCTTCAATGACTCCTGCATACATGGGGGATTGGTGCAGATTTTGACGAATAATGTCATGCGTTTTTTCAGTGGTGGAGGTGATATGGCACGCCACTTGTTGGGGGTGTTGGTTGGTATTGCCTAGGAAAGAAAACACCGGCAAAGGTGTATCGCCGGGTTGAATGCTCATTTGACTGTAATCCAGTGTTCTGCCATCAATGCGCGGTGGTGTGCCTGTTTTTAAGCGACCAACCGGCAACGCAAGTTCACGTAAACGTTCTGCTAAAGCAATGGCAGGGGGATCGCCGGCGCGCCCGCCTCCGTATTGGTTCATGCCGACATGAATCTTGCCACCTAGAAAAGTGCCCACGGTTAGAACCACTGCTCGCGCTCGCAAGGTTAAGCCCATCTGGGTCACTACGCCTGTGACACGCTCACCTTCCACCAACACGTCATCAACCGCTTGTTGAAACAACGTGAGGTTGGCTTGTGCTTGCAATTGTTGACGCACCGCTCGCCGATAAAGGATGCGATCCGCTTGCGCACGCGTCGCACGGACCGCGGGACCTTTGGAGGCATTAAGAATGCGGAAGTGGATGCCGGCAAGATCCGCGGCTTTTGCCATGCAACCATCCAAAGCATCAATCTCACGGACTAAATGACCTTTACCAATGCCACCAATCGCTGGATTGCACGACATTTGCCCCAACATATCCATGTTGTGGGTCAGCAACAAGGTGTCTGCTCCCAGACGGGCTGCGGCCAGTGCCGCTTCTGTTCCGGCATGGCCACCGCCGACAACAATTACATCATACTGTTTTTCTAGGTTCATAATGGTATTTACTAGGCAATAAAAAGGTCAATTATACACTTTTTTGTTTGAGTTTGCTGCAGATTTTTTTCACACCGAACAGTTGTTGTTACACGGGCTTTGTCTGGTGGCCGAGCAACGCTGTTTTTTCCCCCGTCTCCGCGTCATCAAGGCTGTTGATGCTGGAATTGGAGCGCGAGCGGTTCAATGGTGAAAAAATACCTGATTTTGAGGGGTGGAGGGCAGGTGATGAGTGCGGTGCACGGTTTGTTTCATCGACAAAGTCTTGGAATTTTTGTGGATTAAAATCAGGTAAATCGGGTTCTTCGGGTTTGAGTGGCGCAATATAAAATTTGTGAATCATGACGGCTGCGGCAATGGTTGCTCATATGACAGCAGGACCTATACCCAAAGGCAAAAAAACCAAGGCACTAAACACCAAGGCGGGCATAATAGCTTCAATCAACATGCCATGCAGCACCAACAATTGATTATACGCCGTAAGTTGCTGTTGATAGTCAACCGTATCACGTAAGTGCATGATTTCAAGGTATAATCTGCGCTGTTCATCCTTGTCGATTGTTTTCAAAAAAAGCCCAATGTAATCGGATTCGGTTTGGCTGGCTAATGATTCAGCGTGCTGGGACTTTTGAACTTCAATATAGCCGGTGAATCCAGAGTAAATGGCATTGAACACGAAACACAATGCCGCGCCTCCGACGGCAATGGCTAATCCAGTGGCAGGAACCATTGCTCCAGGTAGAACAAAAAAACAACATAACGCCGCAAATGCCACCAGCAATCCCACCGCATAAGCCAAGTCGTACAACAGCCCTTGCCGTTTGAATTGCCAGTCCAATTCGCACTTGTCTCTGGCGGCGGTCAAAAGAATCAGTTGCTCCTCCAATACCGCAACTTGTTGTTCTTTGAAGGCTTGCCGTTGTTTTTCATTCAAGTGCACGCCATCTTCGGCTTCGGGATCAGCGGTGCGCAAGAGACGGTCAAGGGTTTCCTCATCGGCGTCTTCAAGATCGGCAATGTTTTGGGTCAGCTTATCAATTTCGTCTTCATAACAATTTATATCCACCGCATGACGTGTTTCTTGTTCCCACAATTGCCAAACGGCAATGCAAGCATCCATCAACAGCAATGCTGCTGTAAACACATTGCCCCACCACCCCATCATGCCGCTGCCAATCAACCAATAAAAGCAAGCCAGGTTGCAAGTGGCCCAAATGGTATCGTTTAACAGTGTAAATTTGCGTTGATCCCATTGGGTTAAAAAACGTTCCATGGAGCTAATGTCCATATCATGTTCGGCATCATTCATCCATGGGCCTTTGATGGTGTGTTTTAACAACAACCCCCAATTCATGCCAGCGCGAGCATAATACAACACCCAACTCATGTAACCCATCACGATGCCTTGAGCGGCCAAGGCACTTTCGGCTTGTGGTTTATTCGCAAAATCGGAGGAAAAAAGATCCAAAACACAACACACAAAGGAACGGCCCCACACCCAATAAAGACGTCGACCATTGATTTCATTCATTTTTTCACGCACATTACCGGTGCTAATGAATGCTTCGGTGATCTCCACCAACACTGGGGCGGCTAAAGTGAGCCCCAAATACTTAACGGGTTTTTCAGAGTCGTTGATCGAGCGTAGGAGTTCTAGGTCTTGGTTGGCTTCTACGCTACGTTTGTCCGACAAACGCAATTGGCTGAGTAATTCAGCGCAGGCTTCTAATTGTTTAGCGCGCTCTTGCATGGCATGCGGGCGATCTTCTGTGGTATCCAGTTGGTATTGGGCCGACAATAAATAAAAAACAAAATACAATTCTTGAGCCAACGCCGTTTTTTTCGCATCACTCATAAAATGAAACGTGGCGGGATTGACCGTGGCTAACCAATCGCTCCGAGACGCCAACGCTCTGGCCATGGATTGGCGATTTCTAAACAACATTTCGTTGCTAAAGCTTGGTCTTTCTGAGCCGCGGACGTATTGATAAATAATGTCTTGAGCGTCATCATTGAGGGTGCTAAACGACAGGCTATTTAAGATGTCAACTTCTATCGCTTGTTGGGGGGTGAGTTTGGCGGGTTTACTGGTTTTTACAGGCACGCCCTGCTGTTTTTTTTTCTTAAAAAAAGCGTTTTCGGAGTCAGTCATGGCTATGTCCTGTGTTCGTTGATCAGAAAACCTGACTTAAACACTTTTTTAAATACATTATGTTCTATTTTATTTCATATTTGTGGATTTGTAAATTTAATTCATGAAGGAACCCGTTGCGCTTTTGGCAATAGGTTCATTGTTTCGCTCTGCAGAGGTATCGGTTACTGCGTTATCACCTGTTACATCGGCATTAAATTTGCGCTTTTTAGATACTAATACGGCGCGCGGTAAAAACATCGTTCCCACAGCAAGAGCTGATGCTCCTGGAGCTGGTTTTACGACCGAGCTGCCGACGCCAGCGATTGGGGCCTGATAGATAGAAGGATTGTCCGCAAGGGTCAGATCAAAGTCGTTGCCGCTGTAAATGGTTCTTAAACCATATGGGTTAAAGAATTTGCCGTGACGAATGTTTAGATTAATTTCTGATAAAAATGCGGGGCTATCGGCCTTTAATTTAAGACAATTCTCTAATTGAGCAATACATTCTGCTATTTTGCGTCGCGCAGCCACCAAATGGCTCGGACTCAAACAACCATTTTGTTTTTTTACCGCGTAGTCGGTGTTGGAACGGTTTTTTAAATCGGTTAATTGCGCAAACAACACCAGCGATTGCAGGCCAAAATTAACTTTTTTGGATGGAGAGCTGAACAAGGTGTTGCCAGTGACAATGAGTCGGGGTTCTGAAA
This sequence comes from uncultured Legionellaceae bacterium, assembly GCA_964525945.1. Lineage (GTDB taxonomy): Bacteria > Pseudomonadota > Gammaproteobacteria > Legionellales > Legionellaceae > CAZGKX01. The sequence continues at coordinate 44,325 of CAZGKX010000006.1, forward strand.
CAGTGCTGACACGCGTGTGAGAATGGCCTTCATGAGCGGTTAGCGTCACTTTATTGGTTTTGTTGGGGGTATATCCCATGCATTTAGTTGTTTTATTGAAATAAAATGCCCGCATGTCCTTTGTGGGAGGGCTCGCCATGATCGCTTCTGCGGGGGATTCAGCGAGGGGTTTTGACGTGCTTTTAATGGGTGTTACAGGTGCCATAATTTTTTAATTCTCTAAAATAGTGGGATGGGTTAGACGTTCATAAGTGTCATCAAATCGGATAATATCATCTTCGCCTAAATAATCACCACTCTGCACTTCAATGACATACAACGGGACCGCCGCTTCATTGCTTAATCTATGCTTGGTTTTTTGGGGGATGTACGTCGATTGATTGACAGTTAACCGCATGGTTTTATGGTCATTGATGACCACCGCATTGCCCTCAACCACCACCCAATGCTCAGCGCGGTGTTGATGCATTTGCAAGGATAAACGCGCGCCTGGTTTCACCATCAATCGTTTCACTTTAAACGTCGATCCTTCGACTAAAACTTCATAGTAACCCCAAGGACGAGAAACACGTTGATGTTCGTTGACGATGTTGTGGTTTTCAATGCCGAGCATTTGCACAATATCTTTGACTTGTTGAGAACATTGTTTATCGGCCACCAGCACGGCATCGCGTGTTGCGACAATGATTTGATCATGGATGCCAATGGTTGTAACCATTGTATCTGCACTGCTAATGAAGCAATTTTGGCTGTCTTTGATAACAACATTGCCTTGTAACGAATTGCCGTTTTCATCCAAAGCGTTGCTTTCAGCCACGGCCGCCCAACAGCCCAGGTCACTCCATTGCATGTCGACCGGGATAACCACGGCCTTTTGGGTTTTTTCCATAATTGCGTAATCGATGGATTCGGAACGGCATTGTTCAAAAGCCGCTAAATTGAGGCGTAGGTAATCATTGTGCTCATACCCATCTTCCACCGCTTGTTTGCTGTGTTGAAACATGGTTGGTTCGAAACGTTGTAACTCCTTGAGGTAAACACCAACGCGAGACACAAACATCCCACTGTTCCAAAAATAGTTGCCATGGGCAATAAATTCATTCGCTGTGGCTTCGTCAGGTTTTTCCCGAAAACTGCCAATGGCATAGACGTTGTTATGCAGTGGCTCCGCCGCCTCAATATAACCATAACCTGTTTGAGGGCTGTGCGGCGTGATGCCAAACGTAACAATGGCATCGTGTTGTTGCGCAAATTCGATGCCTTGCTGCATAGCATCTAACCAAGCCTGTTCGTCGGCTATCCAATGATCCGACGGTAGGATCAACAGCATCGCATCGGGGCCAGCAAGTTTGGCTATATAATGAGCGGCCGCGGCACTTGCGGGCGCGGTGTTGCGAAGGCAAGGCTCCAATAGGTAATTCACCGTAGGCCTAAAAGCTTGCAATTGTTCTTGGCAAAGAAAATAATGTGCCTCGTTGCTAACGACGAGCGTATTGGCGCCGTCCAAACGCAATGAGCGCTGCATGGTTTGTTGCAGCAGGGAGTGATCACCTTGCAACGTTAAAAATTGCTTGGGGTAATTTTTTCGGGACAAGGGCCATAGCCGAGTACCGGATCCTCCAGCAAGAATGACAGAAAAAAGTTTTGTTGGCACGCTATTTCATCGTTTCAATCACAATATGAACAGCATTCTACCAGGTAACTTCTTATGAAAAAAGCAGTGATTTTATTTTCAGGTGGTCTTGATTCCACAACGTGCTTAAATTTAGCAAAATCCCAAGGGTTTGCATGCCATGCATTAAGTATTGTTTATGAGCAGCGCCATGATTTTGAGATAAAAGCGGCGCAACAAATCGCGCAACGGCTATCCATTGCTGAGCATCGCATCGTTTCCTTGGACATTGGCCAATTTGGTGGTTCGGCTTTAACCGACTCAAACATTGCCGTGCCCAGTCATCAAGCGCTTGGTCATGAAATCCCGGTCACCTATGTGCCGGCACGCAATACGGTTTTTTTAGGGGTGGCTCTCAGTTTTGCTGAGGCAATTGGTGCTTATGATATTTTTATTGGGGCCAACGCGATTGATTATTCCAATTACCCCGATTGTCGGCCTGAATTCATTGCCGCATTTCAAGCGTTGGCAAATATTGCCACCAAAGAAGGGGTTGAGGGCAAACATTTTACGATCCATGCGCCTCTTTTGCATTTGCACAAAGCGGAAATCATTCAGTTGGGCGTCCAGCTTGGGATTGATTACAGTGCAACCGTTTCGTGTTACCAAGTCGATGAGCGAGGTGCTGCATGTGGCCATTGCGATAGCTGTGCTTTGCGCCGTCAAGGGTTTATTGCAGCCCAAAGAGACGATCCCACGCTGTATCAGAATCCGATGGATTAGTTGCTTGCGGCAATACAGTAAAACCCGTGTCTAGCGAATGCTTCAAATAAAATTGATGATTATTTTACAATTGCTTGTGTAATTTTATTCCGTTCCAGAATAGCCTATGGTAGCATCACTGAAAATTTTAAAAAGGAGAATGGCAATGGCTGGACTGACAATGAGAAAAAATAGTTTTGATGAGGACTCTGAAGCGGGTTCTGTTAAGAGTACAGTGACTACCCCTGCAAAAACTACGCCTAATTTCTTGGTAAGAAACTGGGGGGTAATTTCGTTTGGAACATTGATGGCTCTGGGTTTTGCCGCATTAGCATTGTCGGTCTTTTTTCCACCTGTGGCACTTATTGCGTTCTTGCAAGTTGTGGCTGCAACACCAGTGTTTGCGTGGGCAGGTAGTGCGGCTACGGGGCTTGTTACCGCGATTTCTGCTGTGATCGTGGGTGCCATTTCAGCGGGGCTAGCTAAGGGTGCTATTTATGTGACGGGCAATGATCAAGACGCTGATAGCGACAATGATGATGAAGAGCAACATGAAGATGAAGAGCAACATGACAATAACGGTTTAGGCTCTCCCCGCTCGTTCCAAAGCTCGTCCTCTTTATTGAACATGAAATTACAGAGCAAAAGTGGTAGCAAAGAGTTTGTTGAAGACCAAGAACAGTTGTTTGAGGATGAAGTGGACCCACTGCTTCAATCTCGACATGGTGCTCCATTGGTATCTATGACGCCTCCTCTCCATGTGAGCCCTAGTTCTTCCCCTGCGTTATCGCCTAAAGTCAAGGTTGTAAAGGTTGAGGACACAGAACAGCATGAAGATGATGAAGAAGAACGCCTGCTTACACGCTCTCGCAGTGGTTCTCGTTGATATTTTTATCGTATTGAACACGCGGCTTAGGCCGCGTTTTTTATTGCCAGCGCTTGGCCAAATCATTTTCTATATGAAATAAATCCAATACCCTGCCCACGGTGTCATTGACAAGGTCAATGATCTGTTGAGGTTTATGATAAAACGCCGGAATGGGTGGACAAACAATACCTCCCATCTGGGTAATCGCGACCATGTTCTGTAAATGGCCTAAATGCAAAGGTGATTCTCGAGGCATCAACACCAACCGTCGACGTTCCTTAAGCACCACATCTGCTGCTCGGGTGAGTAAATTACCCGCGATACCGTGCGCAATTTCTGCTAAACTTTTCATCGAACAGGGTGCGATGATCATGCCCATGGTTTTAAACGAACCACTGGCGATGGGAGCCGCTATATCGTTGTATGGGTGGTAGACATCGGCCAAGGCTTTCAATTCTTGAGCCGTTATGGTGGTTTCGTAGCTACGGCTGACGACCAGATGGGTTTCTATGGGCATTGCCTGCAAGACCTCAAGCAACCGTATGCCATAAATAATGCCTGAAGAACCGCTGATGCCAATGATAAGACGCGGCTTGCTCATAACTATACCCCTTGAAACTAAAACTGATTGGGAGCGATTGCTCTTCTTTATTGTAACTGCAGCATTTAAAATGGTCCATTTTTAAGATTAAATTTTACCCATCGTTTAGACTACGCTATAATTTCGCGATTTACTGCTTTGAGCATGCGCCATGACAACAATTCGTAAAATGCTAGTAACAAGTGCACTTCCTTATGCCAATGGGCATTTGCATTTAGGCCATTTGGTTGAACACATTCAAACGGATGTTTGGGTTCGCACTCATAAAATGCTAGGGCATCACTGCATCAGTGTTTGTGGGGATGATGCGCATGGTACGCCCATCATGTTAAAAGCGGAACAATTGGGCATAACACCTGAAGCATTAACGGCCGCCATGCAGCAAAGTCATGAAAGCGATTTTTCGGCATTTCATATTGATTATGATTGTTACCACACCACCCATTCCACTGAAAACCAAATGCTGGCGACCAGCATTTACGCCAAGCTACAAGCCCGCGGCGATATTGTCAAAAAAACAATTAGCCAAGCGTATGATCCTGTAAAAAACATGTTTCTACCGGATCGATTCGTAAAAGGCACTTGCCCAAAATGCCGAGCCTTGGATCAATACGGTGATAGTTGCGAAGCGTGTGGTGCGACTTATGCGCCCACGGACTTATTGGATGCGGTGTCCGCTATTTCTGGTGCAAAACCGATTGAAAAAGAATCAGAACATTATTTTTTTGATTTACCGCGTTATGAGCAATTGTTAAAAGATTGGACACGCAACGGCCATTTGCAAACAGAGGTTGCCAACAAGTTGGATGAATGGTTTGCCGCTGGCTTAAAACAATGGGACATTTCCCGCGACGTGCCTTATTTTGGTTTTGCAATACCGGGCACAGTCGATAAATATTTTTATGTATGGCTGGACGCCCCTATCGGTTACATGGCCAGTTTTCAAAAATATTGCCTGGAGCATAACGCTTCTTTTGAAGAATTCTGGGGTGAATCATCTGAAGCGGAATTGTATCATTTTGTAGGCAAAGACATTGTTTATTTCCACGCCTTGTTTTGGCCGGCAATGTTGGCTGGCAGCGGCCATCGTTTACCCACGGCTATTTTTACGCATGGTTTTTTAACCATTGACGGCCAAAAAATGTCAAAATCAAGAGGTACGTTTATTGAGGCACGCCACTACCTAGCCCATTTGAATCCCGAATATTTACGTTATTATTTTGCCGCCAAATTGAATGGACGTGTCGATGATCTTGATCTAAATTTTGCTGATTTTAGCAATCGAGTCAATGCGGATTTAGTCGGTAAAGTGGTGAATATTGCCAGTCGGTGTGCGGGATTTATCAGCAAGCGTTTTGCAAATCAACTGAGCGATTCTTTGGCTGATCCGGCGTTGTATCTTTCCTTGTGCAATGCCCGTGTATCCATTGTTGAGGCTTATGTGCAACGCGATTATGCAAAAGCCATTCGTCTCATCATGGACTGTGCTGATCAAGTGAATCAATACATCGATCATCACAAACCTTGGGCGCTGGCTAAAGATCCAGATAATCTGCCGCAAGTGCAAAGCATTTGCAGCATGGGAATTAACTTGTTTCGGGTGCTGATCACGTATTTAAAGCCGGTATTGCCGGCAATGACTGCGCATGCGGAATTGTTTTTAAACTGCGAGCCATTGCTGTGGGCGAGCATTGATCAACCTTTGTTGGGTCATATCATCAATGATTTTAAGCCGCTAATGACCCGTGTTGAGCAAGATAAAATTGATGCGATGTTGGCATCCAATAAGGTGAGCGAATGGCAACCGTAAAGGCAATTGATGCGTTATTGCCGCAAACCCAGTGTGGCGAATGTGGTTTTCCAGGGTGTTTGCCTTATGCTCAAGCCCTGGCTCAAGGTTCCGTCACAGTTGATAAATGCCCTCCGGGTGGCGTGGAAACCATGCAAGCGTTGGCGACCTTGTTACAACGTGATGCCGCTCCGTTCTTACACGCTGCTGAAAAAAACACCCGCCCACCCGCACTGGCGGTTATTCGTGAAGCTGAGTGCATTGGTTGTACCAAATGCATTCAAGCCTGCCCTGTGGATGCGATCATTGGCAGTGCTAAATTAATGCACAGTATCATCCGCCATGAATGCACGGGCTGTGGGTTATGTGTTGAGCCTTGCCCTGTGGATTGCATCGAAATGGTCGTTTTACCCCAAGCAACGTATGAACGTGACGCTGCGCGCCAGCATTACCATGCCAGGCAAGTGCGTTTGTTGCGGGAAGAACACGAAAAACAACAACTTTATCGAGAAAAGCGTAAATTAGCCGTAAAAACCACGGACCAAATGCACGATAAACAAGCCAAGCAAGATTATATTCAGCAAGCTTTAAATCGCATCAATGCTAAAAAACATGAATAAACAGCAACGGCGTGCTATTTTTGAGCGCTTTCGAGCGGCCAATCCCCATCCCACCACTGAACTCCATTTCAATTCACCGTTCGAGCTCTTGATTGCGGTTATTTTATCGGCACAAGCGACGGATAAAAGTGTCAATAAAGCAACAACCCCTTTGTTTGCGGTAGCGAATACGCCGCAGGCTATCGTTGCTATGGGCTTGGATGTGCTGAAAAGCTACATAAAAACCATTGGCTTGTTCAACAGTAAAGCGGCTCATATCATGAAAACATGCCAGCTGCTGCTTGACCATCACCAGGGCGAAGTTCCTGCCACCCGTGAAGCCTTAGAAGCATTGCCTGGAGTGGGGCGAAAAACAGCGAACGTGGTGTTAAACACCGCTTTTGGCCAACCGACCATGGCCGTGGACACCCATATTTTTCGTGTTTCAAACCGAACTGGCATCGCTACTGGTGCTACGCCCTTGGCGGTGGAACATGCTTTGCTCAAAGCCATCGACCCAGAATTTTTACCCGATGCGCACCATTGGCTGATTTTGCATGGCCGTTATGTGTGTGTGGCCCGCAAACCTCATTGCCAACAGTGCATCATTCGCGATTTATGCGAATACCCCCACAAAACGACACCCTAAAATATTTTTTTCCGTTTGAAATAAAACAGCATGGCAATCACCAATATAACCATAAACCCCAATACGGCAGGGTAGCCGTAACGAAATTTTAATTCAGGCATGTAGTCAAAATTCATACCGTAAATACCAACGATAAAGGTGAGGGGAATAAAAATACTGGCGAATTGGGTAAGAACCTTCATGGTTTGGTTCAGGCGGTTGTTCTGCGTGGATAAATAAATATCCAGCATGCCGGTCGTCATGTGATGGTGTAAATCCACTGATTCCAATAAACGAATGGTGTGATCATGCAGATCACGGTAATAAAGACGGTAATTTTCATCGATCAATTGCCGTGGATCATCCAACAACAGCTGCATAATATCGCGCAGTGGCGAAATGGTTTTTCGTAACGTCAAGGTATGGCGTTTGATGGTGTATATTTCTTGCAAATTCACCTGCTCAGGATCTGATATAATAAAATCTTCCATTTTTTCAAGTGCTTGCGTCGATTCTTCCACAAAATTAAAGTAAGTGTCGATCACGTTATCCATGATCAAATACGTTAAATAATCACTCCCTTGCAAAGGGATCATGGATAATTCGGCGCGAAGGCGTTTGTACAACGCGCTCAAATCATAATGGCTGGATTCTCGGAACGTTAAAAGCAAGTTCTTTTTCACCAATAAGCTAAATTGATCGCTGGTGTACGTGAGTTTACTGGTTGGCGCGCCCAGTATTTTGAACACCATAAACATATAGTGTTCAAATATCTCGAGCTTGGGCCGTTGCCTGGTGTTCACAATGTCTTCTGCAATCAATGGATGAACAGCAAATTCTTCACACAAGTTTTGAAGAATTTGGGTGTCGGCTAAACCACAGACATCAATCCAAATATGTTTATCCGCAGCCAGTGCTTGGTGAATTTTTTCCAGATGAAAACCCTCGTGTTTAAAATAACTATGGTTATCATAAACGTGGGTGGTGATCTGTGTTTTTTGCGGAGGATTTTCACCAATATAAACCATCGTCCCTGGAGGCATCCCGGTTTTTTCTGAAGCATGCTTTTTATGAGGTCGACTCATTTTCATGTTCCTTTTTTTTCGGTCTTGTCCAACCAGACACTGTTTTTTGCATGGAAGTGGTTAATGTCAACTCGCCTGCTGGAGCATTTTTTCGAATGGTGCTGCCCGCACCAATCGTGGCGTTTTTGCCCACCGTCACGGGCGCTACAAGTTGTGTATCTGAGCCAATGTTCACATTGTCTTCAATGATGGTTTGGTGTTTATTGACACCATCGTAATTGCAGGTGATGGTGCCGGCGCCGATATTGACCATTGAGCCAATACGGGCATCACCAATATAGCTCAAGTGGTTTGCTTTGCTGCCTACACCAAACGTGGCATTTTTGATTTCAACAAAATTACCGACGCGGCATTTTGCGGCGAGTTGCGTGCCAGGCCGCAGGCGGGCAAATGGACCAATATGGCATTCATCATCCATCGTGCAATTTTCCAGCACACTGTTGGCAGCAATTTCACAACGATGACCAATGGTTACATTGGTTAAAACACAATTGGGTCCAATTGTGCAGCCATCGCCAATGACCACGCGCCCCTTAAAAACAACATTGACATCGATGAAAACATCTTTACCGCATTGCACGTCACCCCGAATATCAACGCGAGCTGCATCGGCCATGGTGACACCAGACAGCATGAGTTGAGTGGTGACGCGCATTTGCCATTGCCGTTCTATTTGTTGTAGTTGCAGGCGGTTGTTAACCCCTTGCACATCCATGGTGTTGGTGACTTGCAACGATACAATCGGTAATTGCTCATGAACAGCCAGGGCAATAATGTCGGTGAGGTAATATTCGCCCTGCGCGTTTTTGCTGTTTAATTGTGGCAGCCATTGCGTTAAATGTTCGACACTGGCGCAGCATATTCCAGTGTATATTTCTTGAATACGTTTTTGCTCGGTGCTCGCATCCTTTTCTTCCACAATGGCGCAAATGTTGCCTTGCTGGTCCCGTAAAATACGGCCTAAACCGGTAGGGTCGGGCATGGAGGCGACCAGCAAGCCCAATGGTGTGTTGCCCTGGTCAGCATTGCACTGACCCAGCAATGTTTGCAAACTATCGGCTTGAATCAACGGTACATCACCGGACAACACCAGCACTTGGCTGTGAGCTGGAATGCTCGGTAATGCTTGCATGACGGCATGCCCCGTCCCTAGTTGTTCGTTTTGCCATACCCAATGCACGGGCAATGACGATAATGTTGTTTGAATTTGTTCACCACCATGACCAATGACGACATGGATGCCTGCCGGGTTTAAACAATGGGCTACATCGATGACGCGTTCCAGCATGGATTTACCCCCAACCGGGTGTAAAACTTTAGACATTGCTGAATGCATGCGTTTGCCTTGGCCTGCTGCCAGAATAATTATGTGCAATGGGATCATACAGTTAAGTTCCTTTTTTAAACGGGTCTAAGTAGGAGTCAATTCACCACAAAGATTGGTTTCAACGAGTTGCTTAATAAGGTCCACGTCCTTGTATTTGCTAAACAAATAGAGCAATTTGCAATGCGCGGCTTCAGGCGTCATGTCCAAACCACTGAGCAAGCCGGCTTGTTTTAAAGTGAAACCAGTCGCTGCTTTGTGCATTTCAACACGCCCATTTTGGCATTGGCTGCAATTGATAATAACGATGCCCCGTTGACAAGCGTTGGCTAACAATTGCAAAAACATCGGATCGTTATTTTGCGCATTACCGGCACCATATGTTTCTAAAACCAATCCACACAACGGTTGGTTTAAAATATAATCCAACACATCCCTTGAAAATCCAGGGAACAGCCGAAAATTGGCAATATAAGGTGAGCCCAATGTTTGCAAGTGAAACGGCTTCTCAGGTGTTGTTAATAGCAACGATTGATTAAGGGTGGTATTGATGCCCACGGTTGCTAAATGTGGAAAATTTGGGGAGTCAAACGCTTCAAATTTTTGAGCACTCACTTTTTGAGTGCGATTACCTCTCAATAATCGATGATTAAGGTAAATGCAAACCTCGGGAATGGGTTGATGCGCGCACAACCAGAGCGATGTAACAATATTATCCATGGCGTCATTTCGGGCTTCCGACAAAGGAATTTGGGAGCCGGTGAGGATAACGGGCTTGTTTAAATTTTCAAGCATGAACGACAGTGCAGATGCCGTATAAGCCATGGTATCGGTGCCGTGAAAAATAACAAAGCCATCGTAGAGATCATAGTTTTCGGCGATATCGTTGGCGATGCAATTCCATTCATTGACGGTCATGTTTGAGGAATCAAGCAACGGCTCGTACTCCTTAATGACATAATGGGGAATGTCGGGGTGCGATAAAGCGGGGGTCTCGGCTAGTTTTTTGACCACGTAGCCTTTGACTGGTTCATAACCATGATCGGTTTTGACACTGCTGATGGTGCCGCCGGTGTTTAAAATCAAGATGTTTTTTTTCATGCTAGGCATTATCCTGGAAAAAGCAGTTGAAATCTACTACGAAGGCCTATCATTAGGCCCGTGATGCAATGAGGGCTTGCGCAGCATCCCGCCATTAAAAAATCGCTAGCAAAATAAAGGGTTTTAGGTGCTTTCAAACAAAAGATTTCGTAGACTATGTGAACAGTTTAGTAAGAATTCCTTCTCCCATTGATGGGAGAAGGTGCCCGATAGGGCGGATGAGGGTAGATCATACATGGGCATCGGTGTAGCAAGGAAGCTTCGTCAAACCAGCACAACTCCGGAGGTTAAGCTTTGGCAATACCTACGGAATAGACGATTTATGGGGTTAAAATTCAGAAGACAATTTCCTGTGGGCCCATATGTTGTCGACTTTGTGTGCTTGAGTCATAAACTGGTTATTGAGTTGGATGGTGGGCAACATGCAGAGCAACTTGATTATGACAATCAGCGCACTGAGTATTTAAAGCACTTTGGTTTTACGGTCTTAAGATTTTGGAATACTGATGTTTTTTGTCAGTTTGACGTCTTGCTAGAGCAAATACGCCAATGCATAGCTCATTGATCTACCCTCATCCGCCCTGTCGGGCACCTTCTCCCAATATTGGGAGAAGGACTTCTACTTTTCTTAAACGCCCAACATGGGGACATGCCGAGGACTTGCTTTAACAGCTGCAAACATATAAATAGCACCATCAAATAGCTCGGATGATAACAGGATGTTTGCTTGATCACTCAATAGGGTAAAAACCCCTTGAATTAAAATACTCATTGATTCTGCTTGTTTATTGTCATATAATTCGCGCGAAAACCTGGGTGTGTTCGTGAAAAATCAACAAGGTATGGTTGGAGCAAACCGTTTATTGCTCATACAGATGAGTGTAACGTTGATACTCAGCGTACTGCTGATGTGGTTGTTGGGTTCAAAGGCTGCGGTATCTGTATTGTTAGGCGGGCTGGTAAGTGCTGCGCCCAATGCCTATTTTGCTAGGCGCTTGTTCAGGTATCAAGGTGCCCGTGCTGCAAAAAAAATTGTCAAAGGCTTTTATCAAGGTGAGGCAATTAAGCTTATAATGTCCATCGCACTGTTTGCTTTGGTGTTTAAGTTTTGTAATATATTACCCGTGGTTTTTTTTGCTGCATACATTGCGGCGCAAATGGTGCTTTGGTTTACTCCATTGATATTCGTAAACTCCAAACAAAATAGGCCAGAAAGTGACTGAAATGGTATCAAGTACAGATTACATCAAGCATCACCTTACCTATCTGACATACAATGTCAAAACCATGAGTTTTGGCTCGGAAGGTGGTTTTTGGACCTTGAACCTGGACACATTGTTTTTCTCCATCTTACTCGGTGGCTTGGCAATGTTGCTTTTGTACATAGGTTCACGGCGGGTCTCGACTGGCGTCCCAGGTAAAATGCAGAATTTCGCCGAAATGATGTTGGTGTTCGCCGATAATCAGGTTAAAGATTGTTTCCATGGCAAAAATAAAGTCATTGGACCGTTGGCTTTGACCATTTTCATCTGGGTGTTCCTGATGAATTTTATGGACATCATCCCGGTTGACGTTTTACCGGCGCTAGCCAAGATTGCCGGTTTCCATTACCTCAAAGTGGTGCCGACCAACGATCTGAATTTGACATTTGCTTTAGCGCTCTCGGTCTTTTTCTTAATCATTTTTTACAGTTTGAAAATTAAAGGTGCAAAAGGTTTCATCAAAGAATTAACCATGCAACCTTTTAACAACCCTATTTTTATTCCATTTAATCTGTTGCTGGAATTGGTAGGGCTCATTGCTAAGCCTATTTCCTTGGCACTGCGATTGTTTGGTAATTTATATGCCGGCGAATTGATTTTTATTCTGATAGCTTTGCTTACATTAAATTCAAGCACAGGATCCGTAGCCACGACAACAACACTCGGTGTCGCGCAATTTGCGTTGTCACTGGCGTGGTCAATTTTCCATATTCTAGTGATCACCTTGCAAGCGTTTATTTTCATGGTGTTAACAATCGTGTATTTGAGCCTAGCTCACGAAGATCATTAGATGGGCGTCTTAAGTAAATTTTATTCAAACATTATCCATTAAGGGGATTGATATGCAAGCTGCAAGTTTAATAGCTCAAATTCAAAGCATGACCGTTATTGCCGTTGCTTTGTTGATTGGTTTAGGTGCGTTGGGTACCGCAATTGGCTTTGGTTTATTGGGTGGTAAATTTCTGGAAGGTTCGGCTCGTCAACCTGAAATGGTACCTATGTTACAAGTTAAAATGTTTATCGTTGCAGGTCTTCTCGATGCGGTAACAATGATTGGTGTTGGTATCGCATTGTTCTTTACCTTCGCGAACCCATTCTTGAACAATTTAGGTTCTTGATAACATTTTCGGGGCGCTGCTGCGCCCAAATGGTTACAGGAGATATATTTTGGACATTAATTTAACGCTCGTGGTGCAAATGCTGGTGTTTGGTGCGTTTGTATGGTTCACCATGAAATTCGTTTGGCCGCCTCTGGTCAAAGCATTGGACGAACGCCAAGCTAAGATCGCTGATGGTTTGGCCGCAGCTGAACGTGGGCGCAGAGAGTTAGAGCTTGCCCAACATCGAGTTAAAGATGAAATGAAACAAGCGAAAGTGCAAGCATCTGAAGTCATTGACAAAGCCAACCGTCGTGCTGCTAGCATCATTGACGAAGCCAAAGACAATGCCCGTCAAGAAGCACAGCAACTCGCTAAAGTTGCCAATGAGCACATTTCTCAAGAAGTCAATCGAGCGAAAGATACCCTGCGTAAGCAAGTGGCAGCATTAGCTGTTGCCGGCGCTGAAAAGATCTTGGCTCGGGAAATTGATGAAAAAATGAATCATTCGTTGGTCGATAACTTGATTGAAGAGATTTAAACATGTCAGATAACACGACAATCGCTAGACCCTATGCCAAAGCAATTTTTCAGCACGCGCTCGATAATCAACAACTGCCCTTGTGGTCAGACCGACTGCAAGATTTAGCGCAAGTGATGCTTGAGCCTGCGGCTCAGCGGTTTATAACAAACCCTGCTACAACTGCGGATTTGCAAAAGCAGTTTGTTCTGTCTTTCTTACGCACAAACAAACAAACTACCGATTTGTCGTCGACTGAAAATTTAATCAGTTTATTGGCAGCCAATAAGCGGTTGTTGATATTGCCTGATGTATGGCTTCAATATGAAATGCTGCGCGCAGAGCAAGAAAAAACGCTCGTGGTGTATGTAACAAGTTTTGTTGAGTTACATAAAACTCAACAGGAGCAATTGATCAATCGCTTAAGTCATCGTTTGCAACGTCAAGTTACGCTTGAAGTGAACATTGATAAGTCATTGCTTGGTGGCGCCGTTATTCGTGCGGGCGATTTAGTCATTGATGGCTCGGTTCGCGGAAAACTAACCAAGCTGGCTACCGAATTGGCCGCATAATTTAGAGGATAAAGTCCATGTCAGAACAAATAGCATTAAATCCATCTGAAATCAGCGAATTAATTAGAAAGAAAATTGAACAATTTAACGTTGCTTCCGAAGCAAGCGATGAAGGAACAATTGTCAGCTTGAAAGATGGTATCGTTCGCCTCCATGGTCTCGACCATGTTATGCAAGGTGAAATGATCAAATTCCCCGGTGATGTCTATGGCTTGGCGCTGAACTTAGAGCGTGATTCCGTGGGCGCAGTTATTCTGGGTGATGCCACGACACTTTCTGAGGGTCAAAAGGGAAAGTGCACTGGCCGTATTCTTGAAGTACCCGTTGGTCGTAATCTGTTGGGACGTGTTGTCGATGCACTGGGTAACCCTATTGATGGTAAAGGCCCCATTGAGGCTGAAAAATTATCCCCCATCGAAAAAGTTGCTCCTGGTGTAATTGCACGTAAATCGGTTGATCAACCTGTTCAAACAGGTTTAAAAGCAATTGATGCGATGATTCCTGTTGGTCGTGGCCAGCGTGAATTGATCATCGGTGATCGGCAAACAGGTAAAACGGCAATTGCCATTGACGCCATTATTAATCAAAAAGGCACTGGCGTTAAATGCGTTTATGTTGCCATTGGTCAAAAAGCGTCTTCTGTTTCGGCGATTGTGCGTAAGCTAGAAGAGCATGGTGCTTTAGAGCACACCATTATTGTGGTGGCTGGCGCTGCTGATTCTGCGGCGATGCAATTTATCGCACCCTATTCTGGCTGCACCATGGGCGAATACTTCATGGAACGTGGTGAAGATGCACTGATTGTGTACGATGATTTAACCAAACAAGCTTGGGCTTATCGACAAATTTCTTTGTTGTTACGTCGTCCGCCTGGTCGTGAAGCGTATCCTGGCGATATTTTCTACTTGCATTCCCGTTTACTGGAACGCGCTGCGCGTATCAACGCCGATGAAGTTGCACGATTAACCAATGGCGAAGTTCAAGGTAAAACAGGTTCACTAACGGCATTGCCGATTATTGAAACGCAAGCCGGTGACGTATCAGCATTCGTACCCACCAACGTGATTTCCATCACCGATGGTCAGATCTTCTTGGATGTGGATTTATTTAATTCGGGCGTTCGTCCTGCGATCAATTCAGGTTTATCTGTATCTCGGGTGGGCGGTGCTGCACAAACCAAAATCATGAAAAAATTGGGTGGTGGTACCCGTTTAGCATTAGCGCAATTTCGTGAGCTTGAAGCCTTCTCACAATTTGCGTCAGATTTGGATGAAGCAACCCGTAAACAATTGGAACGCGGTCAACGCATCACTGAATTGATGAAACAAAAGCAATACGCACCTTTCTCGGTGGCGGAAATGGCTTTGTCATTGTTCATCGTGGAAAAAGGTTATTTAGACGATATCCCTGTGAGCGAAGTCAATGCATTTGAAATAGCCATTCAAAGCCATATGCACAGTTCCTATGCGGCCTTGTTGCATAAAATTAACGAAGCAGGCGCTTATGATGATGCGATTGAATCGCAATTGAAAGCAGCTGTTGAGGAATTTAAACGAACCGGCAGTTGGTAGAGACGATTATGGCTGGAGCGAAAGAGATCCGTTCAAAAATTGCGAGTATTAAAAACACGCAAAAAATTACCCGGGCCATGGAAATGGTAGCGGCGAGCAAGATGCGCAAAACGCAAGATAGAATGCGTGCATCCAAACCGTATGCGACTAAGATCTATGATGTGGTGAAACACATTGCCCGTGCTAAATCTGAATACCGCCATCCGTTTATGATCGCCCGCGATATTCAACGTGTGGGCGTGATTGTTGTTACGTCTGATCGCGGTTTGTGCGGTGGTTTAAACGCAAATTTATTGCGTGAAACACTTAAACATGTGCGCACGTGGAGTACGGCTGGAAAAGAAATTGATCTTTGTGTGATTGGTCGCAAAGGGCAAGCTTTTTTCAAGCGCGTCGGTGGGCATGTGGTTGCATCCGTTGATCATTTAGGGGATACACCTGGCGTTAAAGATTTAATTGGTGTGGTTAAGGTCATGATTGACGCCTTTGATAAAGGCGAAATTGACGCGTTGCACATTGTGTCCAACGAGTTTGTTAACACCATGACACAAACACCTCATATTAAACAATTGCTGCCCTTGCCAACGGCAGACGATGATGGCAAATCGCTTGGGCATCATTGGGATTATATTTATGAACCTGATGCCAAAGAATTGCTGGATGAATTGTTAGAGCGCTATATTGAATTGCAAGTGTATCAAGCAGTGGTAGAAAATATCGCTTGTGAACAAGCAGCGAAAATGATCGCCATGAAAAGTGCGACGGACAATGCGGGTGAGTTAATTAAGGAATTTCAATTGGCTTATAACAAAGCCCGACAGGCTGCGATCACTCAAGAGTTAGCAGAAATTGTCGGTGGTGCAGCCGCTTTATAAGAGGGTAAATAATGAGTGTAGGAACAGTTGTTCAAGTAATTGGTCCGGTCGTCGATGTGGAATTCCCACGGGATAACGTTCCGAAAGTAAACGACGCGTTAAAAGTGAACGATAGTGATTTGGTTTTTGAAGTGCAACAACAGCTGGGTGACGGCGTAGTGCGTACTATTGCCATGGGCACCACAGATGGTTTGCGTCGCGGCGTTAAAGCGCATAATACCGGGGAACCCATCCAAGTACCAGTTGGTACAAAAACACTAGGTCGTATCATGGACGTGCTTGGCCGTCCAGTGGATGATGCCGGCCCAATTGGTGCTGAAGAGCATTGGTCTATCCATCGTCAGGCTCCAAGTTATGAAGAACAAGCCAACACCCAAGAATTACTGGAAACAGGGATCAAAGTCATTGACTTGCTTTGCCCCTTTGCTAAGGGTGGTAAAGTGGGTCTGTTTGGTGGTGCGGGCGTGGGTAAAACCGTAAACATGATGGAACTTATCCGTAACATCGCTATCGAACACAGTGGCTATTCGGTGTTTGCAGGGGTGGGTGAGCGTACCCGTGAAGGCAACGACTTCTACCATGAAATGAAAGATTCAAATGTACTGGATAAAGTATCCTTGGTGTATGGTCAAATGAATGAGCCACCAGGTAACCGTTTACGCGTTGCTTTAACAGGCTTGACCATGGCAGAAAAATTCCGTGATGAAGGCCGTGACGTATTGTTATTCATTGATAATATCTACCGTTATACATTGGCCGGGGTAGAAGTATCGGCTTTATTAGGACGTATGCCCTCAGCAGTAGGTTATCAGCCCACACTGGCTGAAGAGATGGGTATGTTGCAAGAACGCATCACATCCACCAAAACAGGTTCTATCACCTCCATTCAAGCGGTGTATGTACCTGCAGATGACTTGACTGATCCATCACCTGCGACCACGTTTGCGCATTTGGATGCGACTGTCGTGTTGTCGCGTCAAATTGCTGAATTAGGTATTTACCCTGCGGTGGATCCTTTGGATTCGACGTCGCGCCAACTCGATCCGTTGATTGTGGGTCAAGAGCATTATGAAACAGCGCGTCGTGTACAACAAACATTGCAACGTTACAAAGAATTGAAAGATATCATTGCGATTTTAGGTATGGACGAATTGTCGGAAGATGATAAACGCGTGGTGACACGAGCACGTAAAATCCAACGCTTTTTATCACAACCGTTCTTCGTGGCAGAAGTATTCACAGGTTCACCTGGTAAATACGTACCGCTTAAAGACACGATCAAAGCTTTCCAAGGCATTCTTGCTGGTGAATACGATGATTTACCTGAGCAAGCATTTTACATGGTTGGCAGCATCGAGGAAGCAGTTGCTAAAGCTAAAACTTTATGAGGCAAGCTAACATGGCTATAACAACACATGTCGATATCGTCAGTGCTGAACGAGAAATTTTCTCGGGTATTGCTGAGATGGTTGTGGCCACTGGTGAATTGGGTGAAGTTGGAATCGTTCCTGGTCACGCACCGTTTTTAACGGTGCTCAAGCCAGGTGAAGTTCGAGTCACCTTGCCCGGTGGGAAAGAAGACATCTATTATGTTTCTGGTGGTATGTTGGAAGTGCAGCCTTACGTTGTCACGGTTCTTGCCGATGCGGTGGAAAGGGCGGACAATTTAGATGAAGCAGCTGCTCAAGCAGCAAAAGCACGCGCCGAAGAAATGATTTCCAGCAAAAACGCTGAGATCGATTACTCCGTTGCTGCTGCCGAATTAGCACAAGCTGTCGCACAAATTCGCGCCATTCAAAAAACCCGTAAAAAAATGAAATAAAAATCCGAGCCGCTTCCTTATGGATGCGGCTCGGTTGTCGTTAAAAACATTCCTGCTGTAATGATTTTCTGTTAAAATATCAATGCCTAAATCACCTAAGCTCATGCCTCCACTATGAATCAAGCGACCGAACGTCGACCACTGACGGAATTTACCGAAAAAGCGTACTTGGATTATTCCATGTA
>CAZGKX010000007.1:0-16470 GCA_964525945.1 uncultured Legionellaceae bacterium
GATCGCTCGGCGCAATGGCTCTGACACAAACAACAATGAACGCAATCAGCTATCGCGTGAATACGTGGTGGGTCTCAATTATTTATTGAATGAACAACCTGATAAAGCGGTCGATATATTTATAAAATTATTGGAAGTGGACAGCGAAACGGTGGAAACGCATTTGGCGTTAGGAAGTTTATTTCGACGCCGGGGCGAAGTGGATCGCGCCATTCGTATCCATCAAAACTTGATTGCAAGGCCACAATTAAGTGTATTGCAACGCAAAGAAGCACTTATGGCATTGGGTCAAGATTATATGAGTGCAGGCGTTTTTGATCGTGCGGAACGTATTTTTTTAGAGATTGTGGAATTAGGTGGCGATAGAGAAACCAATAGCTTGCGGGGATTGCTAGCCATCTACCAACAAGAAAAGGCATGGGAAAAAGCCTTAGGCGCCATTAAAAAATTGGAAATCTCGACCGGCACCAGCATGAACGTCCAAGCAGGTCATTATTATTGTGAAATGGCTAATTTAGCCCTCAAGGCCAATGCTTACGACAAAGCCTATCAAAACACCAAACAAGCGTTTAATGTCGATCAGCAATCAGTGCGCGCCAGTTTGATGTTAGCGAATTTAGAAATTAAAAACGGCCGCTTTAAACAAGCGATTCGCGCACTCAAACGTGTTCCTGAGCAAGATGCTGAGTTTCTCAATGAGATCATTGAGCCTTTGGTGCATTGTCATCTTGAGCTTGATACCATGGACGAATGCATCGATTATTTGGAGCACATCTTGTCTGAACATCCACGTGCTTCCTTGATCTTTGTTATTGGTGATTACCTAAGCCGTGAAAAAAGTGTTGATTTTGCGATAGATTTTGTTTCGAGCCAATTGGGTCGGCATCCTTCCATCCGTGGATTGAATCGACTTATTTATTGGCATTTGGAGTCAGCGCACGGCAAGGTTCGAGACAAATTGCAGATGCTTTACGCCATCACCAGTAAATTTTTGGAAAACAAACCGGTTTATCGCTGTGGCCATTGTGGTTTTGGTGGAAAATTATTGCATTGGCATTGCCCGAGCTGTAAACAATGGGGTCGGGTAAAACCTATTCATGGTTTAGAAGGGGATTAGCATGTCCAACCTCATTATAGCGCTGGATTACGACAGCCAGAACGATGCATTGGCTTTGGTGGATCAATTGGATCCAACCGACTGTGCCTTGAAAATTGGCAGTGAAATGTACACGTTATTTGGACCTGCTCTGGTAAAATTATTGATCGGCCGCGGTTTTAAGATTTTTTTGGATTTGAAATTTCATGATATCCCTAACACGGTTGCGCGTGCTTGCGCCGCTAGTGCTGATATGGGTGTGTGGATGTTAAATGTGCATGCCGCCGGTGGCTTTGCGATGATGGCAGCCGCGCAACAAGCCATCGCCGGTTATGGGCAGGATCGTCCCCTGCTGATTGCTGTTACCGTGCTGACCAGCATGGGTGAAATTGAATTAGCAGCTTGCCTGGGTGTTGCCAAGCCTTTAAATGAACATGTGGTTTATTTGGCAAAATGCGCCAAAGACGCTGGCTTGGATGGTGTGGTGTGTTCCGCGTTAGAGGTGCCAATGATTAAAACCGCTTGTGGCGTTGATTTTCTCGCAGTAACGCCCGGCATTCGCATGGCAACGGACAGCCAAGATGATCAAGTTCGTGTGATTACGCCACAATTGGCTTTAAAAGCCGGCAGCAATTATTTAGTGGTGGGCCGGCCCATCACCCGATCGGCACATCCTCAACAAGCCGTGAATGCTTTTTTAAAAATGACTCAACAGTAACTATGCTGGTTTGATGAACGCCCTGTATCCTGTTTTAAAATTATACCCTTCCAGGAAATATTTTTACCATGCACGGGAAGCGGCGTTCTCATTGGTGGAATCCCTGATTTGCCTGTCGATACTGAGCATTGTTTTTTATTTTGGCATACCGTCGCTCTCGCAACTCTCTAACAACAACCAACTCGCGGTGATCAAACAAGACTTAACCAATGCGATTCGTTTTGCTAAAACGCAAGCGGTGGCTGAAAACCAGCCGTTGTTGTTGCGGCCATTGGCCGCAGGGGATTGGTCACAAGGGGTGGTGGTCATGACGGAACATTTAAAAACGATACAGGAGTGGCATTGGGAGGGCATGGCCGTTCATGTGGTTTGGCACGGTTTCCAGTCCAGCTATTTGCGTTTTAGCCCCAACATCAATCAAAACACCCTCAATGGTTTTTTTTTAATGAACAACCAAGGCAATCAACAGATAAAACTCATTGTTAATCGTATTGGTCGGGTTCGAATGGAAAAAAGTATTGTATAATGCAATTTTGCAACCATTTCACATCATGACACTTGAAAATAACATTGTATGGTTGGACCGTGATCAAAAACCGCCAGAATACCAAATTCCGTGGCTTTCCTATCTTGATTTTTTGACCTTAAAACTGCAAACCGAAGCTGGCGATGCTTGTTTGCAAGTGCTAAATCAACAATGGGGGCCATGCAATAGCTGGGACAAAGATTGTCTGAACATTGCTGATGAGCGAGTGATGCATCGGGAAATTTTAATGTCGGCATTTGATGTTCCTTGCTGGTACGCACGCACAATTTTGCCTCATACCACTTACCAAGCCTCCATGGCTTTATTTGATCGGTTGCAACATGAATCCTTAGGCCAACTCATTTTTAATAGTGGTGTTGTGGCCCGGCAAACGATGATGGTTTACCCCATCCACCCTCAATCCATCGAATACCATTGGGTGCCCGAACATATTTCTGCCAATGCCACTGTGTTATGGGGGCGATTGGCCACATTTATTGTGGAAAAACAGCATCCTTTTTATCTTTTAGAAATTATTTTACCTGGTATTCAAGGAGTGACCCTTTGAACCATGCATATTTACGGTTAATGCGCTTTGATAAGCCCGTTGGTATTGTTTTATTGTGGGTCCCCACGGCTTGGGCCCTGTGGCTTGCAAATGGCGGTGCTCCCTCTTGGTTGTTGTTGCTTTATTTTTTCTTAGGGACGGTGGTGATGCGGGCGGCTGGGTGTGTCATCAACGACATGGCTGATCGTGATTTCGATAAACACGTTAAGCGCACCAAAATGAGACCGTTGGCTGCGGGAGAGGTGAGTTTAAAAAAGGCTCTCTTGTTATTCATGGCACTGTTTGCGACGGCGTTGTTGATTGCCCTGCAATTGCCGCGGGCGTGTTTTTATTTGGCATGCGTTGCTGCCGTTTTGACGGTGGTGTACCCTTTTTGCAAGCGATTTTTTCAAGCCCCCCAGCTGGTTTTAGGTTTGGCTTTTTCCATGGGCATTCCCATGGCTTATGCGGCCAGTGAGCAAGCCATGGATGCCTCGATGGTTTTGCTTTTTCTATTAAATTTTGCCTGGATTGTTGCTTATGACACATTGTACGCCATGGTTGATCGGGAGGATGATTTAACCATTGGTGTTAAATCAACCGCAATACTCTTTGCGCATTTTGATCGGGGGATGGTTTTTTTATTGCATGTGTTGTGCCATGGTTTGTGGCTGGTGATTGCCATCAAATTGCAGTTGAGTTATTTTTTTTATGCCTGTTGGTTGCTTGCTGGAGGAGTGCTCGTTCACCAACAACTCCTTATTAAAGATCGTAAACCGGCCGCTTGTTTTCGCGCTTTTAGGTTGAACAGCTGGTATGGGCTTTTGATGTGGCTGGGACTGATGGTGTAAGTTTGGTGCGGCAACGCTTTATTTATGCAAAATTTATGCTAAAGTTATAATAAACGATCACTTTGTGAAGCGGCCATGGGTACATTGACAAACACTGATGTGGCTTTGACAGATGGTTCCACTGATAAAGCCGATTTAAAACAGTTTTTAGAAGCTCAAAAAATCCTGGCTGGAATAGAAAAGTTCCCCTCTGCATCAATTGAAGCTGCGCTCGAAAACATTGATAAACTGCCGTTAAACCCAACTCACCAACAATTGCAGGCGGCTGTTCAACCTATAACTGCAAACCGATCTACAGCTTATGTAAAGTTGAATCTTACATTAAACCGTTTGCTAAGCTCGATGACCACGGGCGTTATCCCCCAGAAACCTGTGGCAAGGCAATCGAATCCTCCTGCAGCGAAAACTTCTGCCAACAACGCCCAGCAAATGGGAGTGGAGCCTAGGGATTACGCAATTCAGGCACTTGAACGCCAACAGGAGCGCTATATAAATGTCTTGGACAGTGTCAAGCACTTACCATCGATGGTGGATCACACAAAGGAATATCTTGATTGCGTGAATGGTATTAACGACGCAATCAGACGTTTGAAGAATTTACCGAATAATGCTAAACCAGAGCAGGTAAACAAAGTACTGAATGAGATGAAAATGCCTCCACATTTTCAGAAAGAACGTGATCGAATTTCAGAAAACATGCAGCAAGAGCCTTCCACGCCCGCCCCGAAATCTCGTTCATGGTTTGGTCGGTTCTAAAACATGGGGACACGAAGTGGTATTTATATTTGTAGAAAATCTAATCGAAAGTATTAGAACCACCAAGAGGTTGTTATGTTGACCGAAGCGGAACTATTAAATGGACAAATATATTTTGAGGCACAAGGAACGTTGGCGCAGCGTATTGATTTTGCATGGTCAATTTATGCCTCTGAAAACCCAACATCGCCCGAAGCAAAAGAAAAAGCATTGAAGTTTCTTGTTTATGCATTTGATCTTGATGACACTCAAGATGTGAACCAACAACTGATCAATTTAATGGCGGAAAGGCAAAAATATCAAACTAAAAATCCGGAATATATTCCAAACAAACAACCTAAAAAACTACCAATCGATTCCAGAGAAATTGTTTTAGGGCCAATAAATTCTACGCGCACAGCCACACCAAAAGAAATAGGTTCATCGATTAAATCCAAAGAATTATTGGATGTAGGTTCCTATTACAAAGAAACTTTTGATCCTAAAAGGGCGACTTATCTAACTGCAGAAGAACGTGCGAAATTTCGAATTAATATTAGAAATGGGATTTTTGTAAAAGATGGGCAGCCATTTGATACTTCAACAATGCGGTCGCACGGTAAGCAAGGATATGGTGCTTATACCTTAAACGCCAATGGTGAGATTTCTGTATTCATCCATAATATGGGAATGGGAACGGATCGCATGTTTCATTCATCAATGAATGCAGGAGCACCCGTAGTTGCAGCGGGGGAGCTGAAAATTCAAAATGGAGTTTTGATCGAAATAACAACCAGTAGTGGCCACTATAGACCTTCATTGTTTAATGTTCAACGGGCATTGGAGCATTTTGTTCTTAATAAAATCGATATTAGTCAGACTCAGGTGCGCACCTTTGTAAATCCGTCCTCTTCCCTTAAAGGTGTTATCTCTGTTCAGAGTTATGATGACGAAAAATATTTAACCCATGCTACCCATATTTATAAAGGAATGAACGAACTTTTTAAAGACAATGTTGAATCTATCCAAACGCAAGTGAAATCATATACCGATTCAGGTGGTTTTTTGAATGCGATATTTAAATTGACGAATTCGAAACTGACTCAAGATCGAGCCGAACTAGCCGCTTTATTTGAGCAAGCAATTGCTGAATTTCAGCAAAATTTAACGACGTGTACTTCTGATGAAATACTGAATACAAAAATTTCAGAATTGGAAACAATAGTTACTGGCTATCAGGAAAAAAACAATAAATTATCCCGCCAACATGGTAAAGCGGACAATAGCGGTCGATTGGGTACGCGTATGATGAATTTTAAAGAAAATTTAAATACATTGAAATCAGGGGAAACATCTAAAACTCCAGAAGCACAACAGATAACAAAAACCATGAAAAGATTAAGTTGACCTAGGCGCTGCAGAGGGTTGTGTCGCAAAAAAAATCAGCCCTATAAACGAAGATTTGTTCAATAGATTTGAACCCAATTTTGCTGGGTATTAACTTAAAATTTGACTGGTGCCTATACGAAACCAATTGGCATTGAGCGGTGCGCCATGCATTGATTCCGCAAGTTGCATGTAGATGCTGGCCTGTTGCAGTGTTTTGATCCCGCCGGATAATTTAATTCCGCAGGGTGCACCGCTATCCGTTATGGCCGACAACAGAGCAAAAGCGGCAGGAACACTGGCACCTTGGGTAATTTTTCCGGTGGATGTTTTTAAAAAATCACAGCCTTGTTTTATCAACAACACGGCCAGTTGATAAATGTCATCCATGTTGGCAAAAGCGCCTGTTTCTAAAATAACTTTAAAAATAACCTGGTGCGCCTGGCAGCGCTGATAAAGGTCAGCGCAATCACGCAACGCCTGGGCCGTTTGACCGGCAAGGTAGGTTTGATAGGGGAATACATAATCAATTTCGTCGGGGCGCTGTTGGCCAAGCAATTCGTCCAGCATCGTCACCACCGCTGTTTGTGGTTCTTCGCCACTTGGAAAATTGAGGACCGTTGCGCGTTTGGTGGTTGTTGACACAACGAGCGGGAGGTGTTTGGGCAACACACAAACGGCCGCGGTGCCATGTTGCTCGGCGTTGGCCGTTAAATTTGCAATGTCGGTTGCACGTGCTTGCTCATTCAGCAAAGTTAAATCCACCAAAGGTGCAATGCTTGCCCATGTTCGCAAAGGAGAGTTGGGGTTTTTCTCAAGCCATTGAGCGAGTTGATTGACCAGACGCATCGTTAAATGAGCTCGGTAATGAATCGCTTGATCAGCGTGTTTAATTTTTCAGCGGCACGGTTGGCGGTCAACACCACAGCATCATGGCTATGACTGGTGGTTGCCAGGCCTGTGGCATAATTGGTGATGGTCGCAATAACCGCAACTTTCATCCCGCAATGATTGGCAATGATAACTTCAGGCACGGTCGACATTCCCACAGCGTCTGCGCCTAAAAGACGAAATGCGCGAATTTCTGCAGCGGTTTCATAGCAAGGTCCCAACACCGATAAATAAACGCCTTGGTGCAAAGAAATGTTTTCCTTGTGGGCCACGGCCAACATTTTGTCGCGTAAATTTTTATCGTAAGCATTGTCCAACGGTAGAAATCGCGGTCCAAACTCATCATCATTTGGCCCTGTTAACGGATTGTCAGGTTGTTTGTTGATGTGATCAGTGATCAACATCAATTCGCCAGGAGGCACATCTTCACGCAATGACCCCGAAGCGTTGGTTGCAAGAAAGTATTCACAACCCAATAATTTTAAGGTTCGAACATAAGTTTTTACGGGTTCAAAACCAACACCTTCATAACTGTGCGAGCGGCCTTGTAAACAAATGACCCCAACACCATTGAGTTGGCCCACGACTAAATGACCCCCATGCCCATGCACAGATACTTTTGGAAACCCAGGCAACTCGTCGTAATGAAAAGTAACAGCATCCGTTAATTGCTCGGCAAAGCTACCCAATCCTGAACCAAGTACAATGCCAATGGTCGGTTGAACGTTGGGAACGCGATTTTTTATATACGCTGCTGCCAAATGTGCTGACGTTGAATGAATGCCCATGTCTTCCTCAAACTTTACTCATCAAAAGGGGCAAACTATACTCATAATTCATTGCATTTACAAACCTTTCTAAAGTATTCAGGGCAACCTTGTTGCAAAATAAGTAGGGCGTGCAAAGGAATTGGATCGGTGGGCACGCTGCGCTTTTCCCACCCTACAGATAGCCTTGTTGCAAAAATAGGTAGGGTGGGTAAAGGAGCGTGAGCGACGTGCCCACCAGATTGTAAGGATCGAACATGTTTAATTTGGATCTCGTTAAAATAACTGCATTTCCTTTTGAACATATTGTGAAAGATGATTTTATCGAGCCACTCTTATATTCAGAACTGTGTAAAAATTTCCCTCCATTGGAGTTGCTAAATTTACCCCTAGGGCAGCAAAAAGAATATTCAATCATTTGGGAGGATCAGATTTTCCAAGATCTCATAAAAAGATGCAGAGCATGGAAAATTTTTTTTGAACACATTCAAACACAAGTGTTCACCGACTATTGGTTAAAGCAATTTGGAGCGGTTGGTGTGGCCCATGGATGCCAACTGGATTTCGAAAAAATTAAATTTGTTCGTTACTGCGAGCCTTCGTCTGAAAAAGGCCAGAGAGAGCTTCATCATCCAGAACAAGCGTTTGATAATTTGTATGTGCAGCCTCATATTTTTCAAGGCGGTATAGGTTATTTCCACACAAAACATTTGGATCGACGGCGTCGATTTGTAACGATTTTGATCTATTTCTGTGATTCGGAATTAGACAAACGAATAGGCGGTGATTTAACGCTTCTTGGGCCATTAACGGATGAAAACTCAGTCAAGATAGCCCCTCAACATAATCGTATGGTTGCTTTTGCTTGCACAAATCAATCGTATCATTGTGTGAGCGAAATTTTAGCACAAACATCGCCGCGTAATTTTATTACAATTTTTATCTCCAGTTTTTTTAATATTTGGCCCATAGAGAAGTACCAATATTCAGAAAGGTGTCTAACGATAATCAACGTCGATTCACATTTTGAATTTGATGGCCAATATTACCAAGTACCCAACAAATATTTGAATTGTGAAGTGACAGTGTGTTCTACGGACACTGTCATTCAATGTTTTTATCAAGATCATTGTATTGCTTCTCATCCAAGGGAGCATGACAAAAAATCCTCCTAAGGTCCGTTGAGCCCGCCGTACACATTTTTAACGTTTGTGAAACCGGCTTTTTTCAATACCTGGAAGGCTTGTTGGCTTCTCCTCCCGCTTTGGCAAACAACAGCAACCATGTGATAAGATCGAAGATCTTGAAAATAATTTGCAAGTTCTGGCAGTGGAATATTTCTTCCGCCGATGTTGGACAGTTTGTATTCCCAGGGTTCGCGAACATCAATTAACACCGTATTTACGCAGTTGAGTAATGCGCTTAACTCCGAAACATGGATATCGGTTAATGGATTGAATGGGTGGTTGGTGTTGCTATTTTTTATGGATGGCTGGGTTGGTTTCATCGATGGATTGCAGCTTGGGCAATTTGCCTGTTTGTTGACTTTAAATTTATGGAAATCAAGGGTTAAAGGATTGGCCAACAGCAAATAACCAGACAATGTATCCCCTATTTTTGCAATGTATTTTAATACCTCCATGGCTTGTATGAGCCCAAACCAGCCTGCTGTGATGCCTAACACGCCATTCTCGCGGCAATTGGCAATCAAGCCAGGCTCTGGTGATTGAGGATAAATGCAACGTAAGCAGGGTTTGTCCACGGCATTAAAAATAGCACACTGTCCCTCAAATTGGTAAAGACTGGCATAAACAAACGGTTTTTTTAAGGCCACACAGGCATCATTGATCAGATATTTAGTGTCAAAATTATCCGAGCAATCAACAATGATATCGTACGATGAAAACAATTCAGCGGCATTTTCTGCATCCAAATATTGAGGGTAATGCTGAATGTCAACGCAAGGGTTGATTTGTGAGAGGCGTTTTGCGCCCACTTCTGATTTAAGTTGACCTAGGTCACTCTCCGTAAATAAAATTTGGCGATGGATGTTGGAGAGGGCAACACAATCACCATCCACAAGACCCAAACGGCCGATGCCGGCGGCCGTAAGATAAAGTGATGCAGGGCATCCCAATCCTCCTACACCGACGCACAATACGGATGAGGCTTTTAATTTCAGTTGCCCTGCCTCACCAAATTGTTGCAAATTGAGTTGACGCACATAGCGTTTTATTTCGTTTGAATTCAATGATTGCGGCATAAGCTGTGGCCTTCTACCCAACCGGAATCATCGTTTGATGTATAAAATTCTTTTTTCCAAACGGTTGTTTTATGTTTTATAAAATGAATGACTTGCTCGCAGCTGGCCAGTGCCTCTTTGCGATGAGGCGTGCTGACCGCGATCAGTACACTGGGCTCGGTTACCATCAATTCACCTTTATAATGAACTGTATAAAGCCGTAAAGAGCACTGCAATTGTTGGGTCAGGGTGGTAAAATATTCATGGAGAGCTTTGATAAAAAAAGCCTCATAAATATCATATTGGACTTTTTGAACGTCTTTACCGAGATTTGTTTCTCGGATGGAGCCTACAAAAAAAGCATTGCCGCCATGCTCTTTCACATTAATAAATCGCCATGACTCCGACATGTCGAGCGGGGTTGTTACGACTTGAATAAAACAGTCGGATACTTTTGAGTCCATGATGATTACTCCAAAACAATTTGTTTTAAGAGGTGAGGAAGCAATGGGCGTAATGTTTGATAATTTTGTGAAACCGCTTTGGGGCTTCCTGGAAGAGCGATAATTAAACAACCCTTGTCTTCAACAACACCCGCTGTGGAACGGCTCAGCCACGCGTAGGGAGTGTGCTTAGCACCTTCTATGCGCAGCAACTCCCCAAGACCAGGAATCATTTTGGTGCAAAACTCCGGTAAAACGTCGGGGGTGATGTCGCGTTTACTCACACCTGTTCCGCCTGTTAAAACAATAAGTTGCAACGGTTGCGGGTGTTGAAGATGGGCGGTGAGGGTGGCTTTTAACTGATCGCTATCATCTGGCACAATTCGGTAATCAACGATATTGGCGCCATCTTGAATAAGAAATTCTTTAAGTTTCGTGCCTGATTCATCGGGATAAATGCCTTTGCTTGCCCGATCACTCAGACAAATCACGGCGCATCTTAAAGCCTCCAAAATTTTATCGGACTGATTGTTACACAATTCCTGAATCAATGGCTCGTCTTTGGCTGCGGGGTGGATCCATACGCCATTTTTTCCACCTGATTTGAACAATAGCCGAATGGCGTTCAACTCCAGGGCGGGCTGCACCATTTTGGTGAGATCATAGATCGCCAACAACGCAGCATTAACACCTGCCAGCGCCTCCATCTCCACCCCTGTTTTACCAAACACTGCCGCGATACAGTGTACTTTTATGCTATTTTTTTCAGCGTCCAATGCAATGTTTATTTTAACCAAATCCAAGCCTATAGGGTGACACAACGGGATCATTTGATAGGCTATTTTTGCACCATTAATACCGGCAATTTCAGCGAGTACGAGGGCATCGCCTTTTGGAAGAGCGCGATTGGATATCAGTTCAAAAGCCTCTTTTCCCACATGAATTTCTCCAGAAGCTATTGCTGTGCGTTGTGTGGGTGTTTTTAAACCGATATCGATCATTTGATACGACGAATTAGAAAAAAAAGCATTCATTACCGTACGATGAATCGCTGTTGGATCAGAATGGGACATGTTGATGTGCACTCCAGGTTAGCCACCATTTACGGGTGGTAAGATATGAGCCCGTGTTTTATCTTGCAACACATGATCATCATTTACAAGTTGTTCATCGACCGCAAACGCTGAAACAGTCATTAAATTGGCATTGAAATGAGGACTATGCTGTTTGATGCTTGCCACAATTGCTTGTCTTAGTTCTCGGACCGTCGAATGCATCGGTAGTTCAAACACCTGTTCCGAAGCTTTGATCCACTCACGAAAAGGTCCATAAAAATTGACTGTAATTTGCATGGCTATCCTTGTTTAAACACATCAACAACATCCCTTGTGCGAATGAGGTGCATGCTCTTGGGTTAAAGGCATCTCCAAACCATAATATTTGGGTTGAATAAGGTAGGTATCAACAATATCCGCCATGTCATATCGTTTTTCACCCACGGGCAAATGCATCCAACAATTGTTTTTATACAATTGGTAAATTCGGCGATAAGGCTCAAGAAGTTTGTTGGGGGTAACCCATAATTGACCTTGCTCATCAATGTCGAGAGTGGAAGCAACCCATTCCTCATGTTCCAGTGTTTTAACATAGCCATGTTTTATTTTTGCTTTAATGGCTTTTGCGTTTGGTGCGTGACACAATTTATTAATAAACGGCATAACAAGACGTTGCATAAGAAGAACCGACGAGCTGGGTGTTCCAGGAAGACCGAAATAATAAACTTGATCGTCCAATGTGGCATATAAAAATTTGGCGCCAGGTTTCATGGAGAGATCTTGCAGGTGAATAGTCGCATTTATTTTTTTTAAAGCATTGGGTATAAAGTCTTTTTGCCCGAGGCTAATCGCCCCCGTGGAAATAATAATTAAAGGCGCGGAATATTGCTGCAACAGAGCATTCAATTTTTCAAGGTATACGGATTCTTCATCCTGCAAAACACCGATGTAATGGAAATTACAATGCAAGGCTTTGCATTCTGCCGCAATGAAGGGCGCTGAAGCGTTTCGAACTTGACCTGGCAATAAGGGTGAGCCGGGATCATCGACAATTTCATCCCCAGTGCATATTAACACCACGGTTGGAACTTGGAACACGTTTAGCTTCGAGACACCGACTGTGCTCAATTGCATTAGGCTAAATGGGGTTATCGTTTCTCCTTTGGACAATAACGTCGTACCTTTACGGATATCGCTGCCAATTTTACGGTGAAAATCGTTGTTTAGAATGGGTGTGTCAATACGTATCGCTGCATTTGCATGATCACTGTTTTTCTCCACCACCACGTCTTCAATCGGTACAATGGTGTCATACATTGCGGGTATGCACGCGCCTGTCATTATTTCACAACACGTGCCAGGCGTGTCAATGTGGTCAGATGTTGCGGGTCCCGCGATGATGGTGTTGGTGATTGTCAATCGAATGGGTTGATTTGGCATCGCTTGGCAAATATCGTTAGCCTTTATCGCAAATCCATCGCGTGCTGCAAAATTAAAAGCTGGGTGATTTTCTGGGCTTTGGACGTCTTCTGCGGCAGTCATTCCTAAGCACTCCTCAAGAGCAAGTTCTATCATCGGACTTTTTTTGCAAGTTTTAAATAAGATATTTAAGGCTTCATTGTAAGTGGTCATGCGGCCACCTCCTGTTTATTTATTGTGGCCATTTTCAACCCCCCACCTTGAACATCTCTACTCGGTTAAATTTTAAAACATGCGTGGTTGCGCGCTGTTCGGAGTAACGATCGTTTCTGTTGTGCCATAATTCGGTTAGTTTTTGTTTTAATACCTCGAACTCCTTGGCACGAATAGTTTGTAAAATATCCAGGCCTTGGTGTGAAAACAAGCAAGTGTATATTTTTCCATCAGTGCTAACACGTAACCTATCACAAGAAGCGCAAAATGGTTTGGTGACCGATGCAATGACCCCCACATCACCTTTTCCATCGCTGTATTGATAGTTATTGGACACCTCTCCCGGACGATCGCGTTTGGTCGTTTGCAAGGGAAATTGTTGTTGAATATCATTTAAAATCTGCGCTTCGGAATAAACTTGATCCGCTGTCCAACCGTTTGATATCCCCACATCCATGTACTCGATAAATCGCATAATAAAGCCATGCTCACGCGCAAAGCGAACTAAAGGTAAAACTTGGTGCTCATTGACGCCTTTTTTGATAACCGCATTGAGCTTAATTTTAGAAAATCCAGCCTGTTGAGCGGCTTTCAAGCCATTTAAAACTGCCGTTATTTCGGCGTTGGTCCCACTCATTTGTTGATAGAGTTGTGGGTCAATCGCATCAATGCTAACCGTGAGCCGTTTTAAACCTGATTCATGTAAAATTTTGGCGTATTTTTCCAGTAAATAACCATTGGTTGTTAAGGTCAGATCTTGGATTTCATGGATTTTGCTTAATCGGTTGACCAAAAGATGTAAATCATTGCGAAGCAGAGGTTCGCCTCCGGTTAGTTTGATCCTATTTACCCCGAGGGGGATTAAAATATGAACCAGGTCTAAAATTTCATCAAATGTCATGGCTTGTTTTTGGGGGGTGAATTTGTATTTTTTATCCGCAGGCATACAATAACTGCAACGAAAATTACACCGATCCGTCACTGAAATTCGTAAAGTGTGCAACACTCGTTCCTGCTTATCCTTTAAACCATTCAATTTCAATTCCTTGAATACTCTTGGCTCAATATCTCCCTTGCGTTTGGCCAAAGGAGCCATGCATTAAAAACTAAATGTGCGGCGGTTGGAGTCCCAAGATGGGGAATAATAAAATTAAGCCCGCAGCTATCATTTGTATGCCTAAGGCGCTGGTGATAATGCCTATAATACGTGTACAAATTTTAATCCCGTGTTCGCCTAAAATTTTGCTAAGCGGTGGGGCAAAATACATGCAGAGAAACACAATAAGCGTTAATGCAAAACAAACACCACTCAAAATAACCCGTTGATAAAAGACTGTGTTGTGATAACTGTGTAAAATCACAGAGGCAATGGCACCAGGTCCTGCCACCAAAGGTATCGCTAATGGCACCACGGCAATGGACTCACGTTCTCCATGCGGGTTTGTTTTATCGGTGGGAATCGGCTGTTGGCTGAACGTCGCCTGCACCATGTTTAAGCCAATTAATAACACCAACAAG
Source organism: uncultured Legionellaceae bacterium (assembly GCA_964525945.1). Taxonomy (GTDB): domain Bacteria; phylum Pseudomonadota; class Gammaproteobacteria; order Legionellales; family Legionellaceae; genus CAZGKX01. Next base: position 14,408 of record CAZGKX010000007.1, read on the forward strand.
CCGCCTGCGGTGGTAAATCCCCCAATCGATACGCCAAAAACTTTAAGAATATCCGCGCCAACCCAGAGGCTAATTAAAAGAATAAAAAAGACGGCAACCGAGGAGGTGAACACCGTTTTTTTTATTTCAAGAGGTGTGAGATCTTCCGTTAAACTCATTAAAACCGCAATTTTTCCAATTGGATTTAATAGCGCCAAAGTAGCGATAAAAAAAGTCACATAAGAAATAGGTTGCATCATGCACTCCTAGACATATTATTTTATTATCAAATCATAGGTAGGATGCTTTCTGCAAGAGATTTTCGTCTTCATTGTCTGAATCAAAATCATTTTCCAAGGATATGGGGATGAAACGCAAGAGGGGGGATGGGGAGGCAGGTATTTTGATGAGGTGTGATTTATGAGCGTCGGTTTGGGTAACCTGAGGGGATTGTTTAAGATCAAAAGCAAGGCGTTTTGATAGCTTGATATAAGTATGATCGGGTTTGAAGGTATTGAACAAAGATTGTCCGCAAGCGTGAAAAGCCAGAACGGTCAAAACATTGCCTAATGTCAAAGGCAACATATAAGCGACAAAAGCAAAAAGTGGATTGATGAACGCTGCGGTTGCACAAATTGCTGACAATGCACAAACAGCTGTCATGAGTAAAACATAGCGCAAATACAGTGCTTGTTGTTTGCTGGAAAAGTTGGGGTTATGGGAAGGGGGGTGTTTAAGTTTATGGTATTCAGCAATGGACCAAAGCGTATTGCTCAATACAAAGATCCAAAGGGCCGGTACCACCAGCAGCCCGGGGTTGGTAAGGCACATGATGCATGCCACGAGTCCTAATAAGGAAGCAAGCTCATATTGTTGCTTAAATTGAGCAAAACCAAACCAATGATTGGCTTTACGCGGATGGTTTGGATACAACCGTGTTGCGATATTCCATAACAAATAACCAATCAAGTAAGCACACAACGAGATCAATGTGAAGATGAGGCCCACGGCAGGGATATCTTTTAGCTTGGATGCAGCAAACCCTGTAATGAATAAACCACTCACCAAGCCATCGAGTATTGCTGCAATTTTAGACATATTAAGCGCGCTGAATGACGTCTTTACCCATATAAGGCCGTAGCACGTCTGGAACAATAATGCTGCCATCTTTTTGTTGGTAATTTTCTAAAATGGCCATCAAAGTACGGCTTAAAGCAATGGCTGTGCCATTGAGTGTGTAGGGGTATATTTTTTTATTTTCTTTGGTGCGGTATCGAATGTTTAAACGCCTAGATTGAAAATCGGTGCAATTGGAGGCTGATGTGACTTCACCGTATTTTTCGTCTGAATCGCGGCCAGGCATCCAAGCCTCAATGTCGTATTTTTTATAAGCTGCAGCGCCTAAATCACCTGCGCAAATGCGCATGACTCGGTAGGGTAATTTTAATTGTTGATAAATGGTCTCTTCAACGTTTAATATTTCTTCTAATGCGGCTTCACTGTCCTCGGGTTTGGTGATTTGAAACAATTCAATTTTGGAAAATTGATGGACGCGGTACAAGCCTTTGCTTTCTTTACCACCCGATCCTGCTTCTCTTCTAAAACAATGGCTTTCAGCCACATATTTTAACGGCAATTGTTCTTCTTCAAGGATTTCATCGGCGTGGATACCGCCGACGGTGATTTCAGCCGTGGCAATCAAACTCAAATCCAAACCTTCTAAATTGTAAATATTGGATTCTTCTCCACGGGGCGAAAACCCTGTGCCCGTCATCACCGATTTTTTGGCTAAATCAGGGGTGATCAATGTCGTAAAACCATGAGCCGCTGCAATTTTCATGGCAAACAGTTTCAAAGCCAATTCCAAAAACACGGCATCGTTTTTCAAAAAATAAAATTTAGCGCCAGTTACTTTCGCGCCGCTATCAAAATCAATCAAATCAAGGCGTTTACCCAATTCGACGTGATCAAGCGGGGTGAAATCAAACACGCGAGGTTCTAGATGGGTGCGAAGCATTAAATTTTCAGTGTCGCTTTCCCCCAAAGGGGTATCTTCAGCGAGCAAATTCGGCACAGTGAGCATT
>CAZGKX010000007.1:16480-28921 GCA_964525945.1 uncultured Legionellaceae bacterium
TTCTTCTTGGTAATTTTCGTCAATGCTGCGTAATTCCGTTTCCAGTTTTGAAATGTCCTGGTTTAATAAACGGCCTGCGCTGATCAAATGTTCCTTTTCAGTTTTAGGCACAGTTGGAATGGTTTTGGCAATTTGGTTTGCTTCAGCGCGTTTATTTTCCAGTGCCAGTAAGGTTGCTTTTCGCTCCGCATACAAGGTCAATAATTTGTTCAAGTTTGCATTCACACAGCGTTTTTTGATGCTGTCTTCAATGATTTCTGGATGTTCTGTTATGAATTTAATATCTAACATAGTGTCTAACCTTTGTTGATTACGTCTATCATTTCGCGCATTATCCACCAAGGCGTGATTTTAATCACGTATTTAATAAATATCCGATACTACGTATGGTTTTAATTAATGTTTCGCTTGCCGAATTATCACCCAATTTATTGCGTAAATTACTGATGTGCACATCAATGCTTCGATCATAAGCCGTGTATTTACGACCCAGTGCATATTCAGTGAGCTCCTCTTTTGAAAACGCTTGTCCTGGCGATTTAATTAACATTTCTAAAATATTGAATTCAGCATTGGTTAATTCCAAATTTTCACCGTCAATGGAAACCAATCGGGTGACGCTATCCACGGTGATCCCATGGTAAGTGATGATGTTGCGGGACGTTGGCGTTTTTTGAGCCCGGCGTAAAATTGTACGAAGACGTGCTAAAAGCTCGCGCGGATCACACGGCTTTTTCATGTAGTCGTCAGCCCCAATATCAAGACCTATCAAACGATCGATGGCGTCTTGGCGCGCTGTTAACATCATAACGGGTGTTGCTGAATAAGTGCGTAACTGGGTTAAAACATCGAAACCATTCAATTTAGGCAGCATTATTTCTAAAATAATGGCATCGTAGGATTGATTAAGAGCTTTTTTTAAACCACTCTCACCATCGTGGGCAAACATGACATGAAATCCCTCGGGTTTTAAGTATTCAGCGATCAGTGACGTTAGTGCTTGGTCTTGATCAATGATGAGAATATTGCCATTCATGCTGCTCATTGTCCTGGACGTGGTGAGGTGGTGGCTTCGTTGGGACGTTTATCGATGCACTCCAATAGCTTTATGCGTCTGGCATCGGCATTGAGCACTTTAAATTCGAAGCCATCGATGGTGATTGTTTCTCCCCGTTTGGGCAGAAAACCAAAATTAGTCATGACAATACCACCAATGGTGTCATATGATTCATCGCTAAAATGCGCATGCAGTTGTTCATTAAAATCTTCAATAGGCATGTGCGCTTTGATAATGTAGTGGTTGTTGGAGTGGGCTTTGATATAGGCTTCTTCATCAATATCAAATTCATCTTCAATGTCGCCGACAATTTGTTCAATCAAATCCTCTAAGGTGACAAAACCCGCCACAGCGCCATATTCATCAACGACAATGGCCATATGGTTGCGGTTGGTGCGAAATTCATTGAGCAGAAAATCAAGCCGCTTGCTTTCGGGAACGAAGGTTGCATGCCGCACGATATCCATCAAATCAAAAGCGCTGCTTTGCTGGACTTGGTAGCGTAACAAATCCTTAGCGTGCAAAACGCCAACCACTTCTTCATCACTAAATACTGGAAAGCGAGAATGCCCTGATGTACTCACAATGTTGATGACTGCATCTAGATCAGCATCAAATGGCACGGAGGTCATTTGCTTTTTCGGCAACATGATGTCTCTGACTTTCATGTGTGTAAATAAGAGCGCGCCTTCGATCATCGTTAGGGTTTCTGCATCAATAAGAGCGCGAACTTGCGCGTCACGCAAGAGGTGAATCAATTGTTCTTTATTTTGAGGCTCAACGTGTAAAAATTGTTTGAGCCGTGCGAACCATGAGCTGGTGTCTTCATTTTTATTCAATCAGATTATCCTCTAAATTGCTGTAAGGATTGTCAAAATTTAACCGAGCCAATAATTCAATTTCCAATGGTTGCATCACGAGTGCATCTTCTTCCTGAATATGATCATACCCTAAAAGATGCAATATGCCATGAATGACGATGTGGGCAAAATGCTCGGTTAAACTTTTTTGCAACTCGATACTTTCCTGCTGCAAAACAGCCGGGCAAATGATGACATCGCCTAGCAAAGGGCATTCCAACTCTACGCCAGGAGGAATGACGGCTGGAAATGCCAACACATTTGTTGCTTTGTTTTGTTTGCGGTACTGGTGATTTAAGGCTGTTATTTCTTGGGCATCTACAAATCGGAGGGTTAATTCCGCCGTGGTGCATTCTTGGGACAAGGTGAGTTCTGCCCACTGGCATAGGGTTATGTCGGTAACCGGCAGCTTTTCTTTGCAAGCATGTTGAATATCGATGTGGTAAGTCATTAAAAAAACGATGAATCGTATCGTGTCAGGAAAGTTAAGAATAGTATATGAACATCATTGTTATGAAGCAAATTATTTTTGTGGATGATGGTTTTATTGGGCAAGGATCCATTGAATTTGGTCATTTAAATTAATAGCCAAGCTAGATAATTCTTCTTGGTCTTTATTTTCAAAGAAATTTACCGAAGGATTTTGTTGGTGATGGGCTAACACCATGTTATCGCGTTGTTGTTGCAACCACATAATTTGCGGTGAAAATAAAAAAATTATCCCTTCAATCCATTGGTCAAGCGCTTTCCAGTGAGAATCTTGGTTTGCTGTCATCTTAAAGCGTTTGGCAAACGTACGAGTGTGGTGAGCATCGTACCAAATTTCACCGGTTACCCAACGGTTAACGGTAAATAATCGGATGGGTTGTCCGTAACAATTCATGCTGATTGCAATGAGGTGGGTGAAAGGATTATCGCGATTTTTTTTTGAATCCGCTAAAACGGCTGGTTTTATGCGTTTTGGAATGTGGGTTTGGCGAAGAAAACAATGAAAGTGGCCGTGCTCCAAACTTTCTTTATTTTCCCTATGACAGTGGTAAAAATATTGACTGCCCGTGTTGTTGTCTATTCTATCGCCTTTAGGGTAATGCTTCATTTGCACATGTTGAGGTTCTTCCCCTAATGTGTAATGGATAATGTTTTTGCCGGCGGGTGTTTGCATGCTTTGTTGTGTGGTTAATACTTGTTCAGCATAGCGCAAATAGTTGGATTTATGCCATGGACTCAGCGAAGGTAAAGTGAAGGTTGATTCGGGTTCATTCATGATCATTAAGAATAGGATTGGAAAAGAACGACGGCGGCTTCTGATAAGCCGCCGTCAATGCAATGTTTATTCGCTGGTGGGTGCTGCAGCTCCGCAAGCGGGTGTGCATGGGCTCGTTGTGGTATCGTCTGTTGAGGTATCGCCCGAAGTGGCTGCTCCACAAGCGGGTGCGCATGTTTGTTGTGTATCGCTAGTGTCCGCATAACTCACGGGTACAATGGTGGCAACAGATAGGGTGCTCAATAATGCAGCAACTGCTAAAGTGGATTTTTTCATGGCTCTCATCCTTGTGTTAAAAAAAATTATTATGACTCACTTTCATCCTAGCAAATAACTTACTTGTTTTCCAACAGATTTTATTTAAAAAATACCTGCTCCGACGTCGTTTTATGCCGTCGCACCATTGTGCCTAATTTGATGATTAAATGTTTGTTTTTTTATCCATAATATCCCATTCAGCAATGGTGCTCAAGGCTGCGCGGATCTGCAAGAGATGCACCACAGTTTTATAGATGAAAAATGGAGCGCTTGCACAAAGTATAGGCAGTGCAGTGTGTGAGGGATAAACTTGGTTGAATACAAGGGCAACCATGAACAGTTGATCCCCAAAGCATGTCATAAAAAGAACCGCTGGTTTTCCATAATACCATTGCAGAAGCTTAGGCAGTTTGCACGAGATTGATTTATGGCTCATACCTTTTATCTGTGCCGCATACAAATAAAAAAAATGACTGCTTATGTCCAGCAATAAAACGACACAAAATAAAGGCATGTATTGCGGGGTATGGTAAGAATAGACAAAAACAACAACAAGAAGCGATATTCTATCAATGGTAAAATCCAAAATATAACCCAGCTTGGATTCTTGTGAACATGTTCGAGCAAGAAACCCATCCAAGGCATCGAGCAACATGCTGATTGCTCCCAGCAAACAAAACAGCCAAAAAATTTTTGCAAAAATGACTGCAAACAACAAAAAAATCAATCGTACATACTCGACGATATTCGGTAAGAGTAAAAAAACATTTTTATGGGTATGGGGTAAAGGAATGTGGGTCATAACAATGCGTAATGGGTTTATATGGATTTAATTATGACGGCAGGTTTTTAGAGGGACAAGCTTTATTTATGACAAGCGATTTTGTAATCATCTCCTGATCTAAATGATTAGTATGACAAGAAGCGAAAAAGATAGGAGCTCCTATGCCTAACTTAAATATTTCGCAAATAACACCTGGCTCAGACGCGTTCTTTGGATCGCTGGTGCGAAATATTAATGGAGTTGGGGTCTGTTGGCATTTGATCTTTAATTGCAAGATTTTTGTAACCAACATTGGCCGTTATTACAAACATCGACTGATTGACACACCGGTGCATAGCTTGGTACAGGAGCTGCGGGTACTCCAGGCGAAGTCCAGTTCGCGCCATAATAACCATCATAAACTACCCCAGTATTATATCCACTGCCATGGTAATAAGTTCCATTCTGGTATGCACCACCGTGGTCATACGTTCCACCATGATAATTTCCACCACCGGCATGCCAAGCAAAGCAACTTGACGTTGCAATTAAACCCAGTACAAGCACTGTGGTTTGCAGTGCATTTTTTTTGCAATTCCGTCTCATTATTTTCTCCCATCATCTAATTACCCAAAAATCTGATTAACCGGCGTACACTAGCCATCAAGCCCTTTTTGTGACTATATTATGGTATTTAAGATTAATTATAGATCTTGTTGGTGGAACATAAAGTTAAACTTAGGGGGAGGGGCCTTTAATCTATGGGAGCCGTTGTTGTCGCGAGGTCTTCGGGGGAGATCCAACGATTCTAGGTGCCGTTATGGACCCCCCGACAAGTCGCGGGGCGTTCATGGATATTTTTGCCATTTTCGATTATAGTAACACATGATATAAAACTTATTTTGCATGGGCTTATGATTGATTTGCATTGCCATAGCTATTTTTCTGATGGGCGCTTGAGTCCAGAAGCCTTGGTTGAAAAAGCTCTCCAAGCCGGCGTTCAACTGCTTGCTTTAACGGATCATGATACGATTGCAGGGCTTGCACCGCTTAAAGCAGCTGCATTGGGAACTGCAGTTCACATTATCAATGGCATCGAGTTGAGCGCGCGTTGGAAAAAGCATGTTGTCCACATCTTGGGTTTAAACCTTGATGAACATCATGCCGAGCTGGAAGAATTAATCACCTTGCAAAACGAATGCCGGATTGCGCGTGCTCAACAAATCGCCGATCGTTTGGCTGAGTGTGGCTTGGTCAATGGTTTTGAAAAAGCTTGCGCAGTTGCAGGGCATTGCCGAGTGGGTCGACCTCATTTCGCCCAGGTTTTGGTGGAAGAAGGTTTCGCTAACGATATGCAAGCGGCGTTTAAACGGTTTTTGGGGCGAGGGCGACCGGCTTTTGTCCACACCGAGTGGTGTGAGATGGACAAAGTGGTTGAAACCATTGTTCGAGCAGGGGGGCAAGCCGTGATTGCCCATCCTTTGAAATATGGATTAACGCGCTCTAAACTGTATGAATTGATCATTGCCTTTAAAATGGCCGGTGGCGCTGGTTTGGAAGTTGTGTCCGGTGAAATGACGGTGATGCAGATGAAAGAACTCGCAGGGTTGTGCATACGTTTTGAGTTGTTAGCATCCTCCGGCTCAGATTTTCATGCCGATGCCCATTCGCGTGTTTCATTAGGAAAACAACAACCGTTGCCAATCAATTGCACGCCCATTTGGCAGCAATGGGGTATTAAATAGGGACATGTTATGAGCCAAATTTTTGCAATTCATCCAGACAATCCGCAAGCAAGGTTGCTTCGGAAAGCCGTAACCATCATTGAAGAAGGTGGTTTAATCGTTTATCCAACAGATTCTGGGTATGCTTTTGGCTGCCGATTAGGCAACAAATCTGCCTTGGAGCGTATTCGCTGTTTGCGGCAATTGAACAAAGAGCACAACATGACTTTAATTTGCCGCGATTTGTCCCAGTTGGGAACTTATGCGCGCGTCACCAATCCTATTTTTCGTCTATTAAAAGCATTTACGCCGGGTTCATATACTTTTATTTTGAATGCAACCAATGAAGTGCCCCGTTTAATGTTGCATCCAAAACGTAAAACCTTGGGTTTACGGGTACCAGAACATGTGGTCACGTTGTCTTTATTGGAATGCTTGGATGCACCTTTGATGAGCACAACGTTAATATTACCCGGCGCTGCTGCACCGTTGAGTGAGCCTGAAGCTATCAAGGATATCTTGGGCGATCGGGTCGATTTGATCATTGATGGGGGCAATTGTGGGCATGAACCTACGACTGTGGTTGATCTGACGGGTGAGTATCCAACGATCTTGCGGGAAGGAAAAGGCGATCCTGAGCCATTTAGATAAATATTCAAGCCGCCCTCGTGGGCGGATTAAAGTAAAAAAGTCATACTTATAGAGGGTTCAAATGTCTGTGTTTAGTAGCAATAAGCGGGTTGTTTCTGGTATGCGAGCCAGTGGACGCTTACACCTGGGTCATTACCACGGCGTCATTAAAAATTGGATAAAACTACAGCATCAATACGACTGTCTTTTTTTTGTAGCGGATTGGCATGGTTTAACAACCCATTATGATGAGCCAGGCCGCATGGAAAAATTTTTGTGGGAAATGGTGGTGGATTGGTTGGCCTGCGGCATCAACCCTAGTCTTTCCCGTTTGTTCATTCAATCGTGGGTCCCGGAGCATGCTGAATTGCACTTGCTGCTTTCCATGATCACGCCATTGGGTTGGTTGGAACGGGTGCCTACTTACAAAGATCAACAAGAAAAATTGCATGAAAAAGATTTGGCAACCTATGGCTTTCTGGGGTATCCCTTGTTGCAAAGTGCCGATGTGTTGTTATACAAGGCTGATTTAGTGCCCGTCGGTGATGATCAAGTGGCGCATGTCGAATTGATTCGAGAAGTTGCGCGGCGTTTTAATTACCTCTATGGACGTGAACCCAATTTTGAAAATTATGCCCAAGAAGCCATCAAAAAAATGGGCAAAAAAAATGGTCAATTGTACACCCAATTGCGTACCGCGTTTCAGCAAGAAGGGTGCCACGAGTCTTTAAAAACGGCACGGGCTTTGTTAAGCAATCAGCACAATTTGTCGATCGGTGATAAAGAGCGTTTACTGGGTTATCTGGATGGTTCCGGAAAAATTATTTTGCCAGAACCTCAGGTTATGTTAACCGAACATGCAAAATTACCCGGGCTGGATGGCTTGAAAATGTCGAAATCCTACGACAATACTATTGGATTGCGCGATGCACCAGAGCAAATTGAGAAAAAAATATTGACCATGCCCACCGATCCCGCTCGCATCAAACGCACTGATCCAGGTGAACCGGAAAAATGCCCTGTTTGGCAATTTCACAAAATTTACTCCGATGAATCGGTTTTGGATTGGGTGCAAACCGGTTGTCGTACGGCAGGGATAGGTTGTATCGATTGCAAACGCCCAGTGATTGACGCGGTGCTTAAAGAATTGCAACCCATTCAAACATCGATCAAAGAATACGAAGGGGATCTTGCTTCCGTGAAACGGATTGTGGCGGAAGGCAGTGAGCATGCGCGCGAAGAAGCGGTTAAAACACTCAGTGACGTTCGGGAAGCAATGGGACTGGATTATTAATGGATTTAACCTGTTCCGTAACAGCCATTGTAGACGGTAAACCTATTACGGAAATTCCGGCGGATTTGTTTATTCCACCGGATGCATTGGAAGTGCTGTTGGACTCATTTACAGGCCCATTGGATTTGTTGCTTTACCTCATTCGCCGTCAAAATATTAATATTTTGGATATCCCTATGGTGCTCATTACAAAACAGTATTTGCACTATATTGAATTGATGGAAAAGCAACGTTTAGAACTGGCCGCGGATTATTTAGTGATGGCAACCGTGCTGGCTGAAATTAAATCAGCCATGTTGCTGCCTGTGGTGACTGAGCCCGAGCAGGAAGACTGCGATCCGCGGATGGAATTGGTCAGACGTTTGCAATTGTACGAGCAATTTAAACACGTGGCCATGCATTTGGATGATAGGGAACGGTTGGAGCGTGATGTTTTTCAAATTCAAGTACAAGCCAGCTGCCATCCTTTGCCAATCATGCTCCCTGAGGTGCGTTTATTGGATTTAACGAACGCGATGTTGCATGTATTGCAACAGCAAAATCATTTGCAACACCATCAAATTAGCAAAGAGCCTTTGTCTGTACGTGAACGAATGACGTATATATTAAAGCGACTCAACGATGAATTGATCATCGATTTTAACAGCCTATTTACCCAAAATGAAGGGCGAAAAGGCCTCGTTGTTTCATTGTTGGCCATGTTAGAATTGGCCAAACAAGCATTGGTTGTGGTGACTCAAACCTCAGCGTACACGCCTATTTATATTAAAGCATGCTGATGGACGTGATGTAAAAACAGGGGCTTTCGCATGGATAACTCTCTCTTTGAAGTGATGTATGGATGAGGTATTTTTAAAACAAATTATTGAAGCTTTATTGATGGCGAGTGGCCAGCCAATTTCTATCGATAAGCTGCAGGCAATATTGGGGGATGAATTAAAACCCACACGTCTTCACATTGAAACGGCATTGGCTGGTTTAGAAACCGACTACGCAAACCGTTCCATCGAATTAAAATGCTTGGCCAGTGGTTATTGTTTTCAAACAAAAAAACAATTTTCTTCATGGATTACTCGTTTGTTTGCCGAAAAACCAGTAAAATATTCTGGCGCCTTGCTGGAAATATTATCAATCATTGCTTATCGACAGCCGGTTACTCGGGCTGAAATCGAAGATATACGAGGGGTTGCGGTGAGCAGCTCGATTATAAAAACGTTGTTAGAACGTGAGTGGGTACGCATAGCGGGGCACCGTGATATTCCGGGAAAACCCGCGGTTTATGTGACCACCAAAATTTTTCTTGATTATTTTAATCTGGCAAGCCTTAATGAACTGCCCTCATTGGGAGAACTAAAATGAGCAGCGAGCGATTACAAAAATTACTAAGCCAAGCAGGATATGGTTCTCGAAGAGAAATGGAGCGATGGATTGAGGGTGGGTTGATACAAGTCAATGGCGTGACCGCCAAATTGGGTGATACTGCCATGCCTGATGATAAAATTAGCTTAAAAGGTCGTATTATTGATAACCCTTTAAAAATTGCTTATAAGACCCGAATTTTACTTTACAATAAACCCACTGGGGAAATTTCCAGTCGGCACGATCCAAAGCATAACAAAACGGTGTTTGATCGCTTGCCACATTTAAAACAAGGCCGCTGGGTGCAAGTCGGGCGCTTGGACATCAATACGTCGGGATTGTTAATTTTTACCAACAATGGGGAATTGGCCAACCGTTTAATGCATCCTAAATATCAATTGGAGCGGGAATACGCCGTTCGTGTATATGGACAAGTCGGTGACGATGTGATCAAAACTTTATTAAAAGGTGTGGCGCTGGAAGACGGTATTGCCAAATTTAAAAAGATAGAATACCGCGGTGGTGAAGGCACGAACAGCTGGTTTCATGTTGTATTGAGTGAAGGCCGTAACCGTGAAGTGCGTCGACTATGGCAATCCCAAGGGGTTGAGGTAAGTCGACTTATCCGCGTGCGTTATGGCAAAATCCACATGCCTCGCTTTTTAGCCCGAGGGGCGAGCATCGAATTATCGCCCAAAGAAGTGGATGACTTTATATTATCGTTGTGAGAAATGAATGCGAAGAAGACCCCAAAAACTTTCAACGGAGCCCGTAACCGCTCGCGTTGAAAAATTTAGCCACGATGGGCGTGGCATTGCCCGAATGAATGGCAAAACCACGTTTATTGATGGCGCGCTCCCTGACGAAACGGTGACGTTTCGTTACACCCGCAAAAAAAATGATTTTGATGAAGGGCAATTGTTAACGGTTGTCGAGCCATCAAAAAATAGAGTGGAACCCAATTGCCCGCACTATGCGTTATGTGGTGGATGCTCTCTACAGCATTTAAGTGGTCCTATGCAAATCCATGAAAAACAAGTGTTGCTGATGGATATTTTAGAGCGAGTTGGGCATTGCCAACCCAATAAGACACTTGAACCGCTTACCGATTCATTATGGCATTACCGCAATAAAGCGCGTTTAAGCGTGCGTTATGTTGAAAAAAAACAAGCAACGTTGGTCGGGTTTAGGGAAAAAAATAACCCGCGTTATATCACTGAAATTAATCACTGCCCGGTCTTGAATGCGCGCGTTGATGCAGCCATTGGCGATTTACGCCACCTCATTGATGGTTTTGAGAACCCGCATTGCATTGCCCAAATTGAAGTGGCTGCGGGTGATGATGATGTGGCTTTGATTTTTCGAAATTTATCGCCCTTAACGGCTGAAGATGAAGAAAAAATAAAAATTTTTGCTAATTCGACCCATTTCCGGGTATTTTTGCAACCGGCCGGGCCAGACAGTGTTTATTTGTTTTATCCCCCCGATATCGAATTGTGAAGTTATCAATTGCCTGAGCATGGAATTCTATTTAAATTTCATCCCACTGATTTTACCCAAGTGAATGCGGGATTAAATCAACGCATGGTGAGCCGTGCAATTGATTTGTTGGATTTAAATGCCGAGGACATGGTGTTGGATTTGTTTTGTGGTTTGGGGAATTTTTCACTGCCCATTGCAAAACGGTGCGCCAAAGTTGTGGGCGTCGAGGGCAGCACAACCATGGTGGAGCGGGCTGGCATGAATGCCCAATTGAATGGCTTGACCAACGCCACTTTTTTCTGTGCAAACTTAGAAGATGAGCATGCTCTAGCACAAGCCATGCCTCAGCAATTTAATAAATTGCTTCTTGATCCGCCAAGGACCGGCGCTTTAGCCATTGTTAAACAGATTGACAAGATCAATCCAGAGCGTATTGTATATGTTTCATGTAACCCTGCCACCTTGGCGAGAGATGCTGATATCTTGGTGAATCAACATGGCTATCAGTTCATATCAGCAGGTGTTATGGATATGTTCCCACATACTGCGCATGTGGAATCCATTGCTTTATTTGTGAAGGAATCATGGTCAAAGTAAAAGAAGGTTTGTCTTTACAAGCAGATGGCAGCATTGATGTCGAACAATGGTTGCACCATGTGGGAAGTAAAGGCTATTTTCAAGAGTTGGATTTGATTCGGCATGCTTGCACATTAAGCCAGCTTGCCGGGCATGATCATGCCACAGAAACGGGTGAATCTTGCTTGCAACAAGGCTTGGCCATGGCAGATGTCCTCGCCGATTTAGAAGTTGATCAAGAAACGCTTGCTGCCACCATTATTTTTGAAAGCGTTCATTATGCTGAACTATCCATAGACGACGTTGAAGAACAGCTCGGTCCCCAAATTGCCCGATTGGTGATGGGGGTGCAAAAAATGAGTGTGATGTCCAATGTACGCATGTTGGATAAATACCCACAAAGCAAACACCAGATTGATAATATTCGAAAAATGTTGCTGGCCATGGTGGATGATGTGCGTGTGGTGCTCATCAAATTAGCCGAACGGTTGTGCGTGCTTCGCTCATCTGCGCCATTGCCGTTGTCCATGCGCCAACAAATTGCAACAGAAGTAATGGAAATCTATGCCCCTTTAGCGAATCGCTTAGGCATCGGTGCGATTAAATGGGAAATGGAGGACCTTGCCTTCCGCTATTTGTACCCCGATGCTTATAAAGCGATTGCTAAAGGTTTAAATGCCAAACGATTGGACAGGGATCGCTATGTCAATTTAATCGTTGCTGCATTGAATCAGCACATGAACGATATGGGGCTCGAACACTTTGCGGTGTACGGACGTTCCAAGCATATTCATAGCATTCATCGCAAAATGGAGCGTAAAAACGTTCCTTTGCATGAGATTTATGACGCAACGGCGGTTCGAATTTTAGTCGACACCAAAGCACAATGTTATGAAGTCTTGAGTTTGGTGCACGGTTTGTGGCCCCAAGTGCTCACGGAGTTTGATGACTATATTATTCATCCAAAACGCAATGGTTATCAATCGTTGCACACGGCAGTGACAGGGCCTGAAAATCGCGTGTTTGAAGTGCAAATTCGTACGTTTCAAATGCATGAATTGGCAGAAATGGGCATTGCCGCTCACTGGAAATACAAAGAAGGTGGCGCGCAGTACAAAGCAAGCCATGAGCGAAAAATCGAATGGTTGCGTGAGGTGTTGGCTTGGCACCGAGA
>CAZGKX010000007.1:28931-58748 GCA_964525945.1 uncultured Legionellaceae bacterium
CAAATTGAAACAGAGTTTTTAGAAGATCGTGTGTATGTTTTTACCCCCGATGGTGACATTTTGGATTTACCACACGGGGTCACGGCACTGGATTTTGCCTACCATGTGCACACTGAAATGGGGCATCGTTGCCGTGGAGCTAAAGTCAATGGTTCGATTGTCCCTCTCACCTACATTCTCAAAACAGGGGATAAGGTTGAAGTTCTAACCGGTAAAGAGGCTCGGCCATCAAGAGATTGGATCAATCCTCATTTAAACTATTTAAAAACCTCACGCGCCAAAGCAAAAGTTTTGCATTGGTTCAAAATGCAGGATTATGATAAAAATTGTGAAGAAGGACATGAGTTACTTGACAAAGAATTGAAAAATTTAGGGATTAAATTTGATCGGTTGCATGATGTTGTTACGTCGTTAAAATTTAAATCGTTGGATGATTTGCTGGCGGCTTTAGGTCGAGGCGATATTAAATTAGGTCAAATCCTGAGTCGCTTGACACCGGCAGCGGCACCAGATCCTATTCCTAAATTAACAAAATTTCATCCCAAACAAGAGCCGAGCGGCAGTGATCTTCATATCGAAGGTGTGGGTAATTTATTGACACACATGGCGCGTTGTTGCCAGCCCCTTCCTGGCGATGAGGTGATCGGCTACATTACCTTGGGCCGGGGTGTATCGGTGCACCGTCAAGATTGCTCCAACATTATTCATGCCACGGAGAAACAGCGCGAGCGCTTTTTACAAGTGGGTTGGGGAAGCAATCGCAACGATTATTATATGGTTGATGTGTTGATCAAAGCCTTTGATCGACCAGGTTTGTTACGTGATTTAACGTCTTTGTTGTCCAATGAAAAAGCCCATGTCTTTTCTTTGCAAACGCAAATTAATAAACATGAAAACACCAATTACATCACTCTCTCGCTTGAAATTGATGGCTTAAACAGCCTGTCGCGTTTACTGAGCCGCATTGGGCAAATCCCAAATGTGCTTGAAGCCAGACGCCAAGTGTAAATTTTTTGCGTATTATTTTACCTTGCTGCTTACCGAGCATTCTATTGCTTAAAAAGAAAAAAAGTGATACTATATGCGCAACAAATAAACAGATATGTTGTCATTTAAAGGATGCCGAACGATGTTTAATATTAAAATCGCGTCTGTCAGTTGTAACCAAACAGGTGGGGATTGGCCAAATAATCTTACCAATATATTTAAAGCGATCGATCAAGCTGTTACAGACGGCGTTGATCTTCTCGCGTTCGAAGAGCTGACTATCTCCGGGTACGATAGAGGCGATGATTTTTTATATTCTGACAATCGATTAACGCAACATTTTTTGCAACTGATTGCCGATTACGCCGCGTCTAAAGATCCTAATTTGGTCCTTTCCATTGGGCATCCTTGGTATTTTGCCGATAAGGAACTTCCTGATCAAATGGATCGCCGTAAAAACCCTCTTTATAACCGCACCAATAATCAATTCAATGTGCAATCGTTTGTTGCGAATGGCGAGGTGATTGCCATGTCAGCAAAGCGTTATCTCTTTAATTATGAGCGTGGTTATGAAAAACGTCATTTTGAAGAATGGAATGATCGGTTGGCCAATGAATACCAAAATGAATTCGGTCAAGGTCGAGAAGGCACCATTTTTATCGAGTTGCCTAAAATGACTTACCCCAATGATTTGGTGGTGCCTGCCAAAGTGATCCCTTTCGGCAGCCCGGTGATTCAAGTGGGTCGAGGTGAGAAAAAATTTAACCTGACCCATGAAATCTGTGAAGGCATATGGGTGGGGTCGGCCTATGACTTTTCCACGTCGCATCAAGATTATGATCGTGATAATCCCATCGCACAAAAATCACGTTTATTTGATCTGAATGTGGTGTTAAACCCAACGGCTAGCCCTCCAGCAGCCAACAAGAGCAATAAACAATGTGAGCTTGCCAAATTAGCCTCTCGTTATTGCGATGTGGTGGTGATGACCGATGGTTTGGGCAGCAGTGGTTCGACCTATGCTCAATTTGGAAGTCGTATCATGGCGCAAAATGAAAAAATTATTTCATTTGGAGCGCGTGCCAGCTTTAAAGATTTCGCTTACACCAGCCAGATTGTGACGGTTAAAAATCCTTTGGACAAAGGCCATGAGCCGCATGCAGTGATCGAGCATCAATTTGCCAATGCGCATTCTCCTGCTGTGCAAGACACATCCGCTTGGGAGTTTCTGCCGGATCGTGAAATTGAAGAAGAGTTGCGCATTGAAACGTTATGGTTATTCGATTATATGCGTAAAAACAATATTCAAGGTATAACACAAGCACTCTCTGGTGGCGCTGATTCTGCGTACAATGCGGCTAAAGTTCGTTTAATGGTTGAGTTGGTTATTGCGGAGCGTGGCCTGGAAGGTTTCTTGGATGCATTGCCTAGCGCACATTACCGTGAGGCCGTTTTACAGGCATACCAGGTGGGCAATAATGTCGCGACTGCGGTCGACGTTATCATGGATAATATTCTGACCTGCGTCTACATGGGCACAGACAATAGTTCCGAGGAAACGCTACGAGCAGCACGGTCATTGGTTGAAGGAGGCACTGATGCTGACGGTGTTGCATTTAAAGGCATCGGCGGTAAATTCCATTACCGCAATGTGCAACGCTTGGTTGATGTTTATGCGCAAATTTATGCGGGCGTTAATCCCAGTCGTCTTAGCCATGAACGTGATGCACAAATTCGTGAAGAAATCGCGAGCTTGATGAAAGTTCGAAAAGAAGACACCACCCCAGAGGAATTGGAAAACCGTATTACTGTATTAAAATACACGTTTGAAGAGGTGATGGGAGAGGTGCTGTCCACAGCAAATGATAAGCACGCTATTCCTTATGAAAACTTGCAAGCTCGGTTACGGCAAGTGCTCATCATGATGTTCACCAATGTTGAAAACAAAGTAGCAATTTCCAATCCTAATTTGGACGAAGGTAGAAACTCATACGCCACTTGGGGTGGCGATTTGCAAAGTGGTATGATCAGTGGGAACGCACACAAACCCAAACAGCGTCAACTTGATCACATGGCTTATTTGCATCGCCATGGTTTGGATGGCATTACCCCAGTCCATGGATTTTATTGGACATTGCTCAACAGACCTTCTGCGGAACTGCAACCCAAAAGCAAAGATGGCAAAGTCACCCAATTCGATGAAGATCAATTAGGTCGAACGTTTACGCAAATGAATGTGATTTCCTATTACATGTTGCTTGAGCAGCCCCATGATCAACATGGCCGTAAAAACAGTCCTTTGGAAGTGTTTGAAAAATGCCGTCAGCACCCAGCTTTTAAAGACGATTCGTTGGAAACCTTGCACGATAGAATTCGATTATCGTATGAAAAATGGGCGCAAGCACAATACAAGATCCATGGCAGCCCAGTTGCGTTTACATACGGTGAAAGTGTGGATCATCAAACGTCGCTGCGTACGCCCAATATCAATGCGTTTCATAGCCCCGAACTCGCGGCATTGGCCATTCATTGCCTGAAATTGATGGCAGCGCGAGATGGTGTGAAGTTTGATACGCTGACTCAGGGCAATACGGCCGAGTCTTGTTCGCAACGGATCATGGTTGACAAGGAGTTCTCTAAAAAAATATCCTCTAAAATGTGGACGCCACAAGCAACTGATGGGCGTAAAATGAAAATTTCCTCATTGTACAGCCATTTAAAAACACACGGTTTTTCTCAAATTGCGGCTCCCACCCAAATGTCCGATTTTTTATTTTTCGCCACGCAATTTCGACAAGCCAAAAATAAAAGAGACGCTTTGTCCAACGAAGCTGTCGAGGGTGAAAATGCTGAAAAGCGGAGGAAAGGCTATTTTAATTCGGAGGGATGACGAGGTATTTCTCGTCAGGTAAGACGTAGGTTGGGCCTTGGCCTAACAATTCATAGCCAGGTTGTACTGATTCGCTTTTTTGCCCACTTCGGTGTATAATTAGCGCCTTTCATTTTAATGAGGTAGAGTTTAAATGTCTAAGCAATTAACGTTATCAATTATTAAACCAGATGCTGTTGCTAAATCAGTCATTGGTCAAATTTATTCACGTTTTGAACAAGCAGAATTAAACATTGTTGCTGCAAAAATGATGCAATTGACACGTGCGCAAGCGGAAGGTTTTTACGCTGTTCATAAAGAACGTCCTTTCTTCAATGCATTGGTTTCGTTTATGATTTCAGGCCCTGTCATGATTCAAGTTTTACAAGGCCAAGATGCTGTTGCGAAACACCGTGACATCATGGGCGCTACCAATCCTAAAGATGCGGCTCCCGGTACAATTCGTGCGGACTTTGCGGACAGTATTGATGCCAATGCTGTGCACGGCTCTGACAGCGCTGAAAATGCGGCCGTTGAAATTGCTTATTTCTTCGAACCACACGAATTGTGTGAAAGAGTTTAATCCGCTATGAATCAGAAAATCAATTTGCTGGATTTGGATTATCAAAAAATGCGTCAATTTTGCGAGGAAATCGGTGAAAAGCCGTTTCGCGCGCAACAATTGATGCAATGGATTCATCAAGTTGGTTTTCATGATTTTTCTCAAATGACAAACTTAGGCAAAGCGTTGCGCGGGCGTTTAGCCGAATTGGCCGAAATTCGACTGCCCGAGATTGTGGAATGCCAACAATCCAATGACGGTACGCACAAATGGCTCTTGAAATTGGAATGCGGAAATTGCATCGAAACGGTTTATATTCCAGAAGCTAAACGTGGAACGTTGTGTGTGTCATCTCAAGTGGGTTGTGCATTGAATTGCAGTTTTTGCTCCACAGCAAAACAAGGTTTTAATCGTAATTTATCAACGGCCGAAATCATTGGTCAAGTCTGGTTGGCTGTCCGTGAATTGTCTCAACAAAATGGTGCGCATGATAAACGTGTGACCAATGTTGTGATGATGGGTATGGGTGAGCCTTTGCTTAATTTTGAAAATGTTGTTGCTGCCATGGACATGATGATGGATGATTTTGCGTATGGCTTGTCAAAGCGTCGCGTCACCCTCAGTACGTCGGGCGTTATTCCTGATATGGAACGATTACAGGAATGCAGCCCAGTGTCGTTAGCTGTTTCTTTGCATGCACCAAACGATGAATTGCGCAATGAACTGGTGCCGATTAATAAAAAATACCCTTTAGCGCAATTGATGAACATCTGTAAAAATTATTTTAAACATGAACCCAAACGTGTGGTCACGTTTGAATACGTGATGTTGAAAGGTGTCAATGATCAACCTGAACATGCCGCTCAATTGATCAAGCTACTCCGTAATGTGCCTTCAAAGGTAAATTTAATTCCATTTAATCCTTTCCCGATGACGCAATACCAACGTTCATCCACCGCCACCATCAATGCCTTTCGCGACATGTTGGTTGCAAAAGGAATCAACACCATCACGCGTAAAACACGTGGTGACGATATTGATGCGGCGTGTGGTCAATTGGCAGGCGATGTCCAAGATAGGACAAGTCGCTCACGACGATGGCAAAAATTAAACTTTATACCCAATGCAGCCTCTGCAATAATTCCATCCGACAAGGCTATTTTAGAATAAACATTCCGGGTATAATGCTTGACTTGTCCAACTGGAAAAATAAAATAAATTGCGCAATTTTCTATGGATTATCGCGTTCTTGCTTTTGCTATCTTGCCACAACGACATCATGGATGAAAAGATTTCAAACAAGCCTTTAAATTCTGAAGCCGCGATGTACAATGCGCAGCTAGGTTTGGCTTATTTAGAGCAAGGAAATAGACCCCAGGCCAAACATAAATTATTATCGGCGCTGGCACAAGATCCCAATTCGGTGACAGTAAATACCGCTTTGGCTTATTATATGGAACAAACGGGCGAGATGCACAAGGCGAAATTGTATTATCAAAAAGCAATACGTGTTGCCCCCCATAGTGGAGCCCAATTGAATAATTATGGTGTTTTTTTATGCCGCCAAGGATCGTATAATCAAGCAGAAGACTATTTTCTGAGAGCCGCGAAAGATCTTCATTATGAACACACTGCAGCAGTCTATGAAAATGCCGGATTATGTGCAATGGCTAAATCAAATGATACCAAAGCAATACTCTATTTTTCCAAGGCCCTTGAACACGACCCTTCGCGCCAACGATCATTGTATGAAATGGTCAAAATTGATATGAAATTAGGCCGTTTTCACTCGGCGCAGCATTATTTAAACAGGTATCACGCAGATACGTTGCATGAACCAAAGTTCTTAAGGTTAGTTGCTGCGGTAAAACGTAAAATTGGGAACAATGCAAATTCGGACAAACCCGGAGTACCAAAATGAATACAACAGTAATATTAGAAGAAAAAGAGCAGCATTTTGATGAAACACCAGGAGCAATTTTAGCTGCTGAACGTATCCAAAAGGGCTATAGCACCGAATATGTCGCAGGAAAATTGCATTTACGTGTCAGGATTATTGATTTATTAGAAGCCGGTGACTATCAGCAAATGCCAGAACCTGTTTTTATTAAAGGCTATATTCGTGCTTATGCTAAATTGTTGGACTTATCGAGTGAGCCCTTGCTTGATTCATTTAATCGCATGTATTCTTCCGAACGTAAATTGGAAAAAGCGTTATGGCAAAGCCGCAGGGAAACGAATAAAGCAGAGCATGTGGTGCGTTGGGTCACAGGTATTTTTGCTCTTGTTGTGCTGGGGGCCGTGGCCATGTGGTGGCAAACCAATAAAGAGAATGAAAAAATATTTCCAGCGCGTGTGAGCATGACAGAAACCAATCATAACCAAGTCGAAACTGAAATTCGATTGACGGATTTATCGAAAATGCGTTCTTTGTTGTCCAGCTCTCATGATATCAATGCGGAGAAACAGGGTGGTTGATAGAATTCAAGCAATTCGTGGCATGAATGATGTATTGCCGGAGCAAAGCATTGCCTGGCGAGCTGTTGAGCAACAATTTGCAGAATGCTTGCGTTTGTATGGTTATAAAGAAATCAGAATGCCATTGCTGGAAAGCACGCAATTGTTTAAACGCACCATCGGTGAAGTAACCGACATCGTTGAAAAAGAAATGTATACCTTTGACGATATGAACGGTGAAAGCATTACCCTTCGCCCTGAAGGTACAGCAGGCTGTGTTCGCGCTTGTTTAGAGCATGGATTATTGTACAACCAACAACAAAAATTATGGTACTGTGGCCCGATGTTTCGTCATGAAAAGCCACAAAAAGGGCGGTATCGGCAATTTAACCAATTGGGTGTAGAAGTGTTCGGCATGGCAGGAGTTGGCATTGAGTTGGAGTTGATCACCATCTGTTGTCGTTTATGGAACATGTTAAAGATAAAAGACGCTGTGCATTTGCAAATCAATACTCTTGGTTCGCTGGCAGAGCGTCAAGCTTATCGCCAAGCATTGGTCGATTACTTGACACCCCATTTTGAATCGTTGGATGAAGACAGCAAACGCCGGTTGGATAAAAATCCGTTACGGATACTTGACAGTAAAAATCCACAAATGCAACAGCTGATTGCTGATGCGCCAAAGCTTATCGATGTGATGGGTGAGGAAAGCCGCCAACATTTTTCTGATTTATGCAGTGGCTTAGATGCGATGGGTATTGCTTATACTATCAATCCCACCTTGGTTCGCGGTTTGGACTACTATGGGCAAACCGTTTTGGAATGGGTGACGGATAAATTAGGTAGCCAGGCCACGGTTTGCGCCGGGGGGCGTTATGATGCTTTGGTTGAGCAACTCGGTGGCCACTCCACGCCCGCGGTGGGATTTGCTATTGGCGTAGAACGTTTGTTATTGCTGATGGACGCTTGTTCTGTGCGACTTGTTGCTGATGATGTGCCCAATGTTTTTGTGATTGCCGTTGGGGAACAAGCTGTGCATCAAGGTATGATGTTGGCTGAGTTGTTGCGTGATCGCTGGGCGATGAATGTGATGGTGAATGCCTCAGGTGGCAGTTTTAAAAGCCAATTTAAAAAAGCGGATAAAAGTGGAGCGCGGGTCGCTTTAATTTTGGGTGAAGAAGAGCTTCATCAACAGACAATCGGGGTGAAAGATTTGCGAGAAGTGTCTGAGCAAATCAATATACCCCAACATGAATTAAGCGCATATTTAGAGCGTTTTTTAGGTCAGGAGAAGAAATAATGTCAGTTTATATGACTGAAGCGGAGCAGATTGAAGCCATTAAAAAATGGTGGAATAAATACAATGGTCTTATCACCGTTGCCCTGTCTATTGTTTTATTGGCAATAGCGGGTTTTAAATATTGGAATTGGCATGAAGAAAAAGTCGGTCAGCAAGCATCCAATGCTTATGAACATTTGATGGTGGCTTTTTCAAATCAAGACAATAAAAGTTTGCGCGCGTACGCCAATCAATTAATTACCGATTATGGCAACACCGTTTATGCAGATGCTGCACGTTTGGCGCTTGCCAAATTATACGTGGTTCAAGAAAAATACCCCAAGGCACGTGACCAACTTGACTACGTGGCCAATCATTCCAAAATGCCCGCTTTAATTGACGTGGCAAAAATTCGCTTAGCCCGTTTGTGGACGGCCGAAAAATCTTACGATAATGCCTTGGCTGAACTTACAAAAATTCAGGATACGGTGTATTTACCGGTTGTGAATGAGCTGCGAGGGGATATTTATGCGGCAAAAGGGCAATACCAACTCGCTGCAACTGCTTATCGTAAAGCAATTGTTGAAGTGCAAACCAATGGAATGGGCAATCTTTTCTTAGAAATGAAAAGCAATGAATTGGCTGCGTTAACGCAGTCCATGAAGACAGACAAACATTCCCCGCAGGATGCTGCTTGAAGAGGTTACGTGATTTATGAATAAAAAATGGTTGGTATTAGGACTTTGCGTTTTATTTACAGCCTGCACGCAAGTTGATGATTATATGTTGGGTAAAGACAATACGCCCAAACCAAAAGCATTGACGCCGTTGGTTTCAAAAGTGCATTTAAAAACCGATTGGAGTGTTCCTATCGGCAAGGGCAATAAATCACGAACTTATCTAAAACTAAAACCCGTTATTCAAAGCAATATTGTTTACACCGCCGACGCGGCTGGCATGGTTCAAGCGATTGATAAACGGCAAGGGCAGATAATGTGGTCCCAGCAACTCAATGAAGGGATCATCAGCGGCCCCACTGTTAAAGAAGGTTATGTCGTCATTGCCACTGATGCAGCAAATTTATTTGTATTGAAACAAACAGATGGCCATGAACTATGGCACGCTAAATTATCAAGTGATGCTTTGTCGAAGTCAGCCATTGCCCAAGGAAAGGTCCTTGCCAAAACAATTGACGGTAACTTGTACGCATTTAATGCGCTGACGGGTGAAAAATTATGGTTGGCAGGGCACGAAGCGCCAAACTTGATTTTAAAGGCGAGCTCCTCCCCTGTTATTCTTGATCATTTGATTTTGGTCGGGTTTTCGGATGGTCGCTTAAATGCCATTGACATCCATTCTGGGCGTGATGTTTGGCAACGTAGTATTGCTTATGCCAGTGGATCCAGTGATGTGGAGCGGTTGGTGGACATAGATGCCGATCCTATTGTTCGAAATGGTGTTGCTTATTTAGCCACTTATCAAGGATACGTGGGGGCTTTAGCGCTGGACAACGGTCAATTTATTTGGAACAAACCGGCATCGACTTATAAAAACATGGCCATTGATGCCAATACGCTGTACATGACCGACAGTGCTGATGTGGTGTGGGCATTTGATCGGCAAACGGGGCAGGTTAAATGGAAACAAGTTTCATTAAAAGCACGTGGTTTAACAGAGCCAGCGCTCTTTAATAATCAATTGGTGGTGGGTGATAAAACAGGTTATTTGCATTTGATTGCTACGCAAACAGGTGAACTGATTGCACGTGAACAACTCAGTGCCCCAATTGATATTTCTCCGGCAGTATCAGGCCGAAATATTTATGTAATGACGTCGAATGGTAAATTAACTCGATTGTCCGAGGGTTCTTTCTCATGATACCAGTGATTGCTTTGGTTGGCCGCCCAAATGTCGGCAAATCAACTTTGTTTAATCGATTAACACGCACGCAGGATGCCTTGGTCGCCGATTTTCCAGGCCTTACCCGGGATCGTCAATACGGCGAAGCTACCTTTGAAAACAAACCTTTTATTGTTGTTGATACCGGTGGCGTAGGGGTGGATGATGCAGCGGTTGATGCATTGATGTCAAAGCAATCTGAATTGGCTTTAAATGAGGCTGATTTTGTTTTTTTTCTGGTCGATGCACGCGCGGGGTTAACGCCTGTGGATCGTGATATCGCGACACGTCTTCGAAAAATAAGCAAGCCCATCTATCTTGTGGTTAATAAAATCGATGGCTTAACAGAAGATGTGGCGACTGCAGATTTTCAATCCTTGGGTTTTGCGGCCTATTTCGGGATTTCGGCCACTCACGGGCGAGGCATGCATTCCTTGCTAGAACAAGTGACAGCAACCTTTGCTCTTGCGCCAGAAGCCACGATAACGGAAAAAAGCCCAGTTAAAATCGCTTTTGCTGGTCGACCCAATGTCGGTAAATCCACATTGATCAATCGTATTTTAGGTGAAGAACGGGTTGTGGTTTATGACATGCCCGGCACCACGCGTGATAGCATTGAAATTCCCTTTGAGCGTGATAATCACCAGTACACGTTGATTGATACGGCTGGTGTGCGCCGTAAAGCAAGGGTTGATGAAAAAATTGAAAAATTTTCAGTGATCAAAACATTGCAATCGATTGCAGAATCCAATGTTTGTTTGATGTTGGTGGATGCTCAAGAAGGGTTGACAGAACAAGACATGCATTTGCTGGGTTTCATTGTGGAATCAGGAAAAGCATTGGTGATAGCCATCAATAAATGGGATGGTTTGGAAGAAGAACACAAAGAGCACGTGCGACAAGAATTAGAGCGTCGTTTGCACTTTGTTAATTTTGCTAAAATTCGTTTTATTTCTGCGCTGCATGGCAGTGGTGTAGGGGGTTTGTTTAAAGATATTCGACAAGCTTATACTTCGGCCACGCAAGCGTTGTCAACCCCTCAATTGACCCGTTTGTTGCAAGATTTAACCACGCAACACACACCACCTTTGGTCAATGGTCGCCGCATTAAATTACGTTATGCTCACGCCGGTGGACATAATCCACCCATCATCGTTATTCATGGCAATCAACTGGAGGCTTTACCGGCCAGTTATCGGCGTTATTTGCAGAAAGCATTTACAGAAAAATTAGGCATGGTGGGCACCCCGCTTAAGCTGGAATTTAAAAGCAGTAACAACCCTTTTAAAGATAAGAAAAATCAATTAACCGATCGACAAGTCCGCCATAAAAAACGGTTGATGAAGCGCGTCAAACGCCGCGGTTAAATGTTGGCTTAATCTTGTTCAAAGGATGATTTGATGTCCGAAATTTTTGCGTCGATTCTTGCGTGCAGCAAGTGATCCTTGCCTGCTAACGTTTTGGCTAGCTTGAGTTGGTTCATCGCGCTGCGTCGATCCCCTTGCAATAAATGGCATTGTGCCATCGTAAAATAGGCATAGTCTTTTTGATGACTGTCCGCTTGGGCCTGGGCCAATTGTTGGCATATGGGCAAATCGTAAGGAAACAAACGGCTGCCTTTCAATAAAATACGTGCTGCGAGCTCCGGTTTGCTTGCAGCCATTAACCCTTCTGCATACTCCAGAGTGGTGGCATAATTACCAGGATGATTTTCGGCCAACTCACTTAACCGAGTGAGAGCGCTCGCTGTTTGATGATTGCCTAACTCTGTCTGAGCCATGGCCACTTCAATGAATAAATTATCACTGTTATCACGCAAAAGAGGTGTTATTTTTTCTGCTGATTGTTTGTATTTATCCATGTTATTTAGCATTAAAACATAACCGTACTGGCAAGCCGTGTTGATTTGGGATTTACCGCATTGATGTTGATAAAACTCCATCAATTGCTTGTTGTCTGCTGCACTGGTTGTTCGGATGAGTTCTTTGAACAAGCGGTAATCCAAATTATCCGGGTATTTCTTCTTTTCCAAATGCATACTGCGATTTTCTGCTTCGGCAATCCGCTCCTCGTCCAATGGGTGGGTTCGTAAAATAGCAGGAATGTTGGCCGTGTAGTAATAACGAGAGTTTTGTTGCATTTTTTTAAAAAAACCGGCCATGCTTTGCGGATCAAATCCTGCTTTAATCAACATATCAATGCCAATCCGATCGGCTTCTTTTTCATTGGAGCGAACAAAATTAATATTGTCTTGGTTAAAGCTCGTCATAGAACCCATCAAAGCCCCTGACCCTAACACTGGATTAAGCACGCCCAAGGCGATGGAAGCCAACATGCTGGCGAGCATGGGAATGCGCATTTGCTTTTGATGTTCGATCATGCGGTAAAGATGATGAAGCCGCACGTGTGACATTTCATGTGCCATGACCGCAGCTAATTCGCTTTCATTTTCTGTGGCAAGGATCAATTGCGAATTAACCCCAATATACCCACCAGGACCTGCAAAAGCATTGATTTCATTCGATTTTACAATAAAGAAATAAGGCGGTGTCATTTCACCTTGTTGCGCTAAGCGTTTGCCAAGATGATTGATGTATTGACTCGCCAAGGGATCCCGAATAACGCTGTCCGATTGATTGATTTGTTGAATAAATTCTTTTTCCAACTCTTCTAATTCATTGTTAGAATAAGGTGAGAAAGCCAGAGCATGGCATGGCAATATCGATATTATCAGTGAGATTAGACAGTTTTTCCCACGCAGTTTTATTTGGATATATCGCTCTAACAAAGTCATTGGGCTACTCAAAAATTGAATAATTTGTTATCATGCGCGCATATTTTAAGGTATGGTTTGACTATGCACACTCAGTTTCTGTTGGCTGCCTTGGACCAAGCTTGGCTCGGGCAAGGTTTTTGCTCGCCCAACCCTAGTGTTGGAGCTGTTGCAGTCCAAAACGATACGATTATAGCACAAGCTTGGCATCGTGGCGCAGGCACTGCGCATGCTGAAATATTATTATTGGAACAACTTCCTGAAAATTGTGCCGAATTCACGTTCTACGTCACCTTAGAGCCTTGTAACCATTGGGGGAGAACGTCTCCGTGTGTCGATGCGCTGATTAAACGCAATGTTGGTCGTGTTGTTTATGGGTATTCTGATCCAAATCCGGTTGTTGCGGCTAACAACACGCCTCTTATTCTGAAAGAGCATGGTATTGATGTTTTGCATTTACCTCTCCCTGAAATTGATCAATTTTATGAAAGTTACCGTTATTGGAGTTTATTAAAAAAACCCTGGGTCAACGTTAAAATAGCACAAACCTTTGATGGAAAATGCGCAGGAGAAAATCATCAACGCGTGCAATTGTCCAATGAATTATGCGCTCAATTTACCCACCAACAACGCTTGTACTGCGATATTATTTTGACCACGGCGCGCACCATCAATCAAGATGACCCTTGGTTAAACGTTCGTTTAGCCGATAAAACCATTGCCAAGCCTGTTGCTATTATCGATGCAAATTTATCGTCTAATCCTAATGCTAAAGTATTCACTGCGGCAAGTCATTGCCATATTTATCATCAGCCTGATACGGTTGTTGCGGAAAAAACCAATTGTTCTTTTCATGCCATGCCTTCACAATCGGGATTGTTGGACTTAAACGCCATTATCAGTCATCTTGGTGCGTTGGGCTACCACACGATCTGGGTGGAAGCGGGTGGGCATTTGTTCAGTGTTTTGCATCAGGAGCGGTTGGTGAATAGAACTTACATTTATTTGGTGCCACAAAGCCTAGGAAATAACGCTGTTCCTGTGTACCATGGCGCCCATTTAATCGATGATGCTCGATCAGTCACGTGGCAAGCAAAAAATGATAACATGATTGCTGTTTTAGAGTGGTAGGAGGGTAAATGTTTACCGGGTTGATTGAACAACAAGCGGAAGTGATTGCCAATATTAAAAGCGACGTGTCGAATCGACTTATTCTTCGTGGCAACATTGAGCGTCCCTTGGTGGGAGAAAGCATTGCTGTAAATGGCGTGTGTCTGACGCTACTGCCTGAGTTTGAACAAGGATTGGCCTTTGATTTGTCGCCTGAAACGGTTGAATTGACGAATTTGGGGCAGCTTTGTGTGGGTGATTATGTTAACCTTGAGCGTGCTATGTTAGCCACAGCTAGATTTGGCGGGCATTATGTGAGTGGTCATGTGGATACAACTGCAAAAATTATATCCATTTTACCCATTGAAAACTATGTTGAAATGATCGTTGGTGGTTTTCCAAAAGACGCCAACTTATACCTTCTACCGAAGGGGAGCATTACCTTACAAGGAATTAGCTTAACCATCAATCAAGTAGAACATGAAACAATAAGCGTTATGTTGGTTCCGCATACGTTACAGAACACCACTTTGGGAAAATGTGGTGTAGGCGATCGGTTGAATGTGGAATTTGATTACATTGCACGAATAGTGGCACATCAGTTAAGGTTAAAATAAATATGACACAATTTTTTGCTTCCATTGAGCAAGCGATCAGTGAAATTAAAGCGGGCCGAATGGTTATATTGGTCGATGATGAAGATCGTGAAAACGAAGGTGATCTGGTCATTGCAGCAGAATATGCGACTGCGGAAACAATTAATTTTATGTCAAAATTTGGCCGTGGGTTGATCTGTTTGCCTATGGACGGCGCACTGATTGATAAATTAAATTTACCCATGATGACCTCCCACAACCGTTCACCTTATGGCACGCCTTTCACGGTTTCAATTGAGGCTACTCAAGGGGTTTCCACGGGAATTTCTGCACAAGATAGGGCGCGTACCATTCAAGTGGCCATTGATCCTAACAGTGGGCCGGCTGACATTGTTTCTCCAGGGCACATGTTCCCTTTGCGAGCAAGCAAAGGTGGTGTTTTTGAGCGCAATGGACAAACGGAAGGCAGTGTGGATTTGGTCAAATTGGCAGGGCTGTTGCCTGCTGCGGTCATCTGCGAGATCACCAATGATGACGGTACCATGAGCAGACGGGATCAATTGATGATCTTTTCTCGGCAGCACGCTATTCCTATCATCACCATTAAAGATTTAATCGAACACCGTATTCGCCATGAAACATTGGTGGGCGCCGTGGTAACAACGCGTATTCCATTGCACACTCATGGCGATTTTTCCATGACCTTGTACACCAATCAACTGGATAAAGCAGAGCATTTTACGTTAACAAAACTGTCAACAACGCCTAACCATATACCGTTGGTTCGTATCCATTCGGAATGCATCACTGGCGACGTGTTTGGCTCCTGTAAATGTGATTGTGGCAAGCAATTGGAGAAATCATTGGAGCTCATCGCCTCCGAAGGTGGTGTTTTTATCTATTTACGGCAAGAAGGCCGAGGGATCGGGCTTGCTAATAAATTAAAGGCCTATTCGTTGCAAGAACAAGGTTATGATACCGTTGAAGCGAATGTGCAGCTCGGTTTACCGATTGATAATCGTAATTACGCCATCGCTTTCCAAATATTAAAGCAGATGGATATCCATGTTATTCGGTTGCTCACCAACAACCCTCATAAAATGGATGCCCTGACTCAATATGGACTCAACGTTGTTGAAAGGGTTCCTTTATTGACCCCCTCAACCCAGGAAAATAGAGCGTATTTGAAAACAAAGCAAAATAAATTAGGTCATCATCTGGATATACCTTTGGACGATACCCGTCATAAATAGTTTAAGCAGGAGAGTTGATGAGACATATTCAAGCACATCCCCATAATCAACAAGATTCGTTTGAAGTGGCTATTGTGGTAAGTTTATTCAATCGCGAGATAACTAAAAAATTGCAAGATGGGGCTATTAAACATTTAAAAGCATGTGGATTTAAGCCCGAAGATATTACAGTGATTGAAGTTCCTGGGGCTGTGGAAATTCCATTGATTGCTAAACGATTAGCAAGAAAAAATCATTATGGTGCGATCATTGCATTGGGTGCTGTGATTCGTGGTGAAACCAGCCATTACGATTATGTTTGTCAACAGGTCAGCGATGGTTGTCAACAAGTGGCTTTAGAATTTGAAATTCCTGTTGTTTTTGGCGTGTTGACAACAGAAAATGATGAACAAGCATGGGATCGCGTGGGTGGAAAACATGGCCATAAAGGGGTTGAGGCGGTGGATTGCGCATTAGCCATTCACAGCATTCTGCAACAATTATAAGCGGCGTATCTATGACAAATTATATTTTTATTACAGGCGGTGTGGTTTCCTCATTAGGTAAAGGTATCACCGCAGCCTCGCTAGCTGCCATTTTAGAGGCGCGTGGTCTTCGTGTAACGTTAATAAAATTGGACCCCTACATTAATGTGGATCCGGGAACAATGAGTCCTTTTCAGCATGGGGAAGTGTTCGTTACGCAAGATGGTGCGGAAACTGATCTTGATCTGGGGCATTATGAACGTTTCGTTCGCACCACGATGACAAAATTAAATAATTTTACGTCTGGAAAAATATACGAAAACGTCATTAAAAAAGAACGCCGCGGTGATTATTTAGGCGGTACCGTTCAAGTCATCCCTCATATCACCAATGAAATTAAACGCTGCATCAAGCTTGGAGCCGATGGATTTGATGTTGCCATGGTGGAAATCGGGGGCACGGTTGGTGATATTGAATCCCTTCCTTTTTTAGAAGCCATCCGGCAAATGCGCATTGAATTGGGGGCCCAACGCACCCTTTTCATTCATTTAACGTTGGTGCCATATATTGCGACATCCGGTGAAACCAAAACAAAACCCACTCAGCATTCTGTCAAAGAATTGCGTTCGATCGGTATTCAGCCTGATGTATTAATTTGCCGTTCAGAACAACCGTTATCCATGAGCGATCGCGCTAAAATCGCTTTGTTCACCAATGTGGAACGTGAAGGTGTTATCTCGTTGCAAGATGCCAAAAGCATCTATCAAATTCCTCTTATGTTGCATGAACAAGGTCTCGATGAAATTGTTGTAAAAAAATTAGCGATGACCCTCAAGCCTGCCGATCTTTCCGAATGGGAACACGTGGTCGATGCGCAAAAAATCAAAACCATGACTGTAAAAGTGGGGATGGTCGGTAAATACACAGAACTAAGTGATGCTTATAAATCCATCAATGAAGCGTTGCTGCATGCCGGAATTCATTCTCAAACGCGTGTTGAAATCAGTTATATTGATGCGGACTTGGTCGAAAAACATGGCACAGAATTGCTAAAATCAGTCGATGCAATTTTGGTTCCAGGAGGTTTTGGCGAACGAGGGATTGAGGGAAAAATTAAAAGTATTCAATATGCCCGCGAACAAAAAGTTCCTTTTTTAGGCATTTGCTTGGGAATGCAAACAGCAATCATTGAATATGCTCGTAATGTATTGGGTTTGGCGAGTGCCAATTCCACTGAATTTGACAATCAAACCCCTTATCCGGTTATCGCCCTTATCAGTGAATGGTTGGCGCAAGATGGCAGTATAAATTTGCGCGATGAACAAAGTGATTTGGGTGGCACAATGCGTTTGGGCGCACAATTATGCAAACTTGAGAAAGAGTCGTTGGCCAAAAAAGTGTATGGGCAAGAGCAAATTGTGGAACGCCATCGACATCGCTATGAGGTCAATAATTTATTTGTTGAGGCATTGGTGCAAAAAGGGCTCATTATCTCTGGTCGTTCCGCGGATGGTACGTTGGTGGAAATGATTGAACTTGATCATCATCCTTGGTTTTTAGCATGCCAATTTCATCCTGAATTTACATCCACCCCCCGAGACAGTCATCCTTTATTCAAAGCGTTCGTCATGGCCGCACGCGACTATCACCAAACCAAGGAGCAAGCATGAATTTATGTGGATTTAATGCCAGTGTAGATGCTCCTTTATTTTTGATTGCAGGGCCTTGTGTCATTGAAAGTGAGGCGCTCGCTATAGAAACTGCAGGTTATTTAAAAGAGATATGCGCAGAGCTTTCATTGCCGTTTATTTACAAATCATCGTTTGATAAAGCCAATCGCTCCTCCTTGAAAAGTTATCGTGGACCTGGTTTTGAAAAAGGACTCATGATCCTCGAAAAAGTGAAAAGCCAAATTGGTGTACCTGTGCTCACTGACATTCATGAGGACACTCCTTTGTTTGAAGTGGCCAGTGTTGTTGATGTGTTACAAACGCCGGCATTTTTATGCCGACAAACCAATTTTATCCAAAATGTTGCTGCGTTAAATAAACCCGTGAACATTAAAAAAGGCCAATTTTTATCGCCTTGGGAAATGCAGCACGTGGTGGCCAAAGCCAAAGCAACGGGTAATGAACACATCATGGTTTGTGAACGTGGCACAACGTTTGGTTATAATAATTTGGTTTCAGACATGCGCTCATTGATGATCATGCGCGAGACAGGTTGCCCCGTTGTTTATGATGCGACCCATTCTGTCCAATTACCGGGTGGAAATAATGGTGTTTCTGGGGGGCAACGGGAATTTGTCCCCGTATTGGCCAGAGCTGCTGTGGCGGCTGGGGTTGCCGGGATTTTTATGGAAACACCCCCCAACATAGATGCAACGTTGAGTGATGGGCCAAACAGTTGGCCATTGAGTAAAATGAAAGCACTTTTACAAAATTTAATGGCGATAGACAACGTTTTTAAGCAATCAGGTGAGATGGATTGCCAATAAATTAGGCCTGTCGACATTTACCTTTTTGAACGGAGGCAGCTGTGCGACGATTTTTATTTTTTGCCTGTACTGATAACTCTGAGGAACACGAAATTCCGCCTTGTGTGGCGGAGTGTACTTGTTATGGTTTGATGGTCGTGATCGGGGGTGTCATTTTATCATCCACGTTACTCGACCACCATGTTTTAAATAAAAATGCCGCTTATGCCGTAGGATTTATAACCATTGCAGTAGCTGCAGCAGGTTTGTGCACTGCTCGTCGGTATATGCAGGCTAATGGGCGACTCATGCCGATAGCAAGAAATGCGGTGCTTCCTATGACGGACAACATGCAAGCCATATCCCCTGTTTAATAAGGGGATTTAAAGGACTCTTATCAAGAGGGGGCACAACAGATTTTTTTTATTATCAGCCAAGAAAAGCTATAGTCTGTTGACATTTGGTGCCAAAGCCTACGTCCCGCGGCTAAACCACGGCACGTTAGCGTTTTAGAGTGAATTGTCAACAGCCCCTAATCAATTGAATTGATTTTTATAAAAAAAATCAGGTCGGGGCAGGCATAATATCAAGGAGAACACTTATGGATAAGTTAGTGGGGATAGCCGATTCACTTTTTGCAATTGCTCAAAACGGTTTACTTTTTACGCAGGATGTTTTTGATAGAGAACGATATCTTCAAGTACAGAAAATTGCTGCCGCAATGTTGGCTGAAAAATCCAATTTAACGCCCGATAAAATCATGGATCTATTTAGTTGTGAAAAGGGCTATGCGACCCCAAAGTTGGATGTAAGAGGCGCTGTGTTTAAAGATAATAAAATTTTATTAGTCAAGGAGCGCTCAGATCAGCTCTGGACATTACCTGGTGGTTGGATCGATATTAATGAATCGCCAAGCGAGGCGGTATGTAAGGAAATATTTGAAGAATCGGGATTTAAAACTAAGGCCGTAAAATTAATGGCATTATTTGATAAAAATAAACACGCGCATCCCGCCCAATTGCCTCATACTTATAAAGTATTTTTCATATGTGAATTGATCGGTGGTAAAAAAACTGCCAGTATCGAGACCTCAGAAATAGAATTTTTTGAAAAAGATAGTTTACCTGATTTGTCGCTCAATCGGGTCATTAAGACTCAAATTGAAAGGGCTTTTGTGCATAAGGAAGACATGACATTACCGACAGACTTTGATTAAATAACGGTATTTTTTTTAAGGCCTGACTTATCATAATTATTATTTGTTAACAGCGGGGTAGCGTAAAGGGTAACCTCAAAATATCTAAAAAATTTAAATTATCTCAAAAAGTTACAACCAATACTTGGCGGAGAGACAGGGATTCGAACCCTGGGAAGGTTGCCCTTCAACGGTTTTCAAGACCGCCGCATTCGACCGCTCTGCCACCTCTCCGTCGCGAATTCTATCGCAGGTGCGGGGGTGATGCAACTGATTTTTTTAATTTAAGGCATACTTTTTATTCTTTTGAAAAATCAAATCTGAATTGAAAATGGGAGATGACAGCGTTTTGTATATAGGTATAATGCACTCTATCTTTGTAAGGTGAGTCGAGTTATGAAACGAGTAAAACTGTTGTTGCTGATCAGTGTTTTGTTATCGTTAACAGCATGCAAACATTGGTGGGGTGGGGATGATGATGAGGACGATAATCCATACAAAGGCATGACAGCGGAGCAATTGTACAAAGAATCGAAACAGGAATTATCTAAAAAAAGCTACTCCAATGCCATTAAGCGCTTAGAAGCATTGGACACCATGTACCCATTTAACGATTACGCTGAGCAAGCAGAAATTGATTTAATTTACGCCTATTACAAAAAAGAAGATTATCCATCTGCGGCGGCAACGGCAGAACGGTACATCCATTTATACCCCCGCGCTAAAAATGTGGATTATGCTTATTACATGAAGGGTTTATCCAATTTTCAACAAACCCGAGGCACCTTGGCCAATATGCTGCCTATGGATGAATCATGGCGTGATCCCGGCACACAATCCCAGTCCTATTCTGATTTTGCCACGTTGGTGCAAAAATTTCCTGACAGTAAATACAAGCCAAATGCTTTGCAGCGTATGATTTATTTGCGCAACATGTTTGCACAACGCGAGCTAAACACAGCCACTTACTATTACGATAGAAAAATGTACGTGGCTGCTGAGGAGCGGGCGAGCTATTTGGTTAAAACATACCCTCAAGCACCGAGTGCACAAAGTGCTTTGTCGATTATGTATTACTCAAACCTTGCATTGGGTTTAAATGCGGCAGCCAATGATGCTTTAGCGGTATACCGTGACACATACCACGTTAACCCTAAGCCGGTAAAGATATTGGATTGAGTTGCTACCGAAAGGAAGCAAAGCAGTTTGTTTGATGTGGGAATGTGGATCACGTTATGGACATATTCCTGCTTCCTTACAGTCGCATGGACGGCAACATCAGGGATGATACTCATGCTCTGTTTCGGTTTCTTCAGGGACTGGTTTTTTAGAATGTAAAAATGTTTTGAACTTGGTTGACGTAAAAAATGTCGTTGAGACTAAATGCCTTAAATGCTGTTCTTCGTCGAGGATGGTTGTGTCATGAGGTGCTAATAATTTAGCTTCTCTTAAACAATTAGCCGCTTTGCGCCAATTTTTCTGTAATCGGTAGGTAATGGCAATGTTGTACCATGCATCTGCTTTCATTTGTTTCTCATTGGCTCTGTCTATAATTTCAGCAAAATAAGCCCTTGCTTCTAAAAAAATTTCTTTTTTAAGGTAGCACATGCCTAATTGATTGAGGGTAACAAGATGATCAGGATCGAATTTTAAGGCCTGGGAATAATATTTCTGGGCGTTGGTATAATCTTGATTTTTATAGAGATAATGACCGTATTGCGCAGGAACTTCTGTCAGGTGTAAGCGAATCGTCGCTTTAAGCGGTTCATCTTGGGTGCATGCATTTAAGGCTTGGTAATGGTATTGGATCGCTGATTTAAATGCATTGTCAACCTGTTGGTTTGCGAGGGTTTCTTGCTTTTGCAAAGCGTCGATATGCTGCTCCAAGCAAATTTGCAGGCATTTTATAAAACGCGGGTAATGTGTTGTTACCTCCAGCATCAGGGTCAGTTGGATGTAAGCTTGTTGCAGTTGCCAAACGATCGGGGCCAAGTGAATATCAATATATTGTTGTGCTGATTTTGCATAAAACAACCCCAATCGATACCAGGGCAAAGGTGCCATCGGATTCAACTGGGTTGACATTTTATAACATGCTTTGGCTTGCTCATGGTTATGCATGGTTTCATAACATTGGCCCAATAAGTTGTTGGCTACAGCTATATCGGTTGTTTTTTCGATGGGGTTGTCTTTGGTGCGATGAAGATAAATGTTCAAATAATCTGCTGCTTCAGCATGGGCTCCCGTTTGGATGCACGCTTGGGCCAAGTAAAAATAATTTTCAAGTGGAGACGAATCTTGTTGAATTGCATCGAGCAAAAGGGATTTAGCGAGTTGGTATTTTTTTTGATGAAAAGCTTGGACACCCATGTCTCAAATTGCTCCACACGCAAGAATGACCTATGTTAGCAAAGATTTTACACGTCTACAAATATGACACGGGATGAACGCATCTAAATACACATTATGAACTCAATATGTCAGCGTCACGCGCTTTGTGTGCTGAATATAGTATATTATGTTTCATAAGCCCGTCATTGCGAACCGCAGGTGAAGCAGTGACTTTGTACGATGCTGCGCAATAAGCACGGTATATGGGTAAAAGAAAACATTTTTATGTTCAAAGTTTTGCTGCGTTTATCTTGAAAGATGAGATTATCTAAGTCAATGCATTCCACAAAATCAGCTTGAGTTCTTGGATAAATATAGATAGTCTGCGAGTTTCTGTCTTATCACTTGATGCACTGAGGTTTATGTTAGATATAATAAATTTAAACTTTGATTATTCAGATAAACCTTTATTAACAAATGTGTCATTTCAAATTGAGCACGGCCGTCTTTTGCATATTCGCGGTGACAATGGCACGGGGAAAACCACGTTATTAAAACTGATCGCGGGTTTGCTGCAACCCGCTGACGGTGACATACAATATCAAGGCCATTCAATTTCTGAAGATCGTTCGGCTTATCAACAACACATTTGTTATGTGGGGCATAAACCCGGCGTGAGTCAATTGCTCACCGTGCGGGAACAATGTTATTTTGAGTTGCATTCTTCTAAAAACACAGCGGAATTGGACGAGCTTTTGGAGCGATTTTCTTTGCTCACTGTTGCCGATGTGCAATGCAATTTATTATCAGCAGGCTTGCTAAGGCGGGTTGGATTGTTGCGTGTGCTGATAAATAAGAAATCCATCTGGTTGTTGGATGAACCCCTGAA
Organism: uncultured Legionellaceae bacterium; assembly: GCA_964525945.1. Classification (GTDB taxonomy): domain Bacteria; phylum Pseudomonadota; class Gammaproteobacteria; order Legionellales; family Legionellaceae; genus CAZGKX01. Next base: position 52,072 of record CAZGKX010000007.1, read on the forward strand.
TGCTCTGGATCAAACCAGTGGCGATTTTCTAAAAACATGCGTAACGGAGCACTTGCAGCAGGGCGGTATTATTTTATTAACGTCTCATCAGCCCTTGTTATTGAACAGTGCACATTGCCAGGAATATTTTCTATGACGGGTTTGATGGCGATGTTTGGGCGACAACTACGTCGGGAAATCAAATTGAGCGTGCGTCAAACACGCTTGATTGTCAATTCATGCCTGTTTTTTTTAATGATCATGACTTTTTTTCCCTTAACGATGCCTCCAGAGCAACAATTATTACGCTTAATTGCACCCGGGTTAATATGGATAGCAACCTTGCTCGCTCTTTTTTTATCTGCGGAACGCCTGTTTCAGCAAGATTACGATGATGGTGTGATTGAACAATGGTTAGTCTCCGGTTATCCGGTGACCCTGTTTATTGGCGCCAAAATGTTGGTGCATTGGGCTAGCAATCTTTTGCCCATTTTATTGTTTTGCCCTTTATTAGGCGTGATGTTTAACTTTTCACTCCATGAATTAGGTGTATTGATGCTTAGCCTTATAGTAGGCACGCCGACTATTCTCGCACTTTGTGCATTAGCGGCAGCGTTTAGCACAGGTTTAAAACAAAAAGGTGTTTTAATGGCATTGATTTTATTGCCGTTAACGGTTCCGATCATGATCTTTGGGAGTGCGACCATGATGGCCGCATTGCAAGGGTTGGCTGTTCAAGGTTATTTAGCTTTGTTATTGGCTGTTTCTTTGTTAGCAGCATTTTTTTTACCGTTTGCTGTCGCTGGTGTGATTCGTATTAATCTCGTCGATTAAGTGAAATGTTACCCCTAAAATTAACAAGGTCCCCTTCGAATGAAAGGTAAATTATGCCAATTTTATTTGCGATTTGCTTGTTATTAAGCGCCGGTTTGTTGTTTATTGTACAACCGATGGTGGCAAAAAGTTTATTACCCGTTTATGGTGGTACACCGTCGGTATGGACAATTTGCATGTTGTTTTTTCAAGCCATGCTTTTATTGTCTTACGGCTACGCTTGGGTGTTGAGCCGCTTGCAAGGTGTGTGGCGGTGGCGAATGATTCATTTGGCGGTATGTTTGTTTAGTTTAGGTGTTGTTCCATTGATTTTTGCTCCGCACTCAGGTCCTGGGATGCCGGAATTCACTATATTAAAAGAGCTGTTTGTGCAATGTGGCTTGCCGCTGTTGATGGTTGCGTCCACGGCTCCTTTGTTGCAGTACGCATTTAGTCAGAGCACCTATAAACATTCGAATGATCCTTATTTTTTGTACGTGGCCAGCAATGCTGGAAGTCTCGTTGCTTTATTGGGTTATCCTTTTGTGGTTGAGCGCTTTTCAGGTTTGGTCTGGCAATTTCGTAGTTGGAATATGGGGTATCTTGTCTATTTAATCCTGTTGGGGGTGATTTTGATGGCAAGCCAAAAGCGAACCATCTCCAAAGAAAATCACGTTTTACTCAAATTGCATTGGCCTGTTTTATTGTTTTGGGTGCTGGTCAGTGCGTTGCCGTGCAGTTTAATGATGGGGGTTACGTCGTTTATTTCTACTGATTTAGCTGCCATGCCGTTGTTGTGGGTGAGCCCACTGGCCCTTTATTTGCTAACGTTTATGATAGCTTTTGCTAAAAAACCATTGCTTCCTCATCGTGTGGTCAGCCAGTTTGCCGTCTATTTTGTACCTATTGCTTTGTTGATGCTGGTGCTGGATGTAAATCTGTTGCCCATGTGGTTATTTTTGATGGTCAATTTAAGTGCTTTTTTTACATTGGCTTTGTTTTGCCATGGCGAGTTGGTACGAACAAGACCTGGCGTGCAACAATTAACAACGTTTTATTTTTGCTTGGCGCTAGGTGGTGTTTTTGCGGGTGTTTTTAATGGTTTATTGGCCCCTAAAATTTTTAATCGAGCGTATGAATACCCTCTTGTTTTATGCTTGATAGGCTTGATTATTTTTTACCATTATTCGCGTCGTGTGTTCTGGATTTTGGCTGTGCTGGCTGGGCTGGTGTTTTTCTTGATCGCCATGATTTGGCAACACCCTAAACATATTTTAAGCCAGCAACGTAATTTTTACGGTATAAAGCAAGTATTTAAACAAAATCATGCCCATATTTTAATGAGCCAAAACACCATGCATGGCTTTCAATTGATGAACAACAAAGCCACTATTCAAAATGGTTCTTTTTCTTATTACGCGGCAATTTATCCCATCGTCCAATATTTTGAGCAATTTCAAGCACCTTTACGCGTGATGGTTATAGGGTTAGGAACGGGGCATTTAGCCTGCCAATTTCAAAAAAACGATCACCTTGATTTTGTTGAAATTGATGAACAAGTCATTGCAATCGCCAAGAACCCAAATTGGTTTACCTATTTGCAGGACTGTCCACCCCACACCCATGTTATCAAAGAGGATGGACGCACGGCGGTTAAGAGCGTCAAAAATGGCACGTACGCGTTAATGATTATCGATGCGTTTAATTCAGATGCTATTCCTGTTCATTTGCTGACCCAAGAGGCGTTTGCTCTTTATAAGCAAAAAATCAATGGCGATGGTGCCATCCTTATTCATATTAGCAATCGCCATGTCTCGATATTGCCGGTGATCACGTCCATTGCTCGACAATTGGACATGATACTTCTCTTCAAGCAACAAAGGGGAGAGGCACATTTGGGACAATTGGCGGCAGAATGGGCTGTATTAACGATAAATGATAAGATGGCAGGACATTTGCTGCGTATTCCTGGATGGCGATTTGTCACTGAGCCATCCAAGGTCTTATGGACCGATGATTATACAAATATTATTCCTTTGTTGAAGTGACAGGCCCTAATACCCAAATTTGTTGGAATTTGTTGAACTGGGAGATGTTGGGGTGTTTGGTGCGGTGTTTTTATGACTCGAGGATACTTTTTGAGCGGCATCGTTTCGAGTTTGGGTGGGTGATACTTGGGTCATCTGCGGAGAGCCCTGGCTACTGCTTGAAGTGCTCTTAGTAGAGGTACTCTTGATAGAAGAACTATCGTTAGCACCAAACATAGGAGTAACAGTACGGTCATCCGTATCTCCGAAGTTAAATTGCTCTGTAGTGCGTACCTTGGGCATTGTCTTTAAAGCAGCTACAGGCGCATTAGAGTCCTTTTTGCCAGTAAGGAAGGCTCAGATTCTACTTAAGATAGACATCGTTTGTTTTCATTCCGATTTGTTCTTATTTAAGTATAGAATTAATTTTTCATTTTGATTGATTTTTTATTCAAATGAACAGGAGGGCATGGAACAAGGTAAATTCTCCAAATTTGTTTTTAGAGACTCCTTGGTGTATCGTTGCCTTGGGTTATCGTATGGAAAACGACCGTCTGTAAAAAATACCCCATGGTATGTGGGGTCGCCTGGTATGGCAAATTCAAAAACAATGTCTTGAACACCGTAAGCGGTTTGGAATTGCGCGGCAATGTAAATTTCTAATAATTTTTTTTGTTCTTCATCCAAATCTTTTCGATCATAGCGCCCTGATGACAAATAAACTTGCAAGAAGCCTTCTCGTTGGCAAATATAGCCTGCGTAATAGGAGGAGCCATCGTAATTGCTCTCTGCTAGAGCCAGTGTGGGGTGTCCGTAGCGGTTTTTCCAATTTAAAAATTCAAAGAGCCCAGGTTCAAACGTATCCGCTAATCCTTGGTAATTATAACTTTGCTTGTAAGCATTTTTTACGCCAGTGGCCAAAATAAAATCACTTCTTAAAACCCATATGCGTTTTTCAAGGAGCGCTAATGGTTGAGGTTGAGCGAATTGATTTATCGCTTGATACGCTGGATTTATCCCCACTTCATGCTCATAATTTTCTGCCTGGGGTAATATGCTTCGGATTTGCTCACGAATTTGCTCTTGCAGCGGCGAATAGAGGTTGTTGTTCAGGATCGATTGAATATTTCTATCCAAAGTGAGCAGGGTATAAAGACGAGGCATGCCTCGCTTTAATTTTAAAAAAGAAACGTTGTGCGCATTGTGATCATAATAGAAAGACGGTTTGCCTTGGTATTGTTTATAGAATTGCATGGCAAGCAATGTTTCGATAACACCTTGTTGCTCTTTGGGTAAAGAAATATTTTCTCTGGACAATACAATATCCAAGCGATTTTTTTGGGGAAAAATGATCCCTGCATAAAAGACGTTGGTGTTGGAGGAGAGTTGTGACGGTGTAGCGGTTGGTGCTCCGGTGATAATATTGAAATCTTCTCTTAAGACAAAAGCAGTAGGCTTAAGCAATTTTTCTTCCGTTAAATCGTGCAGGGGTAGGGTAGGTGGCTTCATTTTGTGAGAAGCAGGCAAAGGTTTATAGGAGGCGGCATTAAAAATGAGATAAGAGCGTAAAAGAAACGCTGCTTCCATATGGCCAATGTGCAGTAATTTTGTAGGCATAAAGACACCCTTACTAAAGTAAAACTCCTTTTTAATCAATCCGTGTTTTTAGTCAATATTGAAATCCAATGGTCACATGTTCTTTAAAATAGATCAACTTTTTCAAAAAAATGTTGCATATTATCTCATCTCGTGTAAAATTCACCCAATTATGAAAATTAAATTATTTTACAGTGCAGTGATTATCACACTAATGGTGCAAGTTTACTTGTTATTTTGGCGCCCTGAGCCTGTTTCAGTTTCGAAACAGGCGGGCCTTAATTTAAGACAAGTCACTTTTTCGCATTTGCCGGGATGGGCCGAAGCCAATACGCATAAATCATTATTGGCCTTTCAAATTTCATGCAAAGCATTCTTGAAACAACGCCCTGATAAAGCCGTTGGTAGCCAATACATTGAGCTCAGTGCTAAAGATTGGCACCCCGCTTGTCATGCCGCCAATGCCCTAAAATCTGTGACCGATGCGGCGGCTAAAGCCTTTTTTCAAACTTGGTTTGCCCCCGTTGAATTTTTTGAAGAAGAGCCAGTAACAGGGCTGTTTACCGGTTACTACATGCCGGCATTGCATGGTAGTTTAACGCCAACCAAACACTACAATATTCCTATTTATGGGTTACCTAAAAACATGGTGACTGCTCAATTAGGCTTGTTTTCTCCTGATTTTGGAAACCGTAAAATCGTGGGCCACGTTCTTGATCATAAAATGGTGCCTTTTTATACGCGCTCTCAGATCAACCAAGGTGCGCTGGCGGGGAAGGCCCCCATCATTGCTTGGGTGGATAATCCCCTTGAGCGGTTGATTTTAGAAATCGAAGGTTCTGGTATTATTAAATTGCCTGATGGATCGCAAATTGCCGTGGGCTATGCGGGTGAAAATGGTGCTCCTTATACTTCAATTGCGCGTGTTCTTATCGATAGGGGTGTGATGACGCGTGATAATGCGTCCATGCAACATATTCGGCGTTATTTGGATGAAAATCCCAGTCAAATGGATTCTGTCCTCAATCAAAACAAATCGTTTGTGTTTTTCACGAAACTGCAACAAAACGTGGCCTTAGGTTCGCAAGGGGTCGCTTTAACACCGGGTTATTCTTTGGCCGTGGATCGTAAATGGGTGCCGATGGGTGTGCCTATGTGGTTAGCAACCACTCGTCCTGATCACGAGTCCGAAGCGCAAAAATTATTCCATCGATTGATGATCGCCCAAGACACAGGTGGCGCCATTCGTGGGCCGGTGCGTGGTGATGTTTATTGGGGAGATGGTGAGCGTGCCACCGAAATAGCCGGGCGCATGAAAAATCAAGGCCATTACTGGTTATTACTCCCACGCCATACCATGGAGCGCTTGAAGGACAAGCTCAAAACCTGATCCTTGGGTGCATCGGCTGAAATTTTTTAGTGTAATGAACCACTATTCATGCACCGAACTGTTCTGCTCCCTTATGGTCACTGCTCGGTTATTGGGTGTTTAAGCTTTCGTTGATAATGCTTAACTCTATTTTTTTTTGCTTTGCTTTGCTGCGTTTAATGACGGTATAAACCGTCAGCGTGAGTTCTGGGGTTGATGTTGTTGCGATACTTAAGAAATAATTGCTTTCCAGGGTAATTTCAGCATTGTTAATGTTTAATCGCTCCAATAACGGGATAATTTTATTGATATCCTCCAGCCCATTCTCGCCGCGGGCTGCCACTAATTCTGAAAATTCGGTTGCCGATAAACCATAACCCATTGATTTTAATATTTTGTTAGAGGCTGTGTTGAAGTTGATAGCGGTCACTTCGGGCAAAACAGTAATATATGGCTGAATGGCTTGAAAATCGTTCGCTTTCACCCCGAGCACCATGCGAAACTCCGATACACTTTTCATCCGTTGGTAACCTGGAAAATAAGCAGGTTTTTGTTGAAGATAATTTGAATACATGGCATCTTTTCCGCGCTCCGGCTGGTAATCTGAAATCCAATTGGTGGTGATGTTCACCAAATTTCGTCGGTCGCTAGTGCTCATACGAGTTATTGTATTGCTCAATAAACCATAAAAAAGCACCTGAAAATTTTTATCTTGTAAATTGTTCAAGTTAAATCTAGCTTGTAGATCAAACAATTGACCTTCTGTTTTGATGTTTGGGTAAAGGTGGTGCATGGACTTGGGAAAATCCAATAATTTGCCTTGTTGATCTTGTGCTAAACGCGGCAGTTTCGGATCAGTCAGTTTATCCATTGCCCAAAAGGTAACGGCTTGG
>CAZGKX010000008.1:0-36958 GCA_964525945.1 uncultured Legionellaceae bacterium
CCGCCATTAAACGCCGTTTACATCGTTGTAGCTGACGTTTGGTTTGACATAAAATAAAAAACCTGAAGTCAAATTATCTGGTAAGGTAGAATGCGATGAGGTCTATGTTGTTGCCGGTCATAAGGGTCATCCTGGTGAAGTAAAAAAAAGGGACGATTAGGTCGCCGCAACAGGCTTCGGGGAGCTCGAGGGCGAGGAACATTAGAAAAAGAAAAACCTCCAGTTTTTGGTATGATTGAGAGAAAAGGTGCCGTTGTCATTCACATGCTTCCATATGTGCAGCAAGAAACAATCAAACCATATATTGTCGCCACCATTATGCCTAGCACTTTTGTGTATACAGATGAGTATAATATTTACTGCAGATTACCTGAGTGGGGATATGGGCATAAAACAGTGAATCATGGCGCCGGGGAGTATGCGCGTGATGAAGATGGTGATGGTTTTCATGAGGTACATGTGAATACGATGGAAGGTTTTTGGTCTCTTTTACGATCTTGGCTTAGACCACACAGAGGTATTTCACAGGAAAAACTACCGATCTATCTCGGTTTTTTTGAGTTTGTGCATAATGTTAGAAAAAGAGGGAAAGCTTTGTTGGCGTCGTTGGTTCAATTGTTAGTCGCGTAAGACCCTGAAACACATAAAGAGCCAATTTTTTTATTAATGGAATATCCACATCAAGACCTGTTCGTTCTGGCCAAGACCATGCGGCTACTTTAAGACCAATTAGATGGGCATGTTCGATTTGTTCAGTTGTCAATTGAATATCTTGTGCATCCCACCATGTACCACCTAACGATTTGATCATTTCAGGGATGGAATTATGGTAGTTTTTTAAACGTTTCCCAGCCAACCAAACACTCGCAATTTGGGGCAATTCACGCATCGTTTTTTCTAGATCAGTGTCTGTGATATATGCCGTTTCAACCAGAGGATTTATTTTTTGCATGAGCAATAAACATTGCCAGTCATAAGCTTGTATTTTAGTTCGATGACTAATACCTTCTTTACGAATAATTTGATCAAGTGCCATAACAATTTTTTTAGGAGGAACACTTAAATTTGGCGCCGTCGGATCGGTTTTGATTTCAATTTGAAATCCCACGTCCTTGCCTGCATTTTGTTTTACATAAGCAATGACTTCTTGAAGCGTGGGTATAGAAGTGTTGTTGAGCGATGTTTGTAAAGGAAATAACTGCGCATAATCCGTATTGGGCTTAATTTGCCCCACATCATAGGTTTTTATCGTTTGTAACGTTAAGTTTTTTACAACTAAATTCGACTTTTTTAACCAATGCCCCCTTTTGTCGCGCGTTATGTTTGGATTCAACGTTAAATCATGCTGAACCACAATCACCCCATCTTTGGTCATCGCCACATCCAAATCAACACAATCCACCCCTTGCATTAAAGCCACTTGATAAGCGGGAAGTGTATTTTCAGGGGCCAAACCTCGAGCCCCGCGATGGCCATACACTGTAACATTTTGGGCGAAGTAAACCGTGTAGAAAATTGTGAAAGAAAAATACAGTCCAGCGATGCCCCTAGCAATCTTCAAAACAAACCTTAGTGATTTTAATAAACAAATGGATTTTTTTTTAAACCAGGAATTAATTTTAATCCAAACAACTTTATGATCGCGCCATAGAGTGGGACAAACGCAATGAGACTGATCATGATTTTAAACCCAACATCAACAAGAGCTATTTCAGTCCAATGTTGGCTTAAAAAAACATTATTGCATTGATAAAACGCAATAAAAAAGAAAACTGCGGTGTCCACCACATTGCCTATTGTTGATGACAGAACCGGAGCAACCCACCATGTCGAATTTAGGCGATAACGCTGAAAAACCAGTATATCAACCCCTTGACCCATCACATACGCCACAAAACAAGCCAGAGCTATTCGGAGCGGCATCATATGAATCACCAACGAGCCCCCTTCTAATAACGTGGCGATGGCATACGATAAGAGCAAACCAGGGAGCATGCTTCTTAAAACAATTCGCCGTGCCGCCGACGCATTCCAGATGCGGAGTGTCAGATCAGTGAGTATAAAAATCGCAGGGTAAGTAAATGCCCCCCACGTCGTTTGAAAGCCAAATAATTTAAAAGGATATTGGACCAGTACATTGCTTAAAACAATTAAAACAACATGACAAACCGACACCACCCTAACTATGATTTTTTCAGGCATGAACACCTCATGATCGCTTATCTCAATGTCACAACATCAGGGTGCGTTTATTCACCAATTTGTGAGGATCTTCGTACCCATATAGGCATTGCTCACGAATAATTTTATCCACGACCGGATGAATATTCGGATGCACTTGACTGTTATCTTCGTTACCCGGGCTGTAATAATTACGAAGTTCTGTTGCAGAACCTTCAAATGTAGGGATGTTTTCGCCGGAAAGTTGAACTTTAGGACCTAAAGCAGCTTGAATGGCCTCATAAACGACTTTTTGCTCAGGGGCGTTATAAACGAGAGTAACAGGAATATTCATCCAACAGACGTTGAAGGGATGCTGTTATTTTTTCGACATCCATAGCGAGGCCTTCACGCGGGTAAAATTTAATATCGCATAGAGAACCGTATTGACGCCATTTGTACCATTTATGAAAATCCATCAACCCGTCTAAACCTAAAATTAAAGTAAATTTGGTGTTCGCATTCATCAATACCAGCAAACTCAGCGTCGCAATCATCCGGGATGGCGGATCACGATCAATTTCCAAGCGTTCTACTTTGCAATGCTCCCCATCAAGATGTTCTGCTTCTAGCATTTTTTTCAACATAAAGAGCCTGGTCTCAGCTGCTGTGTAACTTTGTGCATCTTTTAAAGGAGATTGGGCATTAATCACCACATGCAAGTCATCATGGATGGTCAATAAATGTTTAATATACACCAAATGATTCACGGTGGGAGGATTGCCACTTAAACCGAACACAGCCGCATGGGCCGTAGAGTTTTCAAGCGATTGAATGCGCTCAATGGCTCTTTGAATGATGCATTCTTCAATCCGTTGATCTTTTTTTCCTAAAAATTTATCACGATTGGGATTGCCGGGTAACTCAGTGCCCATGCTCATCAGCAAAGTAAGGAGATCAACGGTGTTCTGGGTGGGGAGAAGTGTGATTTGGGGTTGATGGGCAATTGCAAAATCAACCACCAATTCGATGTCTTTATCAGACAAAACAAAGGGTTCTCCAGTTTGGAGCTCATTTAAATGGTATATTTTTTCGGGCAACTCATGCTTAATTGCATCCATTAAATCTTCAAAATACATAATGACCTCTAAATTTAAATTTATAACTGCTCATACAGTGCTTTTATTTTAAATGGACGTGTAGGTTGGGCCTTGGCCCAACTACAAAAAGGAATCACTTAAAAATAAAGCCACTATACCACGCAATACGCGTCATGATGTAAAATTATACATCATTTGGATCACAAAAAGAACACATGCTGTTCCATATATTTTGCTAATTATATTAAATTAGCGATATACTCTTCAAATGTTAACAAAAGGAAAGCTGCATGCCTTTAAAGGCTATGTACAATTCAATTGTTGCTCCACGTAACACAGCAGATTCTTTCGGCTCTATCAGTGAAAGTCATCAATGCGCTATCGAGCAAATAAAACATGTCCATTTAGGACTAAGAGCCCATTACAAGGTATTGGACTTTGGTGTGGCAGATGGTTCTTTTTTAAAAAAACTTCAACCTCACATGCCTCAAGCAGAATTTACGGGCATTGATGTATCATCAGAAATGTTGAAAATTGCTGAAAAAGAGCTACCGGGATTAAAAACCATTGAAACCAGTGCTGTGGATACCAGTAAATATTTGCCTCACCATAGCCAAGATTTAGTGCTTGCCCATTTTATCAATGCCTACATCTCTATCCATACCTTGTTTAACCAAGCCCAATTACTTACCCGATCTTCAGGGCATTTTTCAATAATAACAACAACTTACGAGTCATTCCCCGCGGCACAGCAACAATTGGCTGATTTTATCGCTAAAGAATCACTCTTAAGCGGTATTGTAGGCCATTATTACAAAGCCTTGGTAAAAAACACCACGGTGGTTGCAGGTGAGGAAGAGTTGCTGGATACATTGGTCCAGCACCATTTTCATGTGGTAGAACACCAGCGACTACACATCCCTATTACCTTTCAAAATATAGATGAACTGGCATTATTTGGGATAGAAGGCACGTGGTTTTTAAACAGTTTGTCCATACGAATGCTGCCAAAAAATTTTTTGCTGCAACGTATCAAACGTTTATTTAGTAAAATATTTACTTTTCCCTATCAAGACACTCATATTATCGACGTTGTTTTGGCAAAAAAATAATTCGACTCACTTTTATAGTCCCAAATTATCCCGCTTAAAAATACGATCGGCTCGGTAACTTGAACGAACCAGAGGGCCTGAAGCCACTTCGAAAAATCCTTTGCTTAATCCTATCAGGCGTAATTCCGCAAACGTTTCGGGAGTAACATAACGTTGGATAGGTAGATGATTTTTTGTGGGTTGCAAATATTGCCCAAGGGTTAAAATATCCACATTTTTGGCTCGCAAATCATCCATTGTTCGCACAATTTCATCATCGGTTTCACCTAAGCCCAGCATTAAACTGGTTTTAGTTAAAACATCGGGACGGTATTGTTTTGCAAAAGCCAAAACGTTTAACGTTTGCCAATAACCGGCTCGGTTGTCCCTTACGGGATGTGTTAAACGTTCCACTGTTTCGACATTTTGAGCAAAAACATCAACGCCGCTGTCCAACAAAACAGCGATGTCTTGTTCTTTGCCTTGAAAATCAGGGGTTAATGCCTCTATTTTGGTTTTAGGACTGCTGTTTTTGATGGCACGAATAGAGTCGGCATAATGCATGGCTCCGCCATCCAACAAATCATCGCGATTGACTGACGTTAACACCACGTAATCTAAATTCATTAAAGCAACTGTTCGGGCCGTATTTTCAGGTTCGTCTTTATCAAGCCAGCCATGAGGATTACCCGTATCGACTGCGCAAAAACGACAAGCGCGTGTGCATACAGCTCCCATAAGCATTATAGTAGCCGTGCCATGCGACCAACACTCCGCAATATTGGGGCATTTTGCCTCTTCGCAGACTGTGGCTAAACGGTGTTCTTTTACTTGTTCTTTGACATGCGCATAAGCAGGCGTGGTTTGATTGACAATGCGCAGCCACTTGGGTTTAGGAAGGCGCTGGTGTGCACTGTCAATGGCCTTAACCCCATCTTTTATCGCCACGACACCATGCTCAGTTTTATATTTCTGCCCACTTTCAACAACAACAGGTATATCCGTTAATTTGCTCATGCAACAACCCAAAAATAGCAATAAATCGATGATCCCAAATCAAGTTGGAGAGATCAAGTTTTTTCGGTAATTAACCGAACCACCCCCGTAGGCAAGGTAAATTAAATGCCATTCAATTTATTTAGGTGCAAGGACTGTTTTATTTTTCCAAAATCAGCCCAAGGATCTTTAAAATGGTGCAAACGCTGGGGTAGTGTTTTGAGGGTATAATACGTGTCTGCAGGATTGTTGGTTAATTCCTGCCAATCAATAGGCACGGCAATGGGAGCATGAATACGGGCTCTTGTTGAATATGGGGCAATCGCTGTTGCACCACGTTGGTTCCGTAAATAATCAATAAATATTTTACCCTTTCGCATTCCCTTAGACATAATGCCTATGTATTCATTCGGCTTGATCGTCTGCAAGGTGTGAACAAAATTTTCCGTGAAATTTTTAATATCAACCCAGCAATACTCTGGCTCAATGGGAATGACCACATGCAATCCTTTGCCACCGGTGGTCTTTACAAATGTTGTTAACCCTAACAATTCGAAATAATGTTTCACATCAAAAGCAGCGGCCACGACTCGCTTCCAAGCAACATCAGGCGCAGGATCCAAATCCATGATAATCACATCAGGATTCTCGATGGCTTCAATTCGACTGCCCCAGGGATGGATTTCCAATACCCCCATTTGCACCAAACTTAATAAACCAGCCTCGTTCTCAATATAAATATAATTGTTGTGCTTTGTGGCGTCATTGTTGAGTACATCCATGGTTTGCAGATTTTTGGTTGTGTTTTTATTTATTTTTTTTTGGTAGAAACAATCGTTATATTGCACAGGGCATCGTACCAAAGTGAGCAAACGTTTTGTGAGGTATGGCAAGATATAAGGGCTTATTTCTTGATAATAATGGTATAGATCGTGTTTCGTAATTCCGTCTTCTTGGTATAAAATTTTATGCGGGTGAGTGAGTGGCTGTTGAACAGAGCGTTTTGGACGTGGCCTATTTTCTTCTATTTTCTGAACAGGCTCTGCTATTTCTTTCCTCACATCTTTGGATTTCTTATCCACACGCAATCCACAAAAGCTCGGATGGCGCAATCGACCCTCCTTGGTCCACTCACTAAATTCAATTTCTGCTACTAATTTGGGTATAACCCAAGTGGCTGTTGTTTTGCCCGGTGGTGACGAGCTGAAAGGATTTTCAGCTGCAATGATTTTTTTTAGGTCCATATACAAGTCGTTTAATGATTGTTTGGTAAAACCCGTGCCGACTTTACCGCTATAGATCAAATCCTGCTGGCTGTTGTAAAACCCTAGGAACAATGCGCCAAACCCCTCACGGGAATGTTTAGGCGGGGAAAAACCACCGATCACAAACTCTTGGCGTTTCATGCATTTGGTTTTTAACCACGTCTTGGAGCGTTTTGTCATATAATGACTGTCGATTTTTTTAGAGACGATGCCTTCCAGAGCAAACTTACACGCATGCTTTAGAATACGCTCACCCTGCCCTATAGTATGATCGCTAAAACGAATGGATGGCTCTGCACCTTTCAATAGATTTTGTAACATTTTTTTTCGTTCAATCAGTGGCAAATTCCGAAGGTCCCACTGGTCATAATAAAGCAAATCAAACCCATAAAATATTAAATCCTGTTGGTCCTTGGTGGAAATCACATTTTGTAACAATTGAAAATTAGATCGACCTTGCTCGTCCAATAAAACAATCTCCCCATCCAATACAACATTGGAAACGGGCAGTTTTGCGATAAAATTTGCTAGGTTGGAGAATTCTATGGTCCAATCTTTGTTGTTACGAGACATCAATTTGACGTCATTTTTATTTTTAAACGCCAACACCCGATAACCATCTAATTTTATTTCGTGCAACCACTCATCGCCTTTAGGAGGACTATTCACCAATGTGGCCAATTGTGGTGAAATTTTAGTGGGCAGAGGTTGTGAGGGTAAATCCAGAGGGTTTATCTCTTTTTTTTGTTTGACAAGGCCATTTTTGGTCCAAATTTCCTGATAGTTCCCAGAAATTTGGTCAATGGATAAATTTGAAACAACGCTGTTGGGACAACACTGGGTGATATCTTCATCGGTGCTAAATTCATCTTGATGTTTGATTAAAAACCAAGCGTGCTTATCTTTCGAAGATTGCACCAAATCCCAACGACCATGTAATTTTTCGGCATGGAGTTCAAAACGAAGATGGCCTTTTTGATAGGCAAGCAAAGGTTCTTTATCCAAGGAGTGCCATGTGCCTTTATCCCATAACATGACCGTACCACCACCATATTCGCCTTTAGGGATAATTCCTTCAAACAATCCATACTCAATGGGATGATCCTCCACCTGCATGGCAAGACGTTTTATGTGAAAATCAAGGGACGGGCCTTTCGGTATCGCCCAACTTTTAAGGACCCCATTGAGTTCCAAGCGAAAATCGTAATGCAAATGGGAAGCCGCATGTTTTTGCACATAAAAACGATGGTGATCTTCGTCGTGCATTTTCCCTTTTGGCTCGCGCGTTTTATTAAAATTCCTTTTTTGATGATAGTGTTCTAAACCCATGATCCTTCACCTGATCTTTCGTGCCTGCATTCATAATTATTGGCATCCAAGCAATATATGTCAAATTATTGAACAATAAGTTGCTATAATTAAAAGACAATGAAAAAGGAGTTTTATATGCAAAGGCCTATCTGGAACGGTGATATTTCTTTTGGATTGGTCACCATTCCTGTCTCTGTTTTTTCCACGGAGGAAAACAATGATCTTCATTTTCATTTGCTGGACTCGCATGATCATGCTCGGATCCGTTATCAACGGATTAATAGTGAAACAGGTAAAGAAGTAGCCTGGAATGATCTTGTAAAAGGTTATGAATATGAAAAAAATCAGTACCTCGTTGTGGACGAAAATGCTTTTGAAAAAGCAAGCCCTGAGGTGTTTAAATCCATCGACATTGAAGAATTTATTGATTTAAAAGAAATTGACCAGCTCTATTATTACAAACCTTATTTCATTACTCCCAGCAGTAAAAATAAAAAAGCTTATGTTATTTTACGAGAAGCCTTAAAAAAAACACAGAAGGTGGGCATTGCAAAAATTCTCATGCGAACGAAGGAGTATTTAAGCCTCATTGTTCCGCATGATCACGCCCTTTTATTATTTTTGCTTCATTTTAAAGAAGATATTCGTCAAGAATCAGACTTGGATGTACCTGATTTACCACTTAAAAGTTACAAAATTAACGCTCGCGAAATCAAGATGGCGGAACAATTGATAGAGTCTATGACAGAAAAATGGGCACCTGAAAAATACCATAATACCTACCGAGATGTGTTAAAAAGGTGGATCGATAAGCAATTGCCAAAAACAAAATCGTCTCGAAAAAAGACAATAAAAAGCACGCAAAAAGATGTTGTGGATTTTGTTGCATTACTTAAAAAAAGTTTGAAAAAAAACGCTGTGAAGCCAGTCAAATCAAATTGACTGAGACACTCCGAATGGAAGCTGATGGTGAGCTAAAAAAGTCAAAATTTTAAAAAAAACGAATTAAAGCCTAATTTTTTAGCGACTGTCAAGGCCCCCCTTTATTAAGAAGCCGACCCTCTAAACAAAGATGGCATACCAGTGAGATTATTGACAACATTAGGGTGTACCAAAACCATCAAGGATACTTTCCACTGTGCATAGGCGAGAGAGATGAATCATCTGAATCGTCCGAAACATCTGAATCATTTGGCTCAGAAAGATTGAACGTAGAGGTGGAGCTGAGGGAATCAAAGCTGCGCTCTCGTTTCATTGTTTCTCTGTAATATTGGACGCCAACCTGATTTATCATGGATTGCTGAGCGTTTTGGACCGCAATTATTTGTGCCATCAAATTCGTGTGTTGTGCAATGGGGGTCACACCTGGTTCCGTTAAAAGGGTGATCGATGCAAACCATGCCGTGTCGGGAAATTTGCTGTCAGGCCCTTGTCGATTTTGATGAGCCAATTGCTTTTGGTGAATGGCCAGTTGCTTGTTGATCAACCCTTCTGGGCCTAAAAAAGCCTGGCTGATGGTAACCAACAGCTGCTTGTTGTCTTCTGATTCAATTAAATTTTTTATATCATTCGCCAATGTTGGTGCTGAATTTATAAGCAATGCTGCCACGTGACCTTGAACCAACTCAAAATCCGATGTGGGTGCGATGTATTCTTTTTTGGGGCACATGATCACATCATGATCACGTGCGGTTTTTGCTTCCTGTTTGTAGGTGATCACATCCGTACTTAATTCCTTAGATTGACCACCATCCGCTACCCCCACAATGTCCAACATTCCACCGCGGGTATAACCGGGGCGATTTTCGTCTTCATCGACGGTGATTGTCTCAATGTGTGTTTTGTAGGTCGATGCCGCACTGTAACGCTGGTTTTCAATGGCAGCCTGCTTGAGTCCCTGCAATTCAAATGAGTTTGTTTGCCATTGATTAACAATACCTTCTGGTTCAATTTTTTGTCGCGTGTTGGCATCGTAACCCGTTAATCGAAGATTGGGCATGGATTTAACCAGACTGTCCCAATTGGATATAGGCGGCACAATGGCCGAGTGAATAGTGGACCAATCTTGTTCACGTTTATCAATTTTTGTTGAATCCAGATGACCACTGACGGTTTGCACTTTGATCGTTTCCCCATCTTTTGTCAAGGTAAGGTTTGTGATCAGTCCGCCCTTGTTATTGGCTGTTCCCCAGGCTTTTTTATCACGTCGTGCCTCTTGTGCGGATTCTCCAGCAATTTTAACGGTGGCTGTATTGTAAACAATGAATGTTCCAAGACCGGTGTTCCCTAAAAAAGTACTGATTTTGGTGCGGGTGATCATATCAGCGACGCGAACCACTGCGTAAGGCGCTTTAACGGATTTTTGTAACTCAGCCAATGCGTTATTGAAATTTACTTCTTGGCAGTTGATCGCATAAAAATCAGCTTTATCTGCCTCAATTTGTTGCGCAATCTGAGCGCTGGCTTTTGCTCCTAAAGTAGCATTCCCACAATTGGCAGTAATCGCTCGGTATGTAAATCCCATAATCTTCTTCATGTAGAGAACTTAATTACAGGATAGACCACTTAAAGAACAAAATGTTTTATTTTTACCAAAAAACAATGCATATATCGCTTGATATTTATTCCGAATGCTCAGAAAATCCGAGCTCAACTAAAATACAAGGACCACCTGCAATCAGATTGATGTGATGCGTTTCACAATATTGTATCGCTTGGTGGCTTTCAGCACCCGGTTGCATCCAGATGTTTTTAATGCCCTTTCGAATGGCTTGTTGCACAATTTTTTCAGTGATGGAGGGGGGCGTAATGATTGAAATACTGTGAACATCCGTGGGCAACATAGCGATTGAATCAAAACAGCTTTGCCCTTCAATTGTTTTTTCATTAGGGTTGATGGGATAGGCTTTTTTATGATGTTGCATATAACAGCGCAAAACTTTATTACCGTATTTGTTCTGATCAGAAGAAGCCCCCACCACCCCAAAAGCTGGAGATCTTAAAAATTGCTCGATTTTGTCACGCATACTCTCTCCTTCTTTCAACCGAGCCGTGCGGCTCGGACGTTTAGTTAGGATAGACGTTTTAACTGTTCTATCACACGCTCCCCCATTTCGGTGGTTGACAATAACCGACCCTCTGGTGTCATGATGTCTTTGGTTCGATAACCTGCATCCAAAACCCCAGCAACAGCCATTTGAATCAAATTCGCTTCTTCTTTTAGATGAAAAGAATAGTCCAACATCATCGCCACACTTAATATGGTTGCGAGTGGATTGGCGATGTTACGTCCTGCGATATCAGGGGCACTGCCATGAATAGGTTCATACAAAGAATATTTTTCTCCCAATGAAGCGGAAGGAAGCATCCCTAACGAGCCAGTTAACATTGAAGCTTCGTCCGATAATATATCGCCAAACAAATTTGCAGTTAAAATAACATCAAACTCTTTTGGGTTGCGAATCAATTGCATGGCCGCATTGTCCACATACATGTGAGAAAGAGCCGTTGCAGAAAAATGTTTGTCACGCAAGGATTGCACAGTCTTACGCCATAACATGGATGTTTCCAAAACATTTGCTTTGTCAACGGAGCAAACCCGTCCTTGGCGTTGTTTTGCGATTTCAAACGCCACGTTAGCCACACGCTCAATTTCGGACGTGGTATAACGCATGGTGTTGAATGCGACTTCTTCATCGCCTTCATACACCACACCGCGTGGCTCACCGAAATAAACATCGCCGGTCAATTCACGAACAATCAATAAATCCAATCCAGCAATAAATTCCGATTTTAGCGGTGATGATGCTGCTAATGCATTAAAAAATGTCACGGGACGCAAGTTGGCATAGAGGTCTAATTCTTTGCGAATGGCCAACAATCCTTTTTCTGGCTTCAACCGATGGTCAATCTGATCCCATTTTGGACCACCCACGGCACCCAGCAACACACTATCGCATTTTTTAGCCGTAAAAATCGCTTCTTCTGTTAAAGGAACGCCATGTTGATCGATTGAGCTACCACCGATCAATCCATAGTGCACATCAAACCGATGGGATGTTATTGTGCTGATGCATTCCAATACTTTAACCGCTTCCGCTGTTACTTCAGGGCCAATGCCATCACCCGGTAATACAAAAATTGTTTTATGCATGGGTATTTTCTCCTATGAACAACCAAGGCTTTTCAATGCTTTGCTGCTTTTCAAAATCGGCGATTGCACGCTCAAACAACAAAGTATCACCAATTTCATCCAATCCCTTGATGAGGACTTCTTTACGCCACGCTTCTATGGAAAAAGAAATAGACAATGTGTTGCAGCAAATACACTGCGTCACCAAGTCAACCGTCAGGGTTTGATTGTTATCCACCAATCGTTCAATGTCTTTCGAAGGCAACACAATGGGAAGCAAGCCATTTTTAAAGCAATTGCTGTAAAATATATCGGCAAAACTGGGCGCGATGATCACTTGGATGCCAAAATCGAGCAACGACCACACGGCATGCTCACGGCTCGATCCACAACCAAAATTCTCACCAGTGATTAAAATTTTAGCATGTTTGCACGGAAGTTGGTTCAGAATAAAATCATCCATCAGGTTATTGGCATCATCATACCGCAATTCAGCAAACAAATGGTTCCCCAAACCAGAGCGCTGTACTGTTTTGAGGTATTGCTTAGGGATAATCATATCTGTATCAATATTAGCAATCGGCAAATGTGCCGCTTTGCTCGTCACGGTTTGAAATGCTTTCATGAAAAATTTCCTTCACTGAATCAACGTTCTAACGTCTGTTAATTTTCCGGTAATGGCGGCCGCCGCTGCCATGGCTGGACTCATGAGGTGCGTACGCCCACCTCGACCTTGCCGACCCTCAAAATTTCGATTGGATGTCGAAGCACATCGCTCCCCTGGCTGCAATTTATCAGCATTCATCGCCAAGCACATCGAGCAGCCTGGCTCTCGCCATTCAAAACCACATTCAATAAACACTTGATCCAACCCTTCCTTTTCGGCCAGTTCTTTGACAAGACCTGAACCAGGTACCACCATAGCATGCACACCAGACGCAATTTTCTGCCCTTTTATAACCAGAGCAGCCGCTCTTAAATCTTCAATGCGAGCATTCGTGCAAGAGCCAATAAAAACGCGATTAATTTGAATGTCTTGCAAGGCCATGCCAGGTCGTAAATCCATGTAATGCAATGCACGTAACAAGTTGTTTCGTTTTACAGGATCTTTTTCTTCGGCAGGATCAGGCACCAATGCGTCGATAGGTAGTGCTGCTTCAGGGCTAGTTCCCCAGGTCACGTAAGGCACTAAGCTGTTCACATCAATCACAATTTCCTTATCGTAGCGCGCACCAGGATCGGTAAAAAGAGTTTTCCAATCCCTAACCGCTTGCTCCCACAATTCGTTTTGGGGTGAGTATGGGCGTTGGAATAAATAATTGAATGTCGTTTCATCGGGAGCTATCAATCCCGCACGTGCGCCCGCTTCGATGGCCATGTTACAAATGGTCATTCTAGCCTCCATGGATAGCGATTGAATGGCATCTCCTGTGAATTCAATGACATGTTCCGTACCACCTGCGGTGCCTGTTTTGGCAATAACAGCCAATATAATATCTTTTGCTGTCACACCAAAAGGCAATGTTCCATCGATATGAACACGCATGTTTTTCGATTTTTTCAAAACCAATGTTTGGGTGGCTAACACATGTTCGACTTCACTGGTACCAATTCCAAACGCGAGCGCACCAAACGCGCCATGAGTGGACGTGTGGCTATCCCCGCAAACCACCGTGCTGCCAGGCAAAGTAAACCCCTGCTCTGGCCCAACGAGATGCACAATACCTTGCCGTTTATCCATCAATTCAAGGTAGTTAATGCCATGTTTACGGCAGTTTCCTTCCAATGTTTGAACTTGCAACCTGGATTCCTCATCTAAAATTCCCATTTTACGGTTGAATGTAGGTACATTATGATCACTTACTGCCAAAATGGTTGCCGGCCGCCGTACTTTTCTGTGGGCTAGATGCAAACCTTCAAACGCTTGAGGACTCGTCACCTCATGAACAAGATGTCGGTCAATATAAACAATGGAAGTGCCGTCGGGTTTATCACAAACTAAATGCTGTTCCCAAATTTTGTCATACAAAGTTTTCATGATGCCCCCATGTTAAATGAATACTTCTTCCAATTGGCTTGACGTTGCTTGTGGTTGTTTTTCATGACCACGGACCAATGCCGCATAAGATTGCTGTATTTGTTTGGTGATAGTACCCACCTTAAAAACATTCCCTTCAATCTGTGATACAGGTGCAATCTCAACAGCACTCCCCGTTACAAAAATCTCGTCCATACCATACACTTCATCTGGATGAATATGACGTTCAATGACAGGAACATTCTGTGCATTGGCCAAAGCAATCACCGTTTGTCGTGTAATCCCATTTAAAAAACAATCCGCAATGGGCGTATGAATGGTTCCATTTTTTACAAAAAAAATGTTGGAACTTGAACATTCCGCGACGTAGCCTCGGTGATCAAGCAGTAATGCATCATGAAATCCAGCCTGCTCGGCTTTATTTTTACTCATGGATCCAATCACGTACAACCCGGATGCTTTCGCTGTAAAAGGAGACGCTGAAGGGTTGGATTTTGCCCAATCAGCCCACAACAGTTTTAATCCATTGGTGGCCACGCTGCTGTCTGAAAAATAGGACGTCCATGTCCACGCCATGATGGCCACATGCACATTGCAGCGATGAGAAGCAACGCCCAATGTTTCATCGCCTAACCAGGCAATAGGCCTGACATATGCATCTTGCAATTGGTTACGCATTAGCAACTGGTGTGAAATTGCATTCAATTCTGCAACCGTATAGGGAATTTGAAAACCCAACTGGTGGGCGGAGTGATGCAAGCGTGTGTTGTGTTCGTTTAACTTAAAAATTTGCCCATTGTAGGCACGCTCACCTTCAAAAACCGCGCTGGCATAATGCAATGCATGCGTAAAAATGGAAATATTCGCATCATTTTTCGAAATAAATTTTCCATCCATCCAGACCACATCCATTTTCTTTTGAGACGTATTGGTCGGTGTTTTTTGATGAACCATTGCTAAAACATCATCATCGGTTATTGTTTTTTGGGTATCACCTAACGCTTTAAATTTTTCGAATAAATGGTTGAATTCATTTTCATGAGCAGAAATGTTTAATTGTTTTAATTTATCCCGAAATGCGGCACGTCCAGAGTGTTTACCCATGACCAATGCCGTTTTAAAACCCACGGATTCCGGAGTGATCACTTCATAAGTTTCACGGCATTTCAACATGCCGTCTTGGTGAATACCGGATTCATGGGCAAATGCATTGGCGCCCACAATCGCCTTGTTTTTTTGAACCGCAAAACCGCTAGCTGAAGAGACCATTTGCGAAATGTTGGCAATGTGCGAAGCATTAACGTTTACAGCAAACGGAAATTGATCCTGTCGCGTTTTAATCGCCATCACAATTTCTTCCAAGGCGGCATTTCCTGCTCGCTCCCCGATGCCATTCACTGTGCATTCAATTTGCCGTGCCCCTGCTTGAATTGCTGCCAAAGAATTTGCAACAGCCAAACCCAGATCATTGTGGCAATGCACAGAAAAAATTGCTTTGTCGGCATTGGGAATTTTTTCTTTTAATACCCTGATCAACTGTCCATATTCATACGGCGTCGCGTATCCAACAGTATCAGGAATGTTGATGGTTCTTGCGCCGGCCTTAATGGCAATTTCAATGGCTCGTGCTAAAAAATCGACGTTCGATCGCGTTGCATCCATCGCAGACCATTCCACGTCTTCGCATAAGCGGCGCGCTGTTTGCACCGAAGATTTAATGACATCCAAAACCTCTTCTCGAGTGATTTTAAATTGATGGATCAAATGAATATCAGAAGTGGATATAAATGTATGCAAGCGCGGCTTAACGGCTGATTTAATGCTGGATGCAGCTGCTTCGATGTCGGCTATTTTGGCTCTGGCCAAACTGCACACAGACGCATTTTTAACAATTTTACAAATTTGCTCAATGCTTTCAAAATCCCCCGTTGATGCCGCTGCAAAACCGGCTTCGATCACATCGACCCCCATACCATCCAAGGTTTCAGCAATTTCAATTTTTTGTTGCAATGCCATTGTGGCACCGGGGGCTTGTTCGCCATCCCGTAATGTTGTATCGAATATAATAATTGGGTCTTGGTCATGATTCAGCATTTTGATTCCCTTTGCATCAGATAAAAAAGTGCACGTGTACACGGTGTGTGAGCTCGGCAACACGCGATTGAATTGTTTTGTGGGAATTTAAAAACCTAACTTAGCGTACAAAACAGATAGGCCACTAAGCTAGGTGGCTAAGGAGAATAGCAAAGAGAAAAGGTGTGCTTTGTGATAAATAAACACCCCGAGAATGGTTCATATCCATAAGTTACCCCTGAATTGATTTTAAAAAATAACAGGGCTAATTTTATATGTCAATTATTATTTAGAATAAAATTCTCTATTTTACCTCATAATCGATACATTTTGATTTGCTATTAAACATGCTCTACACTTCAAATGTAAATCTGAATCAATCAAAGGAACTGAGCATGATTTCATTAACCAATAAATTACTTATATCTGGGCTATTCTGTTTTGCTGGTTTAAACAATTCATACAGCTGCACCACAGTATTTTGGAACAACAATGACCAAGCAAAAGTGGTGGCACGAACAGTGGATTTATTTACCCCGGATATGCCTAAAATCATTGTGTACCCTAGAGGCATAGAAAGAAATGGTGAAGCCGGAAAGAATTCTTTAACATGGACATCCAAATACGGCAGTGTGGTCGTCAGTGAATTCAAAAGCAATGCCGTTTCTGATGGAATGAATGAACAAGGATTGGCAGTGCATTTGTTGTACTTGACCGGTTCAAGTTACGAAAAACGCAATGAAAATTTACCGGCCTTATCAAACGCACTTTGGGCGCAGTATCTACTGGACAATTACAAAACCGTTGATGAAATTGTTAAAGCCACGGATCAATTTCAGATCATTGAAACTGTTGTTTACCATCAAAAATGGCCTTTGCATTTAACCGTGGAAGATCCCAGCGGCGATTCAGCCGTTATTGAATTTATTGATGGCAAGAAAGTAATTTACCACGGTCATCAATACACGACCATGACCAATGAACCCGCTTATAATATTCAGCTGGCAAATTTAAAACGTTATCAAGCTTTTGGGGGGAAATTGCCTTTGCCAGGTGATAGCGATCCGTTGAGCCGATTTGTTCGTGTTGCAACTTATTTAAAAACACTGCCACCACCCAAAGACATGCGGGAAACCATTGCCAGTATATTTTCAGTCATCCGAACGGCCATGGTTCCATTTGGCGCTGTCGATACATCCGGAAATAAAACCGTCGATGCTTGGCCAACGCGCTGGGCTTCAGTGGCTGATCTTACGCATAAATTGTATTATTTTAACTCAACGACCACGCCTAATATCATTTGGTTGGATTTAAAAGAATTAAATTTCTCCATAGGCTCAAAAATATTATCCGTTGATCCCAACGATTTAAATCTAAAAGGAAACGCGAGACAGGAATTAACCGATAATTAAGGGACAATCAATGTTTGGCTACAAAGAAGTCAAAGCAATGCTTGAAGCAAGCCTCTCGAAAAGTGCTTTTCGTAGAGGCGCCACGGCTCATCGATTGGGGTTAATTCCTGAAGGAATATCTGACCATTTGCCGATCATTATTAAGATTCTAGGAGATTCTCCTACTACATTGGTAAGCTGGAATATGCTGGCGGAAGTCCACCTTTATAATAATTTTCGAAACATCACCGGAACTAAAAAATTGGCCGCGGTTTTAAGTGCTGATAATATGTATGCCGGCACTGAAGATGAAAATAAACTTTATTATTATTTTTCCGAACTATCCCAATTTCTTTATGAGAAACAAGTCCAACAAAGTATTTTTGTGGACAATGATTTATTGCGTCAATTTAATTCAATAAAAAATTGTGGTTCACATTTAACCCTCTCAGAGCATTCAAAAATTTCTAGAAAAAAAGAGTTGTGTATTGAACAATCCAGAAACGAGATTGCCAAATTATTGCTAAACGATGATTTTGGATTGCAACATGAGATGAAATTAGCCATTCAACACAGTGTGGATTTAATATATCACATAAAAAATAAACAAGGAGCTCTTAAATGGAGCAACAGACTCGAACGATTAAAAAATGAGCATGAATTATTGGCAACACTCAACAAAACCGATTTTTTGTGTTTACAAGAATGCACCAACCCTGCTGATGTACAAACGTTAATGTCCCCAAAAGAAGCATTCATCTTTCGCGTTAACGACACCACCAATGATCATTGCGTTATATTCTATGACCCTACCAAATTTCAACCCCTTGGCGACCCTCTTTTTTTTGCATTAAGTCACGGTAAAAAACCTTGCATTCTAGCCCGATTTGAAAATAGAGAAGATGGAACGCAAATGATCATAGGTTCTATTCATCATCCAGGGGGTAAAGAAAACCTCATTACTGAAATCATCGAAAAACTTGTTGAGTTCACACAAAATCAACCCATCAAATTTTATCTCGCCGGTGATTATAATCACACAGAGGATTTTTTCCAGAACGAATACACACCCCTGTACCAAATGTTGTACCCCACATTGGAAACCATGGCGGGGACTGATTTTGGAAATACAAATAAAAGCATTGATGCGCTGCTTACAAACGATGAAAGCAGTCGAATACAGATTGAACGTGTCAGTTATTTGCACCCATACATACCCTCAGAAATGCCCGTCAGGATATTCTTCAAAAAAGATCAAAGTTATGAATGCGTCACAAACACACTCACTGAGGCCGACGTTGAAGCAGAGAATGCGGATCCCAATGAGAAAACTGAGCTCGCACATAAAATTCAAAACTACACCCGTAAATAGGCTGTAATAAAGCAATTTCCAGGCCGAACCATGGTCGCACAGGTGGTTATATAGGATTGTCGCTGTCGATGAAATGATGTTGCAAGTTAAAATGTTCAGCAAGATGCTGTCCTAACGCTTGAACCCCATAGCGCTCAGTCGCATGATGTCCACAAGCAAAATAATGGATCCCCAGTTCTTTGGCTTGATAGTAAGTGCGCTCAGACGCTTCTCCACTGATATAAGCATCCATGCCCAATTGCGCTGCATGTTCAATGTAATCTTGAGCGCCTCCAGTACACCAAGCGATATTGCGAACCGCTCGTTCATGGCCCGAAATAAAAACAGGCTCACGCTGCAGCTGTTGCGTTAAATGCGCCAACAATTCAGTCGCTGCTTGCGGGCATGCGAGCGTACCTGACCAAAGCAAATTTTCTACATTGCCCACAGTGTGTTTTTTAATGTGCATGGCATTAAGACGTTGTGCAAGTTGCGCGTTGTTGCCTAAGATCGGATGGCAATCCAACGGCAAATGATACGCATAAAGGTTTATGTCGTTACGAATCAAGGTACCGATGCGGCTACGTTTCATACCTGTAATCACAGAAGATTCACCCCGCCAAAAATAGCCATGATGCACGAACAACGCATCAGCCTTGAGGTGAACAGCATGTTCTATAGCCGCTTGAGACGCTGTAACTGCAGTGCAAATACGTTCAATGTTTAAGCGCCCTTCAACTTGTAAGCCGTTGGGCGCATAATCATTAAACGTAGCGCATGACAAATGTTGGTGTAAATAATCTGTCAATTGATCGCGTGTAATCACTGGGATGTGCTTCGTTTAATATCAGCGCCGAGCATTGAAAATTTTTCTTCAATGCGTTCATAACCGCGGTCAACATGGTAAATCCGCTCCACCGTGGTTTCACCTTCAGCAGCAAGACCCGCTAAGATTAAACTGGCGGAAGCTCGCAGATCAGTGGCCATGACTGGGGCACCTGTTAACTTATCAATCCCCGTGATCATTGCCGTATTGCCATTCAATCGAATCTGGGCGCCCATGCGTTGCAATTCTTGCACATGCATAAACCGATTTTCAAAAATGGTTTCAATCACGGATGAGCTACCTTGCGCTACGGCATTTAAAGCCATGAACTGTGCTTGCATGTCCGTAGGAAAAGCTGGGTATGGCGCGGTAGAAATATTTACGGCTTCGGGACGTAAACCATGCATGTCCAATGTGACCCAATCTTCACCAATTGTAATGGCAGCCCCTGCTTCCTCAAATTTACAGAGCATTGACAATAAATTATCAGGTTTAACGCGGCGTACTGTCACTTGTCCTCGAGTCAAAGCACCTGCCGTCAAATAAGTTCCTGCTTCAATTCGGTCAGGCATGACCGCGTAACTTCCACCACTCAGTGACTCCACGCCTTCGACCTCAATGGTATGGGTGCCCGCGCCCGTGATGTTGGCGCCCATTTGCACTAGAAAATTAGCCAAATCAACCACTTCAGGCTCACGCGCTGCATTTTTAATAATTGTTTTGCCTTCAGCAAGAACTGCAGCCATTAAGATATTTTCTGTACCCGTCACCGTGACGGTATCAAAAACCAAGGGTCGGCCTTGCAAACGTCCGCGTTTACAACGCGCTTTGATATAGCCATTTTTAACGGTAATTTCTGCCCCCATGGCTTTTAAAGCTTTTAAGTGAAGATCAACAGGACGAGTCCCAATTGCACAACCACCTGGCAATGACACATCGGCTTGACCAAAACGAGCCAACATCGGGCCTAAAACTAAAATGGAAGCGCGCATGGTTTTTACCAGCTCATAAGGAGCCACCAATTGATTGACATGATTTGCATCAACCTGCACATTCATTTTTTCGTCAACGACAAGTTTGGCACCAAGTTGACCGAGCAGTTCCATCATTGTCGTCACGTCTTTGAGGTGGGGCACATTGGCGATGGTGACGTTGTCTGTGGCCAATAATGTGGCTGCCATGATAGGTAGCGCTGCATTTTTAGCACCCGAAATGATTACTTCGCCTTGCAATGGTTTACCACCATTGATGATCAATTTATCCACGTTGTTTCTCCCATTCGGCATTGGTCCAGGTTTTCATATTTAAAGCGTGTAATCGGCCTGAAGTTATATAGTCTTTTAATATTGCATACACCCACTGCTGCCTAGCCACTCTTGATTTATCTAAAAAAACATCAGAAACAATCGTAAGATGATAATGATAACCATCCCCCTCAACTTGAACATGGTTGATTCCCTCAACACTTCTTAAATAACTCCCTAAGTCCTCATTGCTTATCATGAACTACCTCATTTACTATGTTTGCGCAGAGTATTGCATCCACGCCACAAAATTCAGCCAACGCATAAATTGATTTTGGCATATGCTCTATTTCAAAAATCTTATCATGTATTTTACACTGCCGTTTGGATTCAATAAGAAGCGCAAGTCCAGCACTATCACATTGCGTCACTTCGCTTAAATCCAAAGAAAAAACATCCGCATCCAGCGCTTGCAGGTATTTCATAATGCGCTTTCTATCCGATTGCACGGTGTTGAATGTAAGCTCGTTGGATGTTTTGAACAATGGATGGCTCATTTTACGCTGCCTTCTTATTTTGACGCATTTGAGCAATCAACTCTTTCATCGATGAGTTGTGCAGTACATCACCAAATTGCGATCTAAAACTTTGCAACAAGCTAACCCCTTCCACACTTAGGTCATAAATTTTCCACTGACCGTTTTTAGAAACAAGATTATAACTGAGTGGAATATCTTGTCCATTGGGACGTGAAATAATGCTGTTAACGCGCATAAATTTCGCATCAGCAGAAGCGCCTCTTACCGGAAGAAATTTAATGGTTTCACTGGAGTATTCAGCCAGTGGGGTCGCATAGGTACGAATCACCAATTGCGTAAACGCCTGCATAAATTCCTTTTTTTCCATTGGGGTTGCTTTATTCCAAGCTTCGCGACCTAAAACTGACCGCGACATGCCTGTAACGTCCACAATAGGCAATAGATGTTGTTCAATAGCCTGGTAAACAATTTGATGGTTCGATTTGATAGCGCCTTTGTTTTGTTTGAGCGAGGACAAAATTTGTGATGCAGAGTTTTCCAACATCGGCACAGGCGAAGATTGGGCAAATACTGCCTGAACAAAAACCAGACTTATTGCAATGACAATGACTTTAAATTTGTTCATGATTCACCTATTTTTTTATGTTAAATAAAAGTTGACCAATTAAATTTTCAAGAATAATTGCTTCTTGAGTTTTTGCAATCACATCCCCGGCACGTAAATAAGGGTGTTCGTGGTTATCATCATCAAAGCCCGGGACAATGCTTATATAATTCGAGCCGAGCAAGCCTTCCGTTAAAATTCGGGCAGAAACATCTTCAAAAGGGATCGGTTTATCGTGGTTTAATTTCATCGTTACTTTCGCATTCAATTGGCCGGGCTGCAGTTCAATGTTCGTCACTTCCCCTATTTTTACCCCAGCGACGGTGACAGGCGCCCTCACCCGCAATCCTCCAATATCCGTAAAATCAGCGGTCACTGCATAACTGTTTTTACCGGAAAACGACGAAATACCGCTGACTTTCATCACCATCACCATCAAGGCCAATAAGCCGAGCAACATAAAAAGCCCTACACTAATATCAACATAACGATACTGTTGCTTGTTCATTACCAACCTCCAATCATCATAGCAGTTAACAGAAAATCAAATCCCAAAACAGCCAGCGAAGAATACACCACTGTTCGCGTTGTTGCTCGACTGATTCCTTCCGCAGTCGGTACACAGGTAAAGCCTTGAAAAACAGCGATCCAAATGACTAAAAAAGCAAACACAATGCTTTTAATAATGCCGCTTAATACATCCATGCGAAAATTTACAGCGGCTTCCATGTTTGACCAAAAACTACCGGCATCAACACCCAACCAAAGCACACCAATAAAATAGCCGCCATAGATTGCAACCGCAGAAAAAATCAAGGCCAGCAAAGGCAAAGCGATGATACCGGCGAGAAAGCGGGGGTAAATAATGCGGCCTAAAGGATCGGTTCCCATCATGTCCATGCTGGCCAATTGCTCGGTTGTTTTCATTAAACCAATTTCAGCGGTAAGCGCTGATCCAGCTCGTCCTGCAAACAACAAAGCACTGATCACAGGCCCTAATTCACGTGCGATACTCAACGCCAGCAATTGCCCCAATTGGCTAGCTGCTCCAAATTTTTCCAACGTATTGTACCCTTGCAACCCAACCACCATACCAATGAACAACGCAGAGACAACAATGATCAGACAAGACAAAACCCCAACAAAGTAAAGCTGAACACGCAAAGCAGGCCAAAGACGTTTTATGTCGGGACGTCGAAACAGCACCCGCATCAGAAAATGACCAGAATGGCCGATGGTTTGAAGGGTATTCAGAGAGGTGTACCCCAACCGGGCTATATGTTCAAGCATCTAATAGTTCCTCTAGATAGGGTCTTGCTGGATAATGAAAAGGAACCACACCATCTGCTTCACCATGCATAAACTGTCGAATTGCAGGTTCAGTCGATTGCATGAGCTCAAATGGAGTGCCACGCCCTATTAATTTTCCATCGGCAATTAAATAAACATAATCAGCAATAGAACATGTTTCTTCAACATCATGGGAAACGATAATGGTCGTTGTTTGCAGCAATTGATTAAGGCGCTTGATAAGGCGCACTAAAACCCCCATAGAAATAGGATCTTGTCCGGTAAAAGGCTCATCATACATCATCAACTCTGGATCAAGCGCGATGGTTCTTGCCAAAGCCACACGTCTGGCCATGCCACCGGATAATTCCGCGGGCATCAAATGCGCAGCTCCACGCAGTCCCACCGCCTCTAATTTCATTAAAACGATATCCCGCAACATGGCCGTGTTTAAACTGGTGTGTTCTCGCAAAGGAAACGCCACGTTGTCAAACACAGAAAGATGGGTAAATAAAGCGCTGTTTTGAAACAGCAACCCCATTTTTTGTCGTAATTTATAGAGTGTTTTACGAGAGACGTGGTGTATGTTTTTGCCATTGACAAGGACGTTGCCTTCATCAGGGCTTAACAGGGCTCCAATCAAACGCAACAGCGTTGTTTTTCCACTGCCACTGGGACCCATTATTGCTGTGATTTTTCCGCGTTTTACTTCAATATTTATATTGCTAAATATTGAGCGTTCATCGTGGGAAAATGTAAGATTGGTGATTTCCACCAAATTATCATTCATACATTCACATTCCAATGCTTGCTATTTAATTTGATTATATACCCCTAGTGGTCAGTATTTCCAATTGATAAAGCTATCTTTTTTTCATAGCGCAACAAATAGATAAAAAATACACATCATTGATTAATATATGAGTTAATTGACCTATAAATGAGGTGAAAATGGGTTGCCTGCACCCTTTTTTTCCCATTCATTTTAACGTGAAAACGGGTATTTTAGCTATTACGATTTATATATGGAGAATAATATGCTAAAGTTTCAACCTATTTCGTCTTCAAATTGATAAAACCATCTATGGATTTTTGTAAACTAGGCCTTGCCGTCATAGAAACAGAAGCACAAGCCGTCTTCGAATTAACACAAAGACTGGACCACCGTTTTGAAGAAGCATGCCATTTATTGCTGCAATGCGAAGGGCGGGTTGTTGTCACCGGCATGGGTAAATCAGGCCACATTGGCAATAAAATTGCTGCAACGTTGTCCAGCACGGGAACACCTGCTTTTTTTATGCATCCAGGTGAAGCCAGCCATGGTGATTTAGGCATGATAACACGCCAAGACACCGTGTTGGCTATTTCCAATTCAGGATATACCCATGAATTATTAATCCTATTGCCTATATTAAAACGCCTCGAAGTTCCTTTAATTTCGTTGACCGGTAACCCAGCTTCCACATTAGCCACGTCCGCAACTGTGAATTTAGACATCAGCATTCATCAAGAAGCATGCCCGCATGGACTGGCGCCTACAACAAGCACCACAGTTTCTCTGGTCATGGGTGATGCGTTGGCTATCGCGTTGTTGCAAGCCCGTGGCTTTAGTGCCGATGATTTTGCTTTGTCGCATCCAGGTGGTATGTTAGGAAAACGCCTGTTGCTTCGCATTCAGGACATTTGCCACACGGGCGATCAATTGCCAATTGTCGATGAACAGGCAACGATTCGTGAGGCTTTGATTGAAGTATCCGCTAAAAAATTGGGCATGACGTGTGTGGTGGATGGCCAAGGCTACTTGGTGGGCATTTATACGGACGGGGATATACGCCGTACCCTCACCAATGATTATGATATCAACACCACAACTTTAAAAGAAGTTATGACACGCAATTGCCACACCATCAGCAAAAATCTATTAGCAGCGGAAGCATTGACCATGATGCAGCGGCACAGCATCACCTCACTGGTGCTTGTCGAACATGACAATCGCCCTTTAGGGGTCATCCATTTGCACGATTTACTACGTGCCGGCGTATACTAGCGAGAAATGTTATGAATGAATTGATAGAGAAAGCAAAAAAAATTAAATGTGTTATATGCGATGTGGATGGGGTCCTCACGGATGGGCTCCTCTATATTGACAATTTTGCAAATGAACTCAAAGCGTTTAGTATTCAAGACGGTTTAGGGTTGAAACTATTGATGGCCGCAGATATCCATGTCGCAGTCATTACTGGCTCTAAAAACGCAGTGATTGATCATCGCATGCAACAATTGGGTATTCAACATTATTTCAAAGGTCAAATCAACAAACAAAACGCTTACCAAGAGCTAAAAACCCGATTATCACTCCATGACGAGAATTTTGCTTACATAGGCGATGACTTGCCTGATTTGCCGATTATGCAACAAGCAGGCTTAAGCATTGCTGTGGCAAACGCGGTCCGTCAAGTTAAAGAGTTTGCAGCTTGGAGAACGGAATTGAGTGGTGGCAAAGGTGCCGTGCGTGAAGCGTGCGATCTGATTTTAAACGCGCAAAATAAATTAGACGCAGCACTAAGTCGGTTTCTCGCGGAATGAATGCAACAAAACATGCAACATGGTTTTTTATTGCTCTGATACTATCAGCTTTTTTGGCATGGTACTTGGCCAGTGAAAAACCCATTGTGCGTTTGGATGAAAAATCATTATCAACGTCAACCGATGCTGTGATTAAACAATTGACTGTGCAGCAATTTGATGCCACAGGACAACGGGTTCATTTTTTACAAACAGCGTTATTACGCCATATACCCTACAACAACACCCACGAATTAAGCGCTCCTCATATTTATGTTGCTCAAAATGATTCCAATTGGGAAATTCATGCTAAACAAGCGGTCGCCTTGTATGGCGGCCAGCAAATTACATTCAAAAAGCACGTGCGAATTCATCAAAAAAAAGATGCCCATCATGAAGCCTCCTTGTTAAAAACAGAAGAAATCACCTATTACCCTAAAGAAAAATTGGCTATCACAGAAAAAAATATTTTGTTCAAACAAGCGGGAAATTTCATTCAATCCAAAGGTATGAAAGCGTATCTCGCAGAAAATCGAGTTAAATTATTAGGCAATGCCCGAGGCATGTATGAATCAAAAGCTGGCTAATGGGCGCATGAATCAATACCGTTTATTTATTTTTGGGATCGCACTGTTAGGATGCTTTAATTCCTGCATGGCGTTAACCGAAGACAGCCAAAAAACCATTCAATTCCGCGCTGATTCCGCAGATATTAATCAATCCACCCACCTGGGCGTCTATTTGGGTAACGTCGAACTTGATCAAGGCAGCACCCATATTCGAGCAGCCCAAGCACAAACAGAAACCAATCAAAAAAATCAATTGATCAAAGCGGTTATTAAAGGAAACAATGACGGTACCGCGCATTTTTGGACGCTGACCGCAACCAACAAAGCCCCTCTGCATGCTTACGCAGACACCATCCAATATTATCCAGAACAGCATGTGATTGAACTGATTGGTCATGCACGGGTAGAACAAGGCAACGATTCGTTTTCTGCACCCCAAATCACCTACAACATCGCGACACAACATGTTGTGTCTAAATCTGCAAAAAATGAGCGCACCATGATTATCATTCATCCTGAGAAACAATCATGACCGGATTATTAGAAGCCCAACATTTAAAAAAATCATTTAAAACGCGCACAGTGGTCAATGATGTCAGTTTAAAAATCGCGCGAGGAGAATGCGTGGGATTGTTAGGCCCCAAC
The DNA here is from genome assembly GCA_964525945.1 of uncultured Legionellaceae bacterium. Taxonomy (GTDB): domain Bacteria; phylum Pseudomonadota; class Gammaproteobacteria; order Legionellales; family Legionellaceae; genus CAZGKX01. The sequence continues at coordinate 27,191 of CAZGKX010000008.1, forward strand.
GGGGCTGGTAAAACAACTTGTTTTTACATGATCGTGGGTTTGCAGTCGTGTGATAAAGGTAAAATCGTTTTAAATGGTCAAAATATTACCAAATCTGCCATGCACCAACGCGCCCGCTTGGGCATTGGTTACTTGCCACAAGAAGCTTCCATTTTTCGTAAAATGAGTGTTTCGGACAATATTTATTCCATTTTGCAATTACGCACCGATATCGATGAAGCGGCTCGTTTAGATAAACTCGAACAATTGCTGCAAGAATTTCATATTGCACATTTACGTAAAAGTATGGGCATGAGTTTGTCAGGGGGTGAACGACGGCGCGTCGAAATTGCCAGGGCGTTAGCCATTGAACCTGCCTTCATATTATTGGACGAGCCTTTTGCGGGTGTCGATCCAATTTCGGTGTTGGACATAAAAAAGATAATTTCACATTTATGTGACAAACAAATCGGCGTATTGATCACCGATCACAATGTCCGTGAAACCTTGGACATTTGCCAACGCGCTTATATCGTCAATCAAGGTACAATTCTTTGCGAAGGCTCTCCTGCAACCATTCTTTCCAATCAACAGGTGAGAGCAGTCTATCTAGGTGATGAATTTTCGTTATAAAATAATTCAAAACAGGATAAACCGTCATTTATGCTTTTAATCATCGACAATTATGATTCATTTACCTACAATATTGCGCGCTATTTTCAATGCTTGGGGCAAGACGTTTTGGTTTTCCAGCACGATAAGATTGACATCGACACCATAAAACAATTGAACCCCACTTATTTGGTCATTTCTCCTGGACCAAACTCACCCCGAGAATCAGGCATTTCCCTCGAGGTTATTCGACATTTTTACCGTGATATACCCATCCTAGGCATATGCTTGGGGCATCAGTGCATTGGGCATTGCTTTGGGGCTCAAATCATAGAAGCCCCAGAAATCGTTCATGGTAAAACATCACCTATTCACCATCACAAGCTAAATTTGTTTAAAAATTTACCCAATCCTTTCAAGGCTACACGTTACCACTCGTTAGCCATTGATCCGCGCACACTTCCAGCTTGTTTTAATATTGACGCTGTTGCGGATCAGACGATTATGGCGATATCGCACCGGGACTACCCCTTGTTTGGGTTGCAATTCCACCCCGAAGCCATTTTAACGGAGCATGGAATGGAATTGTTGAATCATTTTTTACAATTTGGTCTGGGCGGATAATGTTTTAAGGTGAGAAAAGCGTTGGCAGAACATCGATTAGGTAAAGTAGTCATCATACCACGACGTAGATTTTTTCAGTAAAAATTGATATAACAGCATCAAAAGCAACGCCATACAATCATTTAAATTCTGGATCGTCTTGATATGCCTTTTGATTTTGCTACATTACCCACGGAGCTAGCATCTCTTGTAAATATTCAAGAAAGGATGCGTCAACAATTAAAAAACACTTATGGGGAGCGTCAACTAACCTTTTTCCAAAAAACGCATTCCACTCTATGGACAAAGTCTCTCAAGGCAATCACTGCTCTGTATACTGAGTTAGCGGACGTGACCGCTCTCGCCCAGTTTAATCGGGTGTTTGTGCGCCATTACTCACCAAATCTTGCATTTCAGAACGATATACGTTTTCAAGAGTCTACTTCGCTCAATGAAATTGAAACATTTTTGAAGCAATTAAGGCGAAAAGCGAACAACGGTCAAGATGATTTGTTTGTTGATATTATACATCGATTATCTCAACGCTATGATAAGTTATCTCTTGCGGAGAAATGCGCTAAAAATGATGACGATCGTTTCGCCGCACTCATAAAGCACGAAGCTTTGGATAAACTGCGTAGGCATATATGTTTTGTAGCGCTACAAACCTCTATGAATCCAATGGATTATTATGTGGTCGTCGTTAAGTGGGAAATTGCGGGCGAACCTGATAGCAATAAATTTATAATGTCCTCTCCTCGCGGCTCAAAATCACCTACCACCAGTATCAGCATGCTAAACAAGTTGAAATATGATTTATTAAACCAAGCGCAGATGAATGGTAATATTACATTGGCACAAAAGAAGATCATACAAGACGCGGCAAAAATAAACAGTGACAATGAATTAGCCCAATTAAAATTACTTATCCCCTCTTTGTTCGAAGCGCCTGCCTTGCTCGATACAAACTCCGTTGCTGAGATAGAATACAGTGCCCTAGAAGAAGAGCTCGATGAAAGAAACCATGCGATTTTAAGCTAAAAATTCTCGCATATATCGTCTAACATACTAGGGTCCATATATGTCAACCGACCCTAGCCCATAATGAATTTATGGTATGCGAAGCATTCAAACAATTGCTATTTCACCAACAATTTTGTAAAAAATAGCGCATATTTGATGATTTAAATTTGGGAACATAAAAATGAGAATTGAACAAAAAAACTGGAGCATTATGAGCAAAAATTTGATAGGACTGCACAAATATGAGTTGGATACACCCTGCCTCATCATTGATCTTGATGCGTTGCAATTCAATCTATTGACCATGCAGCAGCATGCCTCACAACACAATATCCATGTTAGACCCCATTGTAAAACCCACAAATGTTCAAAACTGGCGGCCTTGCAGATGAAGTTGGGTGCTATTGGTTTATGCACGACCAAAATCTCCGAAGCAGCCGTTTTAATTCAAAAAGGTTTATCCTCTGTTTTAATTACATCCCCTGTTGTGACCCCTTATAAAATAGCCGCTTTTACAGAGTTAGCCTTGCTGGCACCGGATACATTGATCGTCACAGACAACACTCAAAATGCCTTCGACTTGAATGAGGCAGGTCAAAAAATCAAACAAAAAATAAATGTTTTGGTTGATGTGGATGCAGGCATAGGGCGAACCGGTGTTGCAGCAGAACGGGCGCTGGAATTGGGGTTCAATATTCAACAAAGCCCTTGGTTAAAATTCATGGGCATTCAATGTTATGCAGGTAATTTACAACACATTCACGCCTATGAGGAAAGAAAATTAAAATCCCTTGCCGTTATGAGCATGGCCGGCAAGTTAGCCTTGGAGTTTAAAAAACAAGGTTTGCCTTGTCCGATCGTAACGGGGACTGGAACAGGTACGTATGACATCGATTATTTGGTGCCGGAAGTGACAGAGATTCAACCGGGATCTTACACTGTTATGGATGTTGAATACGCAGGTATTGGTTCAAAAGAAACCCCGGCAGCATTTGGCAATTTTAAACCGGCAATGACGTTGTTAACCACTGTGATCAGCCACAATAGGCCAGAGCATGTCACGGTCGATGCGGGTACAAAATCCATTTATGTTGATGGGAGTAACAAGCCTAAAATCATCAATCGCCATCAACTCGTGTATGATTGGGCTGGCTTTGGAGACGAGCATGGAAAAATAACGGCATTGCCAGGGGGCACTTTACCTCAGAATGGCGATGTTCTTGAGCTTATTGTCCCGCATTGCGATCCGACCATTAATTTGCATGATAAATTCCATATTATCCAAAATGGACATGTGGTTGATACATGGGAAATTGACATGCGAGGCAAATCACAATAACGCCCGTGAAGTCTTAAAGGTACAACGCAACAAGATGAAGATTTATTACAGATCCTCTTGGCCAGTTTGGGTTGTAATAATTGAATTTGTTGATGCTTAAGAGGTGACCATGCCACATTTGATTTTAGAATACAGCAAAAATATTGATGATGAATCGAGGCTTATTGACAATAGTGCCCTTGATTTTAAACCCTTGTTTTTAACATTGCACAAATTTTTGCAAGAAAAATTACCAACCGATATTTCCAGCTGTAAAAGTAGATGCATTCCAAGAAAATTATTTTTTATTGGTGAGTGCGAGGCCAAAAATGCATTTGCACATCTAACCATAAAAATATTAGCTGGAAGGAGCGATAAACATAAGCATCAGTTGGGTCATGAAATATTAAAAATAATGCTTAATTTTTTTCAACCTTATGAATCGAATTTAAGCATCCAGTTATCGGTGGAAGTGATGGACTTGGATAAACACTATTTTAAAGTGATTGGTTAAATTTTAGAAGGTTTTAATTTATTTTCACTCACTCGCCATTATTTTTTATTCCTGTGCTGAAACAATTCAGAAAAAAATTCTGGTTTGTTTATACCAATAGCCGCAAATACTTTTTGAACACGATCCCAACTGTTTTCTTGTTCAATACTGGCAATGATCAGATCAAACCCTTGGTTTTTATCCACCGGAACGCCCCACCCATTGATGTAACATAAACCGCGTAAGCGTTGCGCTTGAATATGGCGATGTTTTTCTGCTTCCAATAAAAAACCATGGGCTTCTTCATACAACAAATTCATATAACGTTCGTTGCTTTGAGAAGCAAAAATTTCGCCCTCTTGAAGTGCTTTTCGGGTATTTGCTTCTTCAACCAACTCTTTACCCAGTAAATATTGGCCCTTTTCATCATTCAATGCCGCGGCCGCGCGATAACAAGCCAGTTTTTGCTCTCTTGCAAAGGGAAATTGAACATGGCCTTGCAACGATTGATAAATTGCCGCCAACCCATGATAAGCTAAAATTTCTTTACCAATCACTTTGTCCGAGGGTTGGTTAAGTGTACGGTACTGCTGCATCGATTTTAATTGCTTCAATGTTTTTTTAATTTTACGTTTTTTAAACCAGCTCATCGCAACTCCTGTGGCGTGGTTGAAATTGCCCATTGGAATAATTCAGCAGCCAAAAAGACCAAAATAACAATTAAAATAATCCTCAAAGCAAGGCTAGACGATTCTTTATCTCTAGGAGCCTGAGGTTGCCTTACTGTTTTTTTAGGTGTTATTCCGTGAATCTCATTATCAATTCGATTCGACATAATATCAGCAACAATCGCAAAAATAAGCGCTGGCAGAAAAAATCCTAGAAAAATCAACCACGAAGCAGATGCGGACTTAAACTGATAATCACTTTGCAATGAATTTAGCCAATTAAGAATAAATTCCGGCATATTATAGTGCCAACCAAACCACAGATAAGGCAATATATAAATGCTTGTCGCAAACAAACCCAAACTAATGACCAAGCAAACGATACCAATAATATAGTGCTTATGGCTGTGTTGATAACGATCAGGTTCCATAACGATTCACCCGGATTTAATGTATTATCAAATTCTTATATAAATCAACATAGCAGATACTATTTACATTGCCAAGTATATGATGCATATATATACTCCTCCGTAAAGAGGCGAAAGGAATGCGCGTTTGGTGGAAGCCCTCTTTTGCTGAAACAAAAAACCCAGGATAAAGAATGAAGCGATCCGTTTTTATGATTTCCGATGGCACAGGCATTACGGTGGAGTTTTTAGGCAACAGTTTAATGACTCAATTTGAACGTATTCAATTTGAAAAACAAACCATTCCTTACGTCGATTCCCTCGAGAAAGCACAAGCCGTAGTGATACATTTAAACCTGTGTTTTCAACAAACTGGGACCAAACCTATCGTTTTTATCACCATGGTCAACCCTGAGATTGCGACACTTATCACCACAGCAAATGCTTGCGTCTTTGATTTATACAACACGTTTTTAGATCCATTGGAGCATGAGCTGGGTATACAGGCGTCAGATGCAGTTGGTCGTGCCCATGGATTATCAGACAGCAAAACCTACGACCGACGTATTGAAGCCGTCAATTTTGCGTTGACTTACGATGATGGTGTTAAGATACGTGGGTATGAACGCGCCGATATTGTTTTGATTGGAGTATCACGCTGCGGCAAGACACCAAGTTGTTTGTACATGGCCTTGCAATTTGGAATTTTAGCGGCTAATTATCCTTTTACCGAGGATGATTTATCAGAATTTAGGCTACCTGAGTCGCTGCGCCCTTACAAAAAGAAATTGTTTGGTTTAACCATTGAGCCACAACGACTTCAACAAATTCGAACCGAAAGACGCCCAAACTCCCTTTATGCCTCTGCTGATCAGTGCCGCCTTGAGGTTGGAGAAGTCGAAGAAATGTATAAACACGAGAACATTCCTTTTATCAATTCGACACGGTATTCCATAGAGGAAATTGCAACAAAGGTCATGTCCATTGCGGGGATAAAGCGTAAAATTTAGTGGAAGGACACTGAGCCGTTCCCGGTAGAAACTTCCGCTTTTTTACGGGCGCGGCTCAGTTTATTTAGCACCACATGGCCATAAAATCAACAACAGACATCGTGCTTAAGGTGTTGGTGTCGTTCATTTTTTGCGTAATTTCACTTGTTTTTTCTTGTGAAAAACGGGTCGCTAAGTTACGTTTGAATTTTTCAATCAAAACAGGGATGCCTTCTTCACGTCGGCGTTTATGACCAATCGGGTACTCAATGGTCACACATTCGCTTTCTGAACCATCTTTGAAGACCACTTTAATGCTGTTGGCAATGGATCGCTTGTCTGGTGCGTGGTAATCCCGAGAAAAATCTGTGCTTTCAGTCACGTGCATTTTTTTACGTAACGCATCAATGCGAGGATCCGCGGCCACATTGTCCTCGTAATCTTCCGCCTGCAAATCCCCCTTGAGCAAGGCAATCGCCACCATGTATTGTAAACAATGATCACGATCAGCAGGATTATGCAACGCGCCTTGCTTGCTAATAATTCGAATGGCTGATTCGTGAGTGATGAGTTCAATGCGCTCAATGGCGTCAAATCGAGCCAATGTTTGAGGGTGCAATTTTACAGCGCATTCCACGGCTGTTTGCGCATGAAATTCAGCGGGATAAGACAATTTAAACAACACGTTTTCCATGACATAACTGCCATAAGATCGTTGGAATTTAAACGGTTTACCATTGAAAAGCACATCGTAAAAACCCCATTTTGGTGCCGTTAGAGCACTGGGGTACCCCATTTCACCTGTTTGTGCAATCAATGCAAGACGTACTGCACGAGCGGTAGCATCACCGGCCGCCCATGATTTACGCGAGCCAGCATTGGGTGCATGGCGGTACGTACGTAAACTCTGCCCATCCACAAAAACGTGGGACAACAACCTTTGCAGCATGGGTTTATCAGCGCCCAAGAGAGGACCGACCACAGCACTGCTTGCCAATTTGACCAAAATCACATGATCCAAACCACAACCATTAAAACTGTTCTCAAGGGCCATACAGCCTTGTATTTCATGTGCTTTGATCATTGCTGTTAACACATCTTGCATGACAAGAGACGGCTTGCCTTCACGTACATTTTTACGGCTGATATAATCAGCAACCGCTAAAATTGCCCCTAAATTGTCAGAGGGATGCCCCCATTCGGCCGCAAGCCAAGTGTCATTAAAATCCAACCAGCGAATCATGGTGCCAATATTAAACGCTGCTTGCACAGGTTCAAGTTCATAAGAGGTACCAGGAACGCGTGCTCCCCCTGCAAATAGGGCACCAGGAACAACAGGGCCCATTAATTTGGTGCATTCTTGAAAGTTCAATGCCAGCATCCCGCAGCCAAGCGTGTCCATTAAGCACAAGCGGGCCGTTTCATAAGCGTCCGCACTTTGGATGGGAGTGGACAAAACATAATCTGCAAGATCACTTATGACCGCATCATAATCAGGTTTTAAATTATCTTCTACGTAAGCATGCATCGCAGGATCACCTCTTGCCAATAAATTAATTAAGCTCTTCCATCAATAGGGGTATAAGCGCGTTTTTCCGGGCCAATGTATTCGGACATAGGCCGTATTAAACGGTTATCTGCACGTTGTTCAATCACATGCGCCGCCCAACCCGTGATACGAGAAATAACGAATATGGGTGTAAACAAAGACGTCGGAATTCCACAATAGTGATATGCCGAAGCGCTGTAAAAATCGAGGTTCGGAAAAATATCCTTTTCCCGGCGCATCACAGCTTCAATACGTTCAGAAATCGCAAACAATAAATGATCACCTTTTGCTTCAGCCAATTTAGCCGACCAAGCTTTGATGATGTCTGAACGTGGATCACAATCTTTGTAAACACGGTGTCCAAATCCCATGATCTTCGCTTTATTGTTCAACATCACCATCAATTGTTGCTCGGCATCTTGCGGGCTTTTAAAACGCTCGATCAATTCCATGGCTGCTTCATTCGCACCACCATGCAAAGGCCCACGTAATGCACCAATTGCCGAGGTGATCGTGGAATAAAAATCAGACAAAGTTGCTGCTGTGACGCGCGCGGCAAAGGTCGAGGCATTGAATTCATGCTCCGCGTATAAAATAAGCGAAGCATTCATCATATCACGGTGCAGCGATGAAGGTTTTTTGCCGTGCAATAACGTTAAAAAATGCCCACCTACGGTCGGTTCGTCACTCTCAACGCTGATTTCGCGACCTTGATGATGAAACGCGTACCAATAACAAAGCATGCCTGGAAACAAGGCCAAAAGCCTATCGGCAATGTCATATTGTTGTTCAAATTTGACTTCAGGTTCGAGTGTACCCAACATGGAGCATGCTGTACGCAACACATCCATGGGATGGGTTTCTTTGGGTATTAATTTTAAGACCTGAGCCAACGTGTCCGGTAAATGGCGTAAAGAAACCAGCTTGTTAATATAAGTCGCTAATTCTGTACGCGTAGGCAGTTGCCCATGGATTAATAAATAAGCAACTTCTTCGAAAGACGCATATTGTGCCAGATCATCTAACGAATAACCTCGATAATTAAGCCCTTTACCTGCTTGTCCTACGGTAGCTATGGCGGATTGTCCTGCGATGACCCCGGCCAAACCTGATGATTTATTGACCATCCTTTGTCTCCATTAATTGATCAAGTTTTTTTTCATAATCACCATACCTTAAGATCTGATACAAGTCATCACGTGTTTGCATGTGATCAAGCATTTTTTGTTGCGTGCCTTGCTCAAGAATGGAATCATAAACATTTAATGCAGCATAAGACATCGCACGGAAAGCACTCAAGGGGTACAGTATTAATTTAACACCCACCTGTTTTAATGCATCCTTACTGAATAAGGGTGTTTTACCAAATTCGGTGATGTTGGCCAACACCGGGACATTCAGATGGGATGTAAACGCCCGGTATTCGTCCAAAGTGGTTAAAGCTTCTGGAAACAGCATATCTGCCCCAGCTTCGACACATCGAGCAGCTCTATCCAAAGCAGCATTCATTCCTTCCATCGCATAAGCATCGGTGCGTGCCATGATCACGAAATCAGCATCTTGACGAGCATCAACGGCTGATTTAATTCTATCTTCCATTTCTTGGATGGATACAATGGATTTATTAGGACGATGCCCACACCGCTTCGCAGCCACTTGATCTTCAATGTGAATAGCCGCCACGCCTGCTTGTTCCATGAGTTTTACAGTGCGGCCAATATTAAATGCATGCCCCCAGCCGGTGTCCACATCGACCAGCATGGGCAATGAACATGCTTGGGTAATCCGTCGAACATCATCCAGTACATCAGCAAGACCTGTCATGCCGAGATCTGGCAACCCATAAGATGCATTGGCAACGCCTGCCCCGGAAAGGTAAATGGCTTGAGCACCAGCATGCTCAGCCAGCATAGCAGCATAGGCATTGATGGTTCCCAAAATTTGCAAAGGAGCTTGTGTATTGACTAAGGTTTTGAATTGTTTACCCATTGATTTTGACACCAGTCGCTCCTTGATGTGATTAAAAATTAAATGACCAAACACCCCTTTGAATACCATTTACAAAAACCTGAAATAAGCACCCGATCATCAAGAACATCACAATAAACATCCCCTTTTCTAAAA
>CAZGKX010000008.1:36968-40617 GCA_964525945.1 uncultured Legionellaceae bacterium
TATCAAGGCGTTGTGACCAAAAAGGGGCCAACACGCAATGTGCAGAGCCTGTCACTGGATCTTCAGGAATGTTGTGCTTTGGATAAAAACAACGGGAAACAAAATCCACGTCCCCACCTCTGGCGGTTAAAATCAACCCTCGGCGCGGGAGTTTCATCAACAACTTCAAATCCACTTGCGCTTGCTGCAGCTGATTTTCATCTTCAAGCAAAATCAAGTAATCCAATTCACTTTCATAGGACTCAATGATGGGTTTATTCACAATGTTGGATAACAAGTTGGGAGGTTCAAGGGCTGAGTGGTTAACCCGCGGAAAATCCATGGTTAATCGAGCGCCTTTCTTTTTGACAATCAATGGTCCACTCAATGTGGTAAATTGTACGCTATCAGGTGAGCATTTGTTCAATTCAAACAATAAAAAACTTGCGGCAAGGGTGGCATGGCCACACAAGTTGATTTCCCCTCGAGGTGTAAACCAACGCAATTGAAATTCATTTTTGTTTTCTAGCACAAACGCTGTTTCAGACAGGTTGTTTTCAAGCGCTATCGCTTGGAGAAGCTCATCATTTAACCACTCTTTCAGTAAACAAATTGCAGCAGGATTTCCATAAAACACTTTGTCCGTGAAGGCATCAACTTGATAAATCTCAATCCTTTGCACTTGCTCCTCCAAACCAAAATTGCATGGGGCGAAGATTACCTATACGTTTTTCAAATATCAAGCTTTTGCAATTGCTGCGAATACTTTTTCTGCTGCTTGTTGGGTGAAACGAATTTCTTCCAAACCGTGAGCACTGGAAACAAAGCCCGCCTCAAACATCGATGGTGCGAAATACACACCCTCTTGCAACATCCCATGGTAAAATTGCCGAAAGAGCGTTTCATTGGACTGAGCGACATCGGCATAATTCATCACAGCAAGTTTTTTATTAAAGCAAAAACCAAACATTCCGCCCACCGATGAACCACAAAAGGGAACATGAAAAGCATGGGATACGTCTTGCAACGCTTGTATTAACTGCTGAGAAATCGTTGCCAATCGTCGAAAAAAATCAGGCTTCTCAATTTCAGTGAGTGTTGCCAGTCCTGCAGCCATTGCCAGAGGGTTTCCAGAAAGCGTGCCAGCTTGGTACACCGGACCCTGCGGTGCTAAGCAATCCATTATCTCCGCCTTGCCACCCAGTGCACCGACCGGCATTCCTCCGCCAATGACTTTACCCAACGTCGTCAAGTCGGGCTTTATTTCATACAACGATTGAGCGCCCCCCAGGCCAACACGGAATCCCGTCATGACTTCATCAAAAATGAGAACAGCTCCATAAGCGTCACAGAGTGCGCGCAAACCATTTAAAAAATCGAGGGATGGCATAACCATACCCATGTTTCCTGCAATGGGTTCGACAATGACGGCAGCAATCTCTGTTTTAAATTGTTCAAATAATTGAACGGTTTGAGCCAAATCATTAAAATCCGCTGTTAATGTATGTTCGGTGATGCTAGCAGGAATCCCAGGAGAAGATGGAATCCCAAGGGTTAACAGACCCGAACCTGCTTTCACCAATAAACCATCACTATGGCCGTGGTAACATCCATTAAATTTAATAATTTTAGTTTTGTGGGTATAGCCTCTGGCCAAACGAATCGCAGTCATGGTTGCTTCTGTTCCAGAATTGACCATACGAATTTTTTCAATGGATGGCATCAATGCAATGATTTTCTGAGCCAACCGGATTTCAAGTTCAGTGGGTGCGCCAAAGCTCATACCACTTTGCAAGACCTCCGTCACCGCAGCCAACACTTTTTCATGGCAATGCCCTAAAATTAATGGTCCCCATGAACCAACATAGTCAATGTATCGTTGATCATCAACATCGGTGAGATACGCCCCTTTACCCTTTTTAAAAAAAATAGGTTCGCCACCTACACCTTTAAAAGCACGTACCGGGGAGTTTACGCCGCCTGGAATGATTGCTTGGGCTTGTTGAAATAAATCATGTGAATGCATCGTCTATGTTTTCTATGGAATGGATGATGCGAAAATTTTAACGCAACTTGTAAATTTTTGCTAAAGTTTTTGCGTTTGTTGCCGATAACTGTGAGAAATCAAAAAACAAGGAAAACACAATGATCAAAAACGCTGAACAATCAAACCAGTCTATCTTGATGGATCGTTTAAATTTTAGTGACATCGCCGGCCAAATGGCTGCCCTGAAATCAGCGCTTTTTGATTGCAAGGAAACCAACGAAAACAAAATTGAATTCATTAAAGAGGAATTATTGGCAGGCAGGTATCAAATCAACAGCCTTCACATAGCCGAATTATTATTGCCCGAATGCAGCGACGAGCCGGTTTTGGAACCTGCATAACGTTTTTTAATGCATGCAAGCGAGGGCTTGTCGACAGACCCTAACGTGCTTGCATGCGTAAAGCACCATCAAGGCGTATGACCTCACCATTTAACATTTCATTTTCAATGAGATGCACCACCAATGATGCAAACTCATCCGGTTTGCCCAATCGCTTAGGAAACGGTACGGTTGCAGCTAAACTGTCTTGCACCTCTTGAGGCATATTTAAAAGCAAAGGGGTTGCAATCAATCCCGGCGCGATAGTATTAACGCGAATACCATATTGCGCCAATTCACGAGCCGCGGGTAAAGTCATTGCCACGATCCCACCTTTCGAAGCGCTGTATGCCGTTTGTCCAATTTGCCCTTCAAAAGCAGCAATGGATGCCGTATTAATAATAACACCACGTTCCTCTGTACCCTCTATGGGTAAAAGCCGTGTCATGGCTTCAGCGAGGATGCGCATCACATTAAATGTGCCCACTAAATTAATATCAATCACTTGCTTGAACGCAGCCAAGGGCATAGCACCCTCTTTACCCACCATGCGTTTTGCTGGGGCGATACCTGCACAATTGATGCAAATTCTTGGACGCCCGACTCGCCTCAATGTTTCAGCCATCGCATGCTCCACGTCTTCTGCAGAACTGACATCGCAAGCAATGGCGTTTTGATAAGTGATGTTTTCAATGTGCTTGTCCCAAACAACAACGTGAACACCTTTTTCCGTTAACATCTTCGCGCAGGCTTGACCCATACCCGAAGCTCCACCTGTAACCACCGCAATTTGATCATTCAATTTCATTGTGGTTATTCCCTCTTGTTAACGTAAAAAGGCTTGGCTGAGCGATTTAAATGCGGACGATCCCGCTTGCTCTAACCATTCAAAAAAAATCATTTCTGCTGTGATGAGTTGAATACCCGCTTGTTTCATACGTTTCAAACCATAACGATGATCCAATTCATGACGACTGCTCACGGCATCGACCACAACAAAAACTTCCAGCCCTGCACCCAACATATCCATGGCAGTTTGCAAGACACAAACATGCGTTTCTATCCCAGCCAAAATAACTTGTTTTTTGTTCACTATTTGCCAATGTTTGAGGAAAGCAGGATCGCGGTAACAAGAAAAATGCACTTTATCAATATCCGTAGTGCCCGGCATAAATTGCCTGAGTGGTTCGACCGTAAGCCCCAGCCCCTTTGAATATTGTTCTGTGACGAGGAACGGGACGTCCAATTCACTGGCCAAACGCATAAGCCATTGGCAACGTGTGATCAAGTGCTCAGGGTGTAA
>CAZGKX010000008.1:40627-41787 GCA_964525945.1 uncultured Legionellaceae bacterium
AAAACCAAGGGCGTTAATTTTTCTTGAACATCAATGATCAATAAACAAGACTTATCCTTTTGTAGCAATGTCATTGCATTTCTCCCTAAAATAATACCCGCTTATTCTACTGCCAATAAAATTGCGGTTAAATAATGTCCTTCTGGAAATGCTGCTAAAGTCGGGTGGCAGCTGGCAGCTCCGTATATGCCCAAGGTGCGCGCAGTTTTTCCCACAGCGGCGGCTTGAGCACTTACCAATTCACTGAACGCTGAAGCACTCAAAGCAGAGGAACAATTACACGTCATCAGCAATGTGCCTGAACGCATGTACCTGAACACTTCCCGGTGTAAGAAACGGTAATAATTTTTTGCGCGCTCCAAATGTTTAACCGACGGCACAAGCTTGGGTGGATCCAACACCACAATATCATACTCTCCTGCTTTTACTAAAAAATCTCGAGCATCCGCTTCGATAAACTCAATCGCTTCAATTTGATTCAGAGTTGCATTCTGTTGCGCCAAACCAATCGCTTGCTCTGAACTATCAACGGCCGTCACATGAACAGCACCAGCTTTCGCTGCATGCAAGGCAAACCCACCCGTATACGTGTACAAATCCAACACTCGTTTTCCATGCGCCAGTGCCGCTAAACGTTGATGGTTTTCACGCTGATCCAAAAATAAACCCGTTTTTTGCATGGTTGCAAAATCGATGGCATAACGAATACCTACTTCTAAAATTTCCTCTTTACCCGCAATCGTTTCCTCGCAGTTATCGTGCCAACCATCTTGTGCCAGTGGTTTGGATTGGGATAACCAAAGAATTTTATCATTAGGCATAAGTGTTTGCAGGCAGTTTAAAATTATTTTTTTATGCGCTTCCACCCAATAAGCGGTACTCGAAATCACACAAACTTGATTAAAACGATCGATTGTCAACCCCGAAAGGCCGTCCCCCTCGCTGTTAAACAAACGATACGCAGTGGTCGATGCATTGGGTAAGTTAAGGTTATTGCGTAGTTGTAACGCTTGATGAAGGCGATGTTTCACCAACATCGGCATAGAGGATAAATCAACCGTTTCCGAAGCGTATGCCAAGACACGCACACGGTAAAGCGAATGTTCGTTATACACACCCACACCTAAAGACTCATCATCGGCTGTTCGAATATCCACAAG
>CAZGKX010000008.1:41797-57228 GCA_964525945.1 uncultured Legionellaceae bacterium
CGCCCGTTACAAACGCCCCCTTTTGACGCGCAATGGCCTTTGGAAAAATCCAAGGATGGCCCCGACGTATGGCATTTTGTTTGGCAGGATTTAAATAAACAATTGGCTTCATATGGTATTTCCATAGCATTGAAAGTCGGCTACTCTACAGGATATTACCGCATTTTTAAAATCATCGCTCTTCAAACAGTAACCGTTATGGCCCAAAAAGCATCTTTGATTCTAGGCATAATTGCCTCCTTGCTCCTAGAAACACCGGCTATAGCCGACGATGACCCTTGGTTTGTGGGTCCCTTAATTGCTCTTTCCGGACAAGCACTGCCAAAAGGACAAACTAATTTTGAATTTTATTCCTTCTACGCCCCAAGCTATGGCATCTATAACCGCGATTGGGCGCCTACGCAATTCCCTAAGTACGTCAACACCCAATTTATTCCAGAAATTTCTTATGGAATGATGGATCATATGGATATAGAACTCGATCCAACCTATGTCATCAATCAAAATCAACATGAAACAGGAAGTAACATGGGTGATACAACGCTTATTTTGGGGTTGCAACTGCTGGATCAAGGCACAAGTCGGTTAGGATCAGATTTAAAGCTGACCCTTCAAGAAACCTTTCCTACGGGTATTTATGATCATTTGGACCCCAATAACATTGGTACAGACGGCACAGGGGCCGGCAGTTATCAAACAGGAATTGGGATAAACATCCAACATTTATCAAAATTCAAAGACAATCATTATGTCAACTCCCATTTGTGTTTTACTTATATTCATACCAGTCCTGTTGATTTAAATGGCTACAGTGTTTATGGGGGCACGCCAGCCACCAAAGGCGTCATCAACCCAGGTCATATGTTCAGTATTGACGCAGCGGCAGAAGTGAGTTTAACTCAAAATTGGGTGGCAGTTATGGAGGGATTTTTTCAATACCAGCTGGCCTCATCATTTGAAGGTTTTATAGGTGATCAAGTGAACGGTATACCTGTGATTGAAATCAAAGGCAGGCGTCGATTGTTGTTTCTTTTTCCTTCTCGCCACAATATAGGTCGCGATGATATTGGTAGTGGCAACAGTGATATGTTTACCCTCGCCCCAGCGCTGGAATACAATTTCAGTGAGAATTATGGCTTAATTGGTGGCGCCTGGTTCACGGTTATCGGCAAAAACACCCCCTCATTCACGTCTTATGCATTAGCGTTCAATGCTTCGTGGTAAAAAAAATCATATTGATATCCCTTCACAAACCTATATATACTTCTCGTTTTAATTGAAGGTGATAATGATGTGGTTTAACAACGTAGTGATGTACCAATATGAACTGAGCGATGAAACCGATTTGACAACCTGCTTATCACCCGATTACATGAAACCATGCCCACCCCATGCCCGTTTCATTTATGGTTGGTTACCACCTTTTGCGGACGAAATAGTGCATGAAATTGCCGGTTGCACCATGATTTGTATGGGAAAAGAAGAACGTTTATTGCCGCGTGGAGTCATCAATCGTTTATTGACTGAACGGGTAAAAAATTTAGAAACGCAACGCGGGTACCCGGTGAAGCGGGCTGAAAAATCACAAATGTCAGAAGATTTAGAATTTGAGTTGCTGCCAAAAGCGTTTTGCTTGCAAAAACGACTGCCTGCTTTTTTTGACAGTGTTTCAAAGCGTTTGATCATCAATACTTCCAGCGAGAATCAAGGAGCGCAACTCACCTCTTTGCTCCGAAAATCAGTGCCCGGTATTCGTATTGAACCCCTTCAACAAACTGAAAATCTCGCTATACGATTTGCCGAGTGGATCAACAATCCTTCCAGTTTACCGCCAAATATTCAGCTTGCTTCCGATTGCCTGTTGTTTTCGCTCGACAATGAAAAAAAACGTTTCAATTGCAAAGGTTATGAGTTGCCCGCAGATGAGATCACGACACTTCTGGCACAAGGTTTGGCTGTCGCGGAGCTGTCCCTTATCTGGAATGAACGCATCCAATTTACATTGACCCAAGATTTCGTATTAAAACGTATCAAATGCCTTGATTATCTTCTGGACGAATTCAATGAAACTCGCGCGTTGGAGGAAGGATGTCAACAGCAAGACGCCGCGTTGACCATACTTTCTGGCGAAATGCGATCATTGATTGATGAATTGTTAGCATCAAGCCCTGCGCCCGTAACCACTCAGCAAGAGAATACGAGCCAAATTTTAGAAGAGTGCCCTTTTTAAATAGTTCCACACCGATCATGAATGTCGTTGCGATGTAGCCCACAAATAGCTTAGTGAATTGCGGGCTACTCAAAACCGACAATCAACCTGTTTGACCAAATATAAAACAAATACTATAGTTGATATAGAAAGCCATTTGGAGTGACCATGTCTATTCCTGATTCTATGATTCAACAACTGGAAGCCATCGCTGCCAAAGTTTCATTACTTCAATACCAAACCAACAATGCATTTGCAATTGAAAATTTAGACCAACACCAAGATTTTTCCGAAGCGCAAATTTATTTACATGACATATTTGTTGATTCATTTGTAACCGTGGAGCTCAATGATTATCCGCAAGATCAAGTCATGTTAACTCAATACGCTGAATGCCTTTATGACGAAATATGTGATAATCCTGGTTATCAAGTACCCTCTGAGTATTTTGATCACGACAATATTCAATTGTTCATCCACCTTAAGGGCAATTGGGACGCCTACACAGAACAAATGTGGCAAAATAGGCAAACACTCCAAGCGTTTGAAACTCCTGATAAGGACCCCAGTGCACTAGAAACGGAAACCGCGTCGAATGCATCAACAGACAGTGAAACATTATCCAACGCGTCAAACTCGCCCACACACGCTGCGAGAAGGCATATCAATGGCCCGCATGTTCGAGCATTGGTCAATACAATAGAGGACAATGTGGATAAAAACATTGAACAGGTCCGACAAACTAAACGACAGCTGCATAACCTCAAAGGCACGGAAGAAAAAGATAATTTGACAGCAGCCCCTCGCATTAAGATCAAATAACAAATACCCCAGAGCCGCAACCGTAAAAATCCTTACGGTCGCGGCCCAAATTACCGACAGCATCGCCTAAATTAATATCAAATAATCCTTTTGGTTTGTATTTCAGGTGTATCCAACTAAACTATATAAGGATAGATGTTTAAAACTTTGGGAGAACATAATGTTTCATACCATTCAAAAATTCTGTATTGCAGCAATTACTTTTTTAACTCTAACCTTACCTATTGCGGCAAGTGGCGCAGCCACATGTTATGAAAAAAATACAGTCTGCGCAGGTCCACATGTAAACGCATGCTCATATTGTTGTTCAAAATCGACTCACAATGGATCGCAGGGTACTTTGATCTGTAACTAAAATTAAACTTAGTCTTTAGATTTTGTATAGATTTCTATTTGACCGGGCTAAAAGGAAGTGGTACCTATTTGAGGAGCCCAAAAATTAGTTGGAAATCGTGAATGGTACTCCTTCCTTTCAGTGCATTCAAAGTAAAATTTCCGTCACTTGAGCAAGCCATTTTTTGGTTTGCCTGTCCACAATGGTGTTCATTCGTCCATAGGTGTTGTGATTTATGGGGCAGCCCAAGAGTGCATTGAGCTGTTCGTCGCATTTGATCTTAAAATACGCTCTGTTTTTTGTTTCTACATTAACATGATGGGTGCGGAGAAGTGCTCCAAACGGTATATTGGTCTCCCTCACATTTTTTTGCATGCTGTTTGATAACGCTTGAAAATTAATGGTGATGAACGCCAATTCCACCGTTTTTGTTTCCTTGGTGGTGATAGCATCCGTAGGGTTGTCTCTGCTTTTATTCGTGTCAACCAACATGATGATGACGCGGGAATAGGTTTGTTTTTGTTGATTCTCTTGGACAAAGAGCGGTTGAATAATGGTTTTGCGCTGATAATATTTTTCTAGCGTTGGTGTCATTAAAGGCTGGGTGAGCAAAATATTGTAAGGAGGGGGTAATTGATTTGCAGAGACAGAAAAACGTGGGGATTGTAGGGTGTCTAACTGGATGGATTGCGAGCACGCCCAGGTCGATAAGCATGCAATGATTAGGCAAACAATAATTTTCATGACCGATTCCGAAAATTGCAAAAATAAAACCGAAACATCGCTGGGATTATGGAGCGGTTTTAAAACACTGAAAAAAATTTTCTGTGGTTCTTTCCGCAATAGTTTCATAACGCTCATGTCTTAATTCAGCGAGCGCAAGCGCCACATGTTTGACCAAAGCAGGATGATTTTGTTTTCCCCGAAAAGGAACTGGAGCTAAATAGGGCGAATCGGTTTCGATCAATATGCGATCCAAGGGTACCTTTTTAGCAACATCATGCAGTATTGTGGCATTTTTAAACGTCACAATCCCTGAAAAAGAAATGTAAAAATTAAGATCCAGTGCTTGACGGGCAATCCCCCATTCCTCAGAAAAACAATGCATAACCCCTCCGATATCTGCAGCACGTTCTTCTCGCATCACCATTAACGTATCGGCAGCTGCTTGCCGGGTATGGATAATCAAAGGTTTAGAGGTGGCGATTGCGGCTTGAATGTGTTCGCGAAACCGCGTTCGTTGGTTGCGTTGAAAATCATCGGATTCCGAACGGTAATAATCCAGTCCCGTTTCACCCATGGCAATGCAAGAAGGGTGTTTAGCAAGCGTCGCTAAAGACTCAGCAGTGGGCTCTTCGTCCAATTCCGTGTTGGGGTGCACGCCCACAGAAATGCTGACATTGTTGTATTGTTCAGCTATTTTATACAAAACCGGCACGTCCGTGAGTTCCACACATACACTGAGCATATGGGTCACATCATTTTCATGTGCACGTTGCATCACAACATCCAGGTTATGATCAAACTCATTTAAATCAATCATGTTTAAATGGCAATGCGAATCAACCAACATACAGGTCTCCTTTTTGGTACCCCAATAACAAGGCTTCAAGCGTAAGTGTAGCGTTTAACGTGATGTTTTGATGTGTTTTTTTTGTTACCGCCAAAATTTTGCTTAATTGCTTAAACAACAGCACCGATTGTACATTTTTCGAAAAACGCAGGAGCGTTTGGGGCAAAGGCTCATGCGATTGCGGTTCTCCCATCAACTGATAATAGATCGCTTGCGATGTGATTAAATAAAAAAACCACAGCACATCCGCCAAATCATGCTGGGTGAACAATCCAGCAACTTGGCAAACCGTCGTTTTTTCTTCCACCAGATCACACAATGCAGCAACAATGGCATAGCTTTTGCTCAACAGTGCAGCGCGTTGTGACGAATCCGCATAATACGCGTTGGTCATGAAATAATCCAACGGAGCATTGGAATTGCCATGGTGTTCCGTAGGAAACACGTACTGTTGGCAACGGCTTTTAACGGTTGCGGGTAAACTGCTTACTTGATCGGCAATCAGTATAAACCGAGTGGATCGTGGTGGCTCTTCTAAAATTTTTAACAAAGCATTTGCCGCCGCTGTGTTCAATTTATCAGCGGTTTCAAGCACAATAAAACGTTGCGTTCCACATTGAGGTGTCTGGTAAACCGTTTGTTGCAAGTCCCTGATTTGATCGATTTTAATCGGCCCGTGCAGTGTATCTTGCCGTACATATCGAATATCTGGATGCGTGTCTTGCAATATAAGGTGGCATGATTGGCAATAACCGCATGGTGCTGTGTCATTTTTACATAAAACAATCGACATCAAGCGGTGCACAAATTGCAAAATGGAAGCATGCTTAGGCCCCACCAACAACAATGCTTGCGGTAATCGTTGGTTGTGCATGGCCAGTTGCAGACGCTGCCAAATGGAGGCATGCGATGGCAAAGCTTCAGTTGATAGTTGTTGCATAATTCTCTATGGCTGAACGAATTAAATTTCGCACAACAGGCAGCGGCTTGCTGGCATCCACAATGACCACGTTATCCATTGTTTTTATATGATGGTGATAACTTTGATACACATCATTGAAAAAAGACAATTTTTCCTGCTCAATGCGATCAAATTTCCCACGTTTTTGCACCCGTTGCAACCCTAGTTCGGGCTTGATGTCCAAAAAAATAATCAAATCAGGTTGCATGTTCTTCACACAAAAAGAAGACAATTGATGAATCATGGCGTGATCCAACTTTCGCCCCCCGCCCTGGTAAGCAAGTGTCGATAATTCAAATCGGTCCGCCAACACCCACCGTCCATCCATCAATGCCGGGCGAATGATCTGTTCAATCAATTGCACTCGAGAGGCATAAAAAAGCAACAATTCCGCGCGTGGGTCAAGGGGTTCAGAGGATGGCTCTTTAATTAAATGGCGGGCTACTTCGCCAACATGAGTGCCACCTGGCTCGCGTGTGGTTAAAAGCTCAATGTTTAGATCATTTAAATAACGTTTAATCGTACTTATGGCTGTAGATTTTCCTGCACCTTCCAATCCTTCAATTACAATAAACCGTCCTTTATTCTGCATTATAAATTCCTTAATGCGCGTGGATTAAATAACGAGCGATGGCTTGCCGTTGTTGATCATAAGTCGATGAAAACACATGACAACCATTGCCACTGGCAACAAAATACAAATAGTCATGTGTTTGAGGGTGTGCGGCAGCCGTAATCGCCTCTTTTCCCACCATGGCAATGGGCGTGGGCGGTAAGCCTCGATTTTTATAGGTATTATAGGGCGAAGTAACGTGCAAATCTTGCTTCGCTAATTTGTCTTGGTAGGCCAATCCTAACGCATATATAACCGTTGGATCCATTTGCAGCGGCATGCCTTTACGCAATCGATTGACAATCACCCCAGAAATAATGCGTTTTTCTTCGGCACTGGCGGTTTCCTTTTCAAGGATCGAGGCCACCACCAATAATTCATAGGGCGTTTTGTACGGTAAACCTAAATCACGATGTTGCCAGCTGTCGTTCAAATAATCTTGCAATTTTGCATGAGCGTGTTGTATCAGCACCTTGGCCTCGCTTCCCGCATCATAATTGTACGTGTCTGCTAGCAATAATCCCTCTGCTGAAGGTTGGTTAACATCAATGGCTTGCCAATCACTGTCGTTGTACGTTAAAAATTTGGCTTTGGTCAGATTGGCAGAAATTTGACGCTGTGTTGTGCCTTCGATAATTTTAAATGATTCGACAAGCACATCCCCAGTGACGACCCGGTACAAAAATTGTTCGGCGGATTCGTGCTGCTTTATTTGATAAACACCTGCTTTCAGCTTATCCGCAAACCCTTGTGCTCGAATCAGCAATAGAAACAGACGGTCAGATGCAATCAATTGACGTGATTTTAACCGATGAGTAAATGCGGAGGCTGACATGGCGTGGTCAATTTGCACAATGTTGGATTGATTGTTCTCAGTGAGCATGGGTTGGTAGAACAGGCGGTATAATTTTACGCCTGCTACCGAACATGCAATAACAACAAAAAAACCGCTAACAATTAAAAAAGAGCACCATCTTCGCTCCATTTATTCCATTCGCTTGAATAAAATACTGCCATTCGTCCCCCCAAAACCCAGTGAATTACTCAATGCATAAGTAATTGGCATAGGCTGTGCTTTATGAGGCACATAATTGAGATCACATCCTTCATCAGGATTGTCCAAATTAATGGTAGGAGGAGCAATTTGATCACGGATGGCTAAAATGCTAAAAATGGCCTCCACCGCTCCTGCTGCACCTAATAAATGCCCGGTCATTGATTTTGTGGAGCTAACCGCTAATTTATAAGCATGTTCTTTAAACACTCGTTTAATGGCTTTGGTTTCATTCATATCATTTAAATACGTGGACGTGCCATGCGCATTGATATAATCAATTTGTTCGGGTTTAACACCGGCGTCACGGAGAGTGGCTTCCAATGCTCTTGATGCCCCATCAGCATCTTCGTCGGGAGCCGTGATATGATAAGCATCGGCAGACATACCAAAACCAACCAATTCAGCATAAATATGAGCATTTCGTGCTTTGGCGTGTTCGTATTCTTCCAGCACTAAAATACCAGCACCTTCACCCATCACGAAACCATCACGATCTTTATCCCAGGGACGTGACGCTTTTGTGGGGTCATCATTGCGTTTTGACAATGAACGTACTGCGGAAAAACCTGCCAGGCATAAAGGCGTGTTGGTCATCTCAGCACCACCACACACCATGACGTCTGCATCACCATGTGCAATCATGCGACCTGCTAAGCCAATATTGTGAGTACCGGTTGTGCACGCTGTAACCACAGAGATGTTGGGGCCTTTCAAACCATGTTTGATGGAAATCTGCCCTGCCACCATGTTGATAATTCCCGCAGGAATAAAAAATGGCGACACTTTTCTTGGGCCACCCATCATGAGCCGCTCTTGGTTGTTGGTAATGGTTTGAATTCCACCAATGCCAGCACCCACCGCAACACCTGCTCGGTAAGATAATTCTTTATCAATAATCAATTTAGAATCAGCCAAAGCCTCTTCTGCAGCAACAAGGCCGTATTGCGTAAACAAATCCATTTTTCGAGCATCTTTCAATGAAACATAATCTTCAATGTTTAAGTTTTTTACCTTTGCCCAAATTTTGGTGGGATAGTCTGTTGTATCGAAATCTTCAACGGGTCCAGCACCACTCACGCCCGCTAAAATATTCCGCCATGTTTCTTGAACATTCAGACCAACTGGGGTAAGCATACCCATACCTGTCACAACTACACGCCGCGTATTCAATGCTTTACTCCTGATTAGATAGAGCGTTACCTGGTTAACACTATCCTTTTAAGACTTTTAAAAGACAATCCGAGTCATGCATGCAAGAGAGGAGAAAGCAAAAATTTGCTATCTTCTCCCTGACGCAGCTCGGGGTCTTATTATTCTTTATCTAAATTAGATTCAATGTAATCAATCGCTTCTTGAATGGTGGTGATTTTTTCAGCTTTTTCATCAGGAATTTCAGTTTCAAATTCTTCTTCTAAAGCCATAACCAATTCAACAGTGTCCAAAGAATCAGCACCCAAATCGTCCACAAATGACGCATCATTTCTTAATTCTTCTTCCTTAACGCCCAATTGTTCTACAACAATTTTACGAACTCGATCTGCTACTGTACTCATAACTTGTATATCCTCTTCGGTTTATAAAAAAATTTGTTGGGTAGTTTATTCAATTCTCTAATCCATGTACATACCACCATTGACATGAATTGTTTCGCCGGTGATATAGTTTGCATAATCGGAGGCTAAAAAAGCCACTGTTTCAGCAATGTCTTCAGGGCGGCCTAAGCGCTTCATTGGAATACGCTTTAACATCTCATCTTTAACCATATCGGGCAAAGCTGCAGTCATGTCCGTATCAATAAAGCCAGGTGCTACAACGTTCACCGTGATGCCCCGACTGCCCATTTCTTGCGCCAATGACTTCGAAAACCCCACCACCCCAGCTTTCGCTGCAGTGTAGTTGACTTGCCCTGAATTGCCACTTGCGCCAACAACAGAACCAATGGTAATGATGCGCCCCCATCGAGCGCGAAACATAGGTTTAAGGCACGCTTTACTCAAACGATAGACTGCGTTTAAATTTGTTTCAATCACACGAAACCATTCATCATCTTCCATGCGTAACAATAAATTATCGCATGTAATTCCGGCATTGTTCACCAATATAGAAGGTATTTTATGCTGATCTGCGAGGTGAGTCATTAAATTTTCAACACTTTCTTGCGCAGTTACATCGAGAACGACACCTTCTCCCTCTAAATTATATTGTCGTAACATGTCTTGGATTGCAGCAGCACCATCTTCACTGGTGGCGGTGCCCACAACATAAGCACCTTTTTGAGCCAAAGTTAACGCAATGGCTTTGCCTATGCCGCGGCTAGAACCGGTTACGAGTGCTATTTTACCTTGCAAATTTGCCACAATACATATCCTCTTAAATGTTCAATGCAAATTTTATCCCAAAAGGGTTAATGCAGAATGAAAGCTTGCTTGATCGTGCACGCTCATTGTTTGGATGGTCTTATCGATTCGTTTAATTAATCCATTGAGTACTTTTCCAGGCCCGCATTCAACAATCAATTCAACACCATTCTCTTTCATGTGTTGAATGGTTTCGACCCAACGGACTGGGCGATACAATTGTTGCTTCAACAATGTTCTGATTTGTTCTGGTGTCGTGTAAATACTGAGATCAACATTGCTGATAACGGGTAACAAAGGAGGGTTAAATTGCGTTTCTTGCAAAGCATCCATAAACATTTCAGCAGCCGGCGTGAGCAAGTCACAATGGCAAGGAACACTCACCGGAATAATTTTTGCTAAGCGTGCATTCATTTTTTCAGCAAGCACGATCGCCTTTTCCACAGCAATTGTATGACCGGCAATGACCACTTGACCAATAGCATTATAATTGGCAGGGGTTACTTGGAGATCATTGGTACTGGCTTGCTCGCAAATCAAGCGTACTTGTTCGTCGGTTAAACCAACGATGGCTGCCATTGCCCCTAAACCTAAAGGTATGGTTTGCTGCATGAGTTGCCCACGCTTCGCAACAAGTGCCGCGGCAGCCGACAACTCCAGCGAGCCGGCACACACCAACGCGGCATATTCGCCCAAACTATGCCCGGCCATGAGGTTAGCAGCAATAGGAAGTTCTTGTTGCAAGACACGGTATATGGCAACATCCGCTGTAAGCATTGCAACTTGAGTATGTTCTGTTTGATTGAGTTTTGATTCAGGCCCGTTTTGCACCATAGCCCAAACGTCATAGCCTAATCGCTGCGACACACTGTCAAACAAGTCAAGGGTCAACGGGTATTGATTGGCCAGGTCGCTGAGCATGCCAATGGATTGAGAACCTTGTCCTGGAAAAACAAACGCTGTCACTGACATAATATATCCTAAAGCAATAATCCCTGATTAACAAAATCCGTTATTTGTTCTCGAACTAAGTCAACCACATTATTTTTAACTTGTAAAACGGCTTCTTCGATTGCATATTGAAACGCTATTTCGTTGGCCCCACCATGGCTTTTAATAACAATGCCATTTAAACCCAACAAAGATGCCCCGTTATATCGAGCAGGGTCCATGCGTTTTTTCAGATGAGCTAACGCTGGTTTAGCCATTAAACCCACTAATTTTGACCAAGTATTTCTTAAAAATGACTCTTTAAGAACAGACATCATTAGTTTTGCTATGCCTTCACTTGCTTTCAAAGCCACGTTACCGACAAACCCATCGCAAACCACTAAATCAACTTTACCTGAATAAAAATCATCGCCCTCAACATAACCAACGTAATTCATCAGTTCACATTCAGAAAGAATATGTGCTGTTCGTTTCACTTGATCATTGCCTTTAATTTCTTCGACACCAATATTTAATATCCCAATGGTGGGTTTTTCTTTGTGATCAAGCGCTTTTATCAAAGCAGAACCCATAACAGCAAACTGAAAGAGATGCTCGGCACAAGAATCCACATTAGCACCTAAATCAATAACACGGGTGCGCCCTTTTGCAGTCGGTAATTCAGCAATGATTGCAGGTCGATCAATGCCGGGTAATGTTTTTAGCACAAAACGTGCTGTAGCCATTAAAGCCCCGGTATTGCCCGCACTCACGCACGCATGCGCACCACCTTCTTTGACCAAATTAATGGCCATTCGCATTGATGATTGTTTTTTATTGCGAAGCGCATGAGAAGGCAATTCATCCATCGCAACCACTTCAAGGGTATGCACGATAGAAAATTGCTTGTTCGCTGGGATAGAAACGCCATGTCGTTTGAGATGCGATACAATTTGCTGCTGATCACCCACCAATACTAACTTTAAATTTTTATTGGCGCGCGCAGCCCGAACACAGGCTGGAATCACAACAGTTAAGCCATGATCCCCGCCCATTGCATCAATGGCAAGGGTAATGGTGTTCAAGGATGTTACTCTTGCTCTTCGTAAACAGTACCTGTGTCGATCACTTTACGACCATCATGTGTATATCCATCTGGGGTAATGTGATGACGTAAATGCGTTTCACCTGTGGTTGCATTCACAGACAGCGTTGGTTTTGTTAACCCATCGTGTGAACGGCGCATGTCACGTCTTGAGCGTGATTTTTTATTTTGTTGTACTGCCATTGTATTACTCCTAAACAATTTGTTTTTGTAAGGCCGGAATTTTACCGAGTTTTTGTCCGCAATCCAAGTGTTAAAGGCATAAATTATGTTTTATCTGTAATTATGCGATTTATTTCAGGATCACAATCACCAAAATCCAAGTGTTTTTCAGGTGAAAATAAATGCAATTCATCCGCTAACACCTCATTTAAATCCAGCGGATAGTCAGGGCTGACAACGCATTCAAAATGCTCCATCAGTCGTTCAGCAGTTGCATCATCTGCACACACAGCCAATTGAGTTTGATTTGAATAAGGATGATTAAATTCGCCTAAACAGCGTTGACAGGTGATAGCAAGTAAACCTTGCACGTCATACACCATTAAAAAATAATTGCTGCACGCTTCAACATGAAATTTGCAGGTTAATTCACAAGGGGCATGAATATGATCCGGTAAACGATTTTGCATATGAACCACAACGCATTGTTGCGTGGATTGTTTTGCATAGGTCTTTAAACAAATCTTCATCATCTTGCTACGCCATGGACATATGGGGGCACATGGTAGCATAACCTTAATAAAACCTTCAAATGATCCATTCATTTACTGTATACTGCTCGGCCTTTACTTATGTATTCGCTCATCCATGAAAACAAAAGTCATCCTAGGTATGTCGGGAGGAGTCGATTCCTCCGTTGCTGCTTATTTATTAATGGAACAAGGTTACCATGTTGAAGGCCTGTTCATGAAAAATTGGGAGCAAGACGATAAAGACGGTTATTGCGCAGCCGCACAAGATTTGGCAGATGCCCAAAACGTGTGTGATCAGCTCAATATAACCTTGCACAGCGTCAATTTTGCCGAACAATACTGGGACAACGTTTTTCATCATTTTCTCAATGAATACGAACAAGGTCGCACACCAAACCCCGATGTTTTGTGCAACAAGGAAATTAAGTTCAAAGCATTCTTAAATCATGCGTTAACGTTGGGGGCTGATTTTATCGCCACCGGCCATTATGCAAAAGTGCATCTACACAATGGGATTGGTGCTTTATTCAAAGCCAAAGATAGAGAAAAGGATCAAACCTATTTTTTACATGCCGTCGACCCTAACGCCCTCACCAAAACGTTGTTTCCTATTGGTGATTACCTCAAATCAGACATTCGAAAAATTGCATCCGAGTTGCAACTCGCCACACAAGCCAAAAAGGATTCAACCGGCATTTGTTTCATCGGTGAAAAACGATTCAAAACATTTTTAAGTGAATTTATGTTAGCAAAACCTGGTGACATGAAAACCACAGGCAATGAAACCATAGGTCGCCACGATGGATTAATGTTTTATACGTTAGGCCAACGCCAGGGCTTAGGAATTGGTGGGCGGCAAAAAAGCAATGATGAACCTTGGTACGTTGTTGATAAAGACATTGCCACCAACACATTGATTGTTGCACAAGGCAGCCATCATCCAATGCTTTATTCTCAAGGCCTTATGTGCGGCCCTATTCATTGGTTAACGCCTGTGAATGAATACGATTTGCCTCGTACGTGTTATGCAAAAACACGCTACCGGCAAACGGAATTTCCTTGCGTGATATCGCCTCAGGACAATGATCAACACTGCGTGGTGTTTTCGAGTCCACAACGCGCAGTCACTCCAGGCCAGTACATTGTATTTTATGAAAAAAATCAATGTTTGGGAGGAGCTGTGATTGAACAAATCATTCGTTAATTGTGTATACTTAATTAAATACTTGAAAATCGGGAGTAACCATGGCCGCCATCAATGCGTCACCTTCAGAAGCAATCACCACCCCTTCAACAGCGGAACATCTCACCATTTCGCTCAGTGCAGCAGACAAAGTTGCAGCATTGATTGCTGAAGAGGAAAATCCCAACTTAAATTTACGCGTTTACATTACGGGTGGGGGCTGTTCAGGGTTTCAGTATGGCTTTACCTTTGATGAGCAAATTCAAGAAGATGACATTGTCATTCAGCAAATGTGCTCCAAACAACAATCCTCCATTAAAATTCTTGTTGACGTCATGAGCTATCAATACCTCAACGGCGCAGAAATTGATTTCACTTCTGGCATCCAAGAGCAATTCATTATCCGCAACCCCAACGCCAAAACCACGTGTGGCTGTGGCTCTTCATTCAGTATGGGCGATGATGATGACGAAGATGAAAATTAATTGAACCTGCGAAACTCAAGCTCTTTATCCGATATAGGATACAAGTCACCTGAGCTTCGCATTTTTTTGCAATTGATCAATAAGGCTTAATAACCACCCGTGTCCCCACGCCCACAAAATTTTGGTTCAACCATTTTGCATCACTTGGCCTGACACGGACACAGCCATGGCTAGCATTTCTCTTGGGTAGATCGTATGAGCCATGAATTGCATAGTTTTTACTGAAATACATGCAATATGGCATGGGAGCTCCCCCTTTACCCACGGGGTATCGACTGGATTTACAGCCTGGACCACCTTTTCCAATCACATTGTATGTACCCGCAGGGGTTCGGCAAGAGCGCTTTATGTCGGAGCAATAAGATTGTCCACCCGAACCACGTCCTGTTTTTACAACTTTTCCTTTATGGTTAATGGCTTTCCATTCGAGTGAACGCGGGTTATAAACAAATTCGTTGACGGCCAGATTCATATAAGCCATGGGCTGCGAAGGGAGATTTTCTGCGCTAGCCGCTCCAATAGGCAGGCACACCAAGCTCAAAACCAAAGAAAAACCACTGAGAGAAAGTAATTTACAACCGTTTATTTGATTTGATTCTTCCATGATGGATCCTATTATTTACCGTTTTCATAAGTAAATATAGTACAATTTTACATCACATGCGGCACATATTGATCAAAAAGTTATATTTATGACTCACCCCATAAATTAGTGCCCGATTTTTTAACCAGAAACTCCAGAAAGGTGTTATGACGCTCCAATTCTTCAGCATCGGCAAACAACACCGCAGAATGACTGGTTAAAGGTACAAATGGCGCAGCATTGACTTGTTGTTGTGAACCATGCGGTTCTATATCCAAAAATAATTTTTTTTGACCGCCCGTCATGGCAAGGTAAACAAAAGCCAATATCTCAGCATCTAATAATGCGCCATGCAGTTGACGATTCGAATTGTCGACATCGTAGCGTTTGCACAAAGCATCTAAACTGTTTCGTTGCCCAGGGTGTTTTTGTTTAGCCATGACCAAAGTGTCCAAAACACGGCAATGATCATTTAAAATTTTAGGCCATTTTATGCCTTTTAACTCCGCATTTAAGAACCCAAC
>CAZGKX010000009.1:0-18085 GCA_964525945.1 uncultured Legionellaceae bacterium
CAGGACACGACGACGTTGCTCGTCAATGGTGCGGGATTGGGTTAGCAGCACTTCTTGGGGGTCATCACTCACTGGCAAATAAAATTACACAAAAGTACGTCAGTTATAGCAAATAATTCAAACAATGTCATTAGGGATGACCAAGTAAGGCCGGCCTATCGCCGACCACCTCCTAGTGCAAATCCCGATAAATTACGCGCGACTTCATTGTAAGCAGCAGAATTGGGCAAAGCCTGGGTGCTGTCTTTAGATAAACCATCCCGGCGAGCGCTAAAAAAACACAGACCTTCTGCAGATAACGCTTGAAAATCAACATTATCGCGACGCCTGTCCTGTTGATCGTACTGGTCATAGCCCAGAGTATCTATTTCTAAATCTAAAATTTGCTCTGGATTTAAGGCATTGACCAATTTCCCAGCGATCAATTTTTTAATATGGACTAAATATTTGGTTTCGCCTTTATTGTTTTGAACAGGCCTTAAACCATGCACTAACTCACCTGTTTTGAAAAAATAATTGGGAGCATTGGCACCAAACTCATAACTATTTGGCCCTAAACCAGGTCCAATCAGCAACTTGATATTTTCTCTAACAGCCCCCATGGCCAACATGTTGTCAATCGCTTGCGCCATCACATTGGCGCTTAATGCATGGTGTGAAGCCGCCATGTAACAAGCCACTTCATTTTCATCATCGATGATGATAAGGGGATGGGCATCGGCCGCAACACCGCCAACAGCAATGACATGCTCTGCAACACCTTTAACGATGATTGCATCTGCTTTAATCACATGAATTTGGTGATCGTGCAAACCGGTTTGCATCGTTGGATTGCTAACAGGGCAATTCTGTAAATGTTTTTGTTTCAAAGCCGCAAGCGCCGCTTCATCAACACAACATTCTATTTTGGGCACTCCACCATTGACGTAGTTTGGAATCATAACAAATCGATGCAACCGCGAGGGATCATCATGAGTGGCACTTAACGCGTTGAACCCTGTTTCAAGATTATTGAGTATGTTACTGGGTTTATCATAACCATAATCACGCACATGGTTGGTTAATTGTGCTTGCTGCGAAGACGTGAGCGTTATGGATCCGGTTGTGGTATCGATAAAACGTGCATCAAGAATGGGTAAGTTTTTTTGTACGCGACCACCGATACGGATGTAGGCTAACATGTTATTGTCCAGCACGTAACAATCAGTTTGCCCCGCAGCCACGACATTTTCAAGTGAATCCTTAAATAACGTGCATTCATCCGGCACTTGTGGCTGATCGGCACTGAACACATTCACATTTAAGGTAGCTTGTCCTTGGATAAGGTAGCCACCGCTGTCACTGCTACCCCGTTCATTGGTAAAAAACCCGCAGCGTATGTGTTTGAGCTTATCCCCTATGTCAATTCCATCTATATCCGTTGGTGTATAATGAGTCATTGCTATCTCCAATTAAATGATTGTATCAATTGCCCCAGCATCGCTGGCTAGCTATCTCCTCTGCCGCGTGCGTGTACTCACAGGCTTTTCTACTCGGTAAGATTTTGGCGTCGCCCATAGATCACTTTTCGTATAAATTTGGGTAGAGACGAGAGGTTCGTCGCGCTGACGTTTACGAGTTGCCGGTTTTTGCAACGTTGTCGAATTTTTTATTTGCACCGTTTCTTGAGGGGATTGCCGCAAATTACTTAAAATAGACGCCGTACTTGATGAGGCCTTTTTAGGATTATTTTTTTGAACCAGCAGCCATTGCTCATCCAATTGTTGACGAGATGCTGTTAATAATGGAACAACGCGTTGCAATAAGGTGCGGTGTTTGGCGTTATAGGTGTTGCACAACGCGACCATTGCAGCATATTGTTGATTGCCTTGCTGAGGTTGTCTAACCTCAAGCACAACGGCAGGAATAGCACTGTCCGTCTGACTGATATCAAGCGGCTCAACAAGCCCTTCGGTCAAGGAACCCATTGGATCGGTTGGAGAATCGCCCGCTATTTCAGCCCCTAAAAAAGTTTCCTCATAAAAATCATCAAATCTATCAAGAAGAGATTTCTCATCCAGTATAAAATAAGAGGGTTCTCTTTGGGCCCTGCCATTGTTCGCTAATTTTAGCGCTGTATGAAAAAAAGACTTTATTTTACCCTTGGGAATTTGGCGTAAAAAATGTTGTTCGTAAGGGTGCAAATTTTTAAAAAACTGGCTTAATGTAGCCTTCATGAAATAAGGAAATAAAGATTTCCGCAACGTATAGGCTAGATTTTCAGTGATACGATCCAATTCTTGGTCGCTAGGTTGGCGGGAGGTTTTACCGTGTTGATCGTTCCAAATCGCCAACGCTTCCTTACGAAACTGCTTAAACAATTGCGTCTCACTGGTGGCAAAGAGTGCAAATTCATAAGCGATGCCCCGTAAAAAATCCCGCATGCCTGTAGCGTAGGAGGGAGCCTCAATTTTAGCAGAAAATTCATCCGCCAGTTGCACAGCTGCAGTGAAGATTTTATTTTCGTAGGCTCTTAATTCACCATGCGGACGACTTTCATTAAAATCGGGGGCAATTTCTTTTTCTTGGTCCAGCAAAAAAAACTTTTTTTGAAGACCAAACGCTTTTCGCGTGGCAGGATCAAACACATAGCCAATGGGAATACTTAAATTATATTGTGCAAAAAACACGGGGCGATGTTGTGCGTCCAAATCGTCATGTTCAAATCGAATCACCCATTCAGCATCAGTGGAAAAATTATATCTAAATTCAGGGCCCGAATGGCTTGCATTAAATTCAATACTAGGCAACGTCAGGCGTAATTTTTCATCGGTTGTAGCGAGTCCATTGTAATATTGAATGAATTCATTCAAACGCACATCGTGTGCTTTAATTTCACTTCTTTTAGGCTGTGAATAATCTTTATATTGGGTTTCCCGCAAATGAGCGCGCGTTGTTTCATGCCAATCAGAATACGCTTTGATAACGGACAACAACTGTTCTGTTTCTTGCCATTCAGGCCCTGCTCGAAATTCCATGCAAGTGCGCATGGGGAAATTTACCCGTTCTTCAGAACGATTTGAATCGGTGCTCATGCAAAAACTGCTTGAGGCATTGACTGACTGAGCAATGGTATTATCGTAAGCTTTAGGAAGTGGGTGAAAATTTTGGATTCTGCCCTCATCCGTGTATTTTACGCCCAGAGCACCTTGTCCTTTATAGTCAGCCAAAGTTTCAATCTCCGCGCCGGAAAGAATTTTGAAAGAATGATTGGTTTTAGTTCTCATAAACACTGTACATTAGAAAACAGCACTAAATTTTACCATAAAAACAAATTAACTTCCAATCAAATGTTTTTTTGATCAATTTGGTTGGGTAAGCGACGATCAGAAAAGAATTGAACACGCCTCCCACCTTGATGGTATTAAATTAAGGCATAAAAAAACCCACGTGAACGTGGGTTTTTTTTGAGGGCAAACTTAACGTTTGGAGTACTGCGTAGCACGACGTGCTTTGTGTAGACCGACTTTCTTACGTTCCACACGACGCGCATCACGTGTCAGTAAACCACGGGCACGTAGCTTCCTACGGAATGAATTGGGGTTTGGCTCAGCATCTTCAGGCAAGCCTTTTTCGTCATATACAACCAAAGCACGCGCGATACCCAAACGGATAGCTCCTGCTTGGCCGGCAATTCCTCCACCAACAACAGTGATATAGATGTCAAACTTACCCAACATATCCGTTGTTTCTAATGGCTGACGAATCACCATGCGCGATGTTTCTCGACCAAAATATTCATCCAGCGCGCGATTGTTGACTTTAATTTCGCCTTTACCAGGACGTAAAAAAACGCGGGCAGTTGAACTTTTTCTGCGGCCAGTACCATAGTATTGCTGCAATTCAGCCATAATACTTATTCCTCAATTTCAAGTTGCTTAGGTTGCTGTGCAGAATGTGGGTGTTCTGTACCGACATAAATCTTAAGTTTACGATACATCTCGCGACCTAATGGGTTTTTGGGAAGCATCCCTTTCACTGCACGCTCAATGATTCGCGCAGGGTTTTTTGCCTGTAATTTATCAAAAGAAATGGATTTAATACCACCTGGGAACCCAGAATGGTTATAATACATTTTTTCTTTGAATTTTCGGCCTGTTACAGCCACTTTTTCCGCGTTGGTAACAATAATATAATCACCCGTGTCAACATGCGGAGTATATTCCGCTTTATGTTTACCACGTAAACGTCGAGCAATTTCGGTAGCAAGCCGACCTAATACTTTATCGCTTGCATCAACTATATACCAATCACGTTTAACTTCGTGTGTCTTGGCGCTAAATGTTTTCATTAAACTAACTCCATACCGCCTTAATGGACATTTCTCATGGATGCGTTATCCATACGAAATGTATTCGTACAATCTTGGACGAGCGATTTTAACTAAAACCGATGCAACCTACAAGTAAAAAATAAGCAAAAACATTAAAAATAAATTTAAAGCATAGAGAAATAGCATGCGAAAAAGATAAATCAATGATTGTTTATGAGAAAATGAAAGAAAATATTGTTAAGCAAGAGCAGTTCAATCAAAATCAAGCTGTTTGTCCAGCCACCACTCTGCCCATATGATCCAAATAATTGACAACAAGAAATCTTGTTGATATAAAAGACTGTTTTTTTGGTGCACAATAAATGCGTGAGCTGGGTTTTAATTTTTTAACTGAAATAGAGCGTTTAGAAGAGTTTGAACGGGCAAAACACTATTTCAAAAGAAACCCTAACCATGTGAAAATTACTCGCACCCGCCCTCCTCATGATGCTTTACCGAACGCATTTAAACATTCTTACATCCTACGCGATGATAAGAAAATTTTTGCCATTGCACACGAAACGAAATCTTCTCATTTTTACAACATGCCCATCGACCAAGTGACCGATACCGACTGCTATGTATGGCATGGGCAAATCCTGTATTACATCACACCGCAAAACTCGTACCGGATTCTGCCCCTGAGGGATACGAATAACTTTCACGCGAAGATAACACCCTTTTTTCAAACACAACCGTCTGTTGTTTTATCCGCAAAAGAGGTTAAAAGCGTCTTTGAAAATAACGTACGACGCGATTATCGCTCCGGTGCACTTCTTGGTCGAGGGGCATTCGGTAAAGTAAAATTGGCCATGGATGTGCATAAGCATCTTTACGCACTAAAAATAACAACCACAAACGCCCAGCACGAAGCCCATGCCGCTCATAAGATGGGACTCCTCGAAGGCAATCCGGTGAAATACGTTAATCACCAGAAAACAACCTATTATTATACCACTAAATACCTAGGCCCATCCTTGGACAATAAATTGGAAAACTACGCTGTGGATTTCCGAATGAAACTTTCCGTTGCCAAACAATTGTGTTTAAAATTAGAAGAACTACACCAGATGGGGTTGGGGCATGGGGATGTTAAACCATTAAATGCCACTGTGGATGATAACAATCAAGCCGAGCTGATTGATTATGGACTCTCTGCCTCATTAACCTCAGCACCCACTAATTCCACGCCGCTTTATTTACCCAGTGACTGCAGACAATCTCGTTCAAACCTAAACAAGTACACACGTGCAACACTTGATTATATTGCTTTGCAAAAATCACTCTATCAAAAGTGTCAATATGAAGGGCGCTATTATGATTTCGTTTTTTTAGACGATGAATATGCATTTTTAGACGAGACAGTGTCTAATTTGTTGCAGGAAGGTGCCAGTAAACGCCCTGATTTTCTTTTTACCTTGGCAAAAGAGCTTGAACGGCAATGGACACCCCCGACTGCCCAAGAAATACAAGCAACCTTCGATTATTTTAGACATTGGTCCAGTGATACCACGCCGGTTGCTCAAAATATTTATCGAAAAATAATGCGTCAGTTGGATTATGTGTTCACCGCAAACGATGAAAATTGGCCTTTTTTATGTGAAGCAATCACCACCCTTCATCTCAGCCATCAAAAAAAGCTATTGCCTTTTTTCAGCCTTCGATTACGAGCCCATATTTTAAAAAAAACCGATCCAACGTCGATGCTCCAGACCATTTCGCGTTTGCATCAAGATGCTCAAAAAGAATTGTTCACCAAGGTGGATTCTTGGGGGATGATTCTTTGCATGTTTGCTACACAATATTCCATACGTTATGCACCCCTATTTTGGGACAAGGTGGCTTTATTTGACATCCACACGCAAGCAACGATCCTACGCGCCCAAAATAATAATGGGAGCAATGCGTTCACCCTTGGAATTTCCAGCAATCTACCCAATATGTTTAAACGAATAGAGCGCTTGGATGTTGCCGATCAAAAAGCCATTGTCCTCCCCTATTCTGCTCCTGGAAAAACCAATGCCTTGATGTTGAGTATTAAATATTTTCCCGCCAGCGTTGCAGAGTTTTTGCAATTTATTCACAATTGGCATAGGGAACAAACCACTCTAATGAGTAACAGCGCTCAAGGCTGGAATGTGCTCATGTACGCCATCATCGATTATCCTCAAGCCGTCCCAGCTTTGCTTGCTATTATCGAGAATCTCGATAAACATGTGCAGCGGACCATATGGCTGCAAGCCAATTCAAACCATGCTACACCGTTAATCATGGGCCTTAAAAATTCCATCTGTTTACCACAACTTCTTAGCGCCATAAAAAATTTAGACACGCCCGTTCAAATTAAAATTTTTGAGGGTCTGCAAAAATACAATCAAGACTTAACCGCCCTCCAGCATTTGATGACCCTTAACTCCAGTGATTTTCAAGATCTCGTCAACTGGTGTAATTTTGCAAATACAAGAGCTGAAAAATCACAGTTTTTTTTGTGTGCGACCCAACAAAATTTGTACGAATTAATCACCTTAGCATCTCAACATGATTTTTCAGGCCCTACAGCGATGTTATTGGCTCCTGAATTATTGGAGACTTTGACGGCCAATGAAGCTTTTACTTTGCTCAAAGCACGCTCTTTTTTTTATTTTATGCTTCATTATCCAAAAATCGTCCCCATTTTATTAGGAAAAATCATGTATCTACCTGCAGAGGATGATGTGTTTCTCGAAAAATGCGCTGAAATCATAGAGGCAACGCATTATAGTCCTGAAAATGAAAACATTGAACAAAATTTTGAAGCAAACAGGGACTCCAAACAGATGCAACAATACAATGACAATTTAACAGCATATATTCACAATGACCTCTTGCCAGCACGCTATTTTCATTTACTATTAACTGCAAACGATTTTTATCAATTAAAAAAAATTGCGATGAAAGTCGACCTAAAAGCACAAAAAGAATTTATGGATCTTTATCGTCTTTCTATCCAGCTCCATAAAACGTTAAAAACAGTCATCTGCAATCACAATACAGCAAATAGCAATCTGTCTCAGCAACAACAAGCAGAATTCCAACATCAATGCCACCAATTCATAAAAGAAATCAAGGGCAAGATCCCTACCATGGATAAAAATATGTCTTTTCAATCATGGCGATATTCTTTGAATGCTCGCTTAGGATGGATTGGAGATTTTGTCCATCAATTAAGTGGTGTGACGCCATCAAGATTAGGGGTATTTCACTCTTCCAACAACGGTGAGAATAAAAGAAAGGCGGGGGTACCGATTTCTGCAAACGCTAAAGTAGCTAGATTGGAATTCTAAAACGCCCGTAAGAGCATCCCCACCATGTACAGTGTATTTATTGTTCATTGAACCGAGGTTTTATGAAAACGCTAAAAACAATTATCCTCATTTCCTTTATGCTAGGTTCTTTACAATGTTTCGCAGAATACTCAAAAAAATCCGCTGAGGATTATATGCAAATGGCGATAAACCTAGCAAAAAAAATCCAGCAGCGCCTTTTGCAGCCCTTATTGTCAATAATGAAACGGGGGAAATCCTACCAACAGGACTCAACGCCAGTAAAATCAATCCTACGTTTCATGGCGAAATGTCGCCATCAATAATTGCATAAAAGAACATCCCGAAGTGGATTAGTCGAAAGTCACTCCATACGACTGCCGAGCCTTGCGCCATGTGTCATGTGTCAAGGCGCCCTGGTTTGAGGTTGTATTAAACATCGCTCGGCCATTTCGCCCTTGACCAAATGTTTGTTGATGATTTCGTCGATGTCAGCGAAAGAACTGTAAGTGTACCAAGTGCCCTCGGGGTAAACAACGATACAAGGGCCGAGATCGCAGCGGCCTAAGCAACCGGATCGGCTGACGCGGACTTTGCCTTCGCCGTGCAGGTGCAATGCTTTTAATTGCATTTTCAAATGGTTGAAAAATTGCTCCCCACCGCTATTGGCGCAACAGGTTTTGCCTTCCGCCTTTTGGTTGGTGCAAATAAAAATATGGTTTTTATAATAAGTCATGTAGCCTCTAAAATACCTTGTTCAGGTGGTGGTGCCTTTGGCTTGCTCTTCAATTTTTGTTTTTAATTTAAGTCCAGGCTTGAAAGTAACGACCCTTCTTGCCGTGACAGGAATCGCTTCACCCGTTTTAGGGTTTCTACCGGGGCGCGATGGTTTATCACGTAAAATAAAGTTGCCAAATCGAGACAGCTTTACATGCTGACCAAGTTCCAGCATGTGCCTGATTTCTTCAAAAAATTGGTCAACAATTTCTTTAGCATCGGATTTAGACAACCCTATTTTATTACACAAGGCCTCAGCCATCATAGCTTTGCTTAGCGCGTTCACGATTTAGTCCCTCAGTAGATACTCCATCTAGAATTACAGTGCCTCCATCCGTAGGGTAATGGCACATTCTTCTTCCAATTTTTTTATTATAGCATCAATTATTTCATTGATCTCAGCATCGACCAATGTGCGCGTATCATTTTGCAAGGTCAAGGTAAATCCTAAGCTTTTTTTACCCGCAGGTATTGATCCACCGTGGTAAACATCAAAGACGTCAAACGTTTTAAGTTTTTCAGTTGCAACGCTGCGAACCACCTGCTCAATGTGGCTGGCGGAGACATGATCATCCACAAGAAACGATAAATCACGTCGTGTTTGCGGGTATTTTGAAATGGTTTGGTAACGCGTTGCTGTTGCATTGGCGAGTGTTGCTAAGGTTATTTCAAACAACATCACTTCACCGGTCAAATCCAAAGCATCCAATAAGCGAGGATGCAACACACCGATCCAGCCAGCCGCCAAACCGTTGATCATGATTTTCGCCGATTGACCTGGGTGCAGCGCCGGATGCTCTGCGGCCTGGAATTGAACAGTTGGGTTGTTTAATGATTGAAACAAAGATTGCAGGTCACCTTTCATATCGTAAAAATCAAACGATCGTTTGGTTTCACTCCAATTAAAATGTCCATGTTGGCCACTCAACAATCCGGCGATACACAAACGCTCTTGCAATGCCGAACCTTGCACATCAAACACCACACCCGTTTCAAAAAATTGCACAGCGGTTTGTTGACGATGAACATTGTAAATCATCGATGCCAACAATCCAGGCCACATCCCCACACGCATCTGTGACAATTCCGATGAAATAGGGTTTAACAATTGCATGGTTTCCACATCAGGGTACAACGCTTCTTGCAATTGCGGATCGACAAAACTGTAACTAATGGTTTCGTTGTATCCCCGTGCTTTTAAGTGGGCGCTGGCAACCCTTGATAGATCCACCAAGGGGTTAATAACACTAGCTTGCATCGTGGTCACTAAGGGCGCGGCTTCTAAATTGTCGTAACCATAAACCCGCACCACTTCTTCCACCAAGTCCACATCAAGGGCGATATCAAATCGATGCGAAGGAATGGACACCAACCAATGGCTGGCTTGTTGGTCAATTTTCATGCCTAAGCGTGTAAGCATGGCTGCCATGGTTGTTCTTTCCACGTCAATACCGGTCAATTGCCGCACTTTTTCAGGATTAAAAACAACACAGTTTGCTGCTGGAAGGTCCTCGTTGTGAACGACGGCTGAAATGGGTCCCACTTCACCACCAACAATCGCTGTTAACAAAGACGTTGCTCGCTCCAAAGCCAGCTGTTGAATCGAAGGATCAACCCCTCGTTCAAACCGTTGAGAAGAATCACTGCTTAAACCATAACGACGGGCAACACCCGCAATCGTTAATGGATTAAAAAAAGCACTTTCTAGAAACAAATCAACGGTGTCTGTTTGCACAGCGCTGCCAGCCCCACCCATCACTCCAGCCATGGCCAAGGGTTGTGTCTTATCGGCAATGATTAAAACATTGTCATCCAAGGTTACTTCTTGGCCATCCAGTAACGTTATTTTTTCACTTGTTTTGCTGAATCGAACCTCGACCCCACCGTTGATCGCATTTAAATCAAAGGCGTGCATGGGCTGCCCTAGCTCCAACATCACATAGTTGGTGACATCCACCACCGGATGCACGGTGCGAATGCCGCTGCGGCGTAAACGCTCTTTAAGCCATAACGGTGTAACTGCATGCGGGTCAATGCCGCGAATAATACGACCACAATACTGAGGGCAAGCCTGAGCCGCCAACACCTGAATGGGCATTGCTTCATCCATATGCGGGGTTGTACGATCAGACGGGAGTGCTTTGAGGGGCAAGTTGTTTAAAGCCGCTACTTCGCGGCTCACCCCTAAAATGCTAAAACAGTCTGCACGATTCGGGGTAAGATCAACATCAATGATGAAATCGTTTAAAGCCATGTATTCTCTTAAATCAGCGCCAATAGGTGCATCAGCAGCCAACTCAATAATACCTTCGGATCGATCATCCATGCCCAATTCTGTGCCAGAACATAACATCCCTTGTGACAATTCACCACGCAGTTTGGTTTCTTTGATCAGGATATCACCCGGCAAAGCAGCACCCGGCAACGCCAATGCCACTCTTAGATGAGGCCGTACATTACTGGCACCGCACACAACTTTTTTTACGCCATGTGAGCCAGCATTGACTTCGCACAATGTCAGACGATCGGCTTGCGGATGGACGGCAGTGGCTATGACTTCGGCCACCACGACATGGCTAAACTCGCCAGCAACCGCATGCCTCGCGTCCACTTCCAATCCAGCCATGGTCAATTGAGCCACCAATTGCTCACCCGTTAAAGATGGAGTCGCCCATTCCCGCAGCCAAGCTTCACTAATTTTCATCAAAGATACCTTAAAACTGGTTTAAAAACGTTACATCATTCTCAAACATCATTCGCAAATCGTCGATGCCATAGTACAGCATCGCCAAACGATCCAAGCCCATCCCAAAGGCCCACCCTTGGTAATCATCGGGAGAAATGTTGACCGAGCGCAACACATTAGGGTGCACCATGCCGCAGCCGAGGACTTCCAGCCAACCGGTGAATTTGCAAGAGCGACAACCCTTGCCAGCGCATTGCGTGCATTCAATATCAACCTCTGCCGAAGGCTCAGTAAAGGGGAAATAAGAAGGCCTAAAGCGTATAGCCAGTTCTTTGCCAAAAAATTGGCCAAAAAAATCTTTCAGCAATCCTTTGAGACCACCCAAGGTGGCTTGATTGTCAATCAACAATCCTTCCACTTGGTGGAACATGGGTGTGTGGGTCACATCAGAATCACATCGGTAAACACGGCCTGGTGCGATGAGGCGAAAAGGCGGTTTACGCTGCTCCATGGTTCGAATTTGAACCGGTGACGTATGGGTGCGCAACAAGCGTCCATCCCCAAAATAAAACGTATCGTGCATGGCACGCGCCGGATGATGGGATGGAATGTTTAGCGCTTCAAAATTATAAAAATCGGTTTCAATTTCAGGGCCTTCGACGATATCAAACCCGAGTCGTGTGAAATAATCATTGACCCGTTGTTTGACTTGCGTGACAGGGTGCAACGAGCCCGCTTGATGAGCACGGCCAGGCAAAGAAACATCAATACGTTCTGCGGCTAATTTTTGTTGCAATTGTTGCTCTTTCAGCCCTATTTTTTTTGATTCAATGGATTCACTGATTTCACGTTTAAGCTGATTCACAAGTTGGCCGATGCGAGGCTTTTCCTCAGCGGATAAATTGGCTAAATTTTTCAAGACATCGGTAAGTTTGCCTTTTTTGCCCAAATAGTCGACTCGGATCGCTTCAAGAGCATGGGTATCAACAGCGGAATCGATTGCCGCGAATGCTTGTTGTTTTATAAGAGTGATGTCATTCATGAAGGTGCCTCAACGAATCGCGAATTCTTTAGTAAAAAGGAGGCCTAAGCCCCCTCAATGTATACAATGTGTGCGAGTGAAACAGCAGCAGAATGACAATCAAGTCATTCTTTAAATCTTAGTCGCTGGGTGCCACCCTTTTAGGCGGATAAAAAACGACCATGAATCCCCACTGCTGTTCGTTTGCTTTAAGCCAATGCTGTTTTAGCACGTTCTGCAATTGCAGCAAATGCTACTTTATCATGCACTGCCATATCAGCAAGGATTTTGCGATCAAGTTCAATTTCCGCTTTTTTCAAGCCATTGATCAATTGGCTGTATGACAGACCGCATTCACGTGCTTGCGCATTAATACGTACAATCCATAAAGCACGGAATTGGCGTTTCTTTTGACGGCGATCACGGTATGCGTATTGACCGGCTTTAATAACGGCTTGTTTCGCAACACGGTAGGTACGGCTACGGGCGCCGTAATAACCTTTGGCTTGATCCAATATTTTTTTGTGACGTGCTTTGGCTGTTACACCACGTTTAACTCTTGGCATTTTTCATTCCTCCCATTAACTACCGTGCAACAAACGCTCAGCTAGGCGAGCATCACATTGCTTCAACGTTCCAGATCCAACGCGCAAATGGCGTTTTTGCTTTGTTGATTTTTTGGTGAGGATATGGTTTCGGTAAGCGCCACGACGTTTAATCGCGCCACTCGCTGTTTTGCGAAAACGTTTACACGCCCCGCGATGTGACTTTAATTTTGGCATAACAATGTACTCCGCATTTAAGAAGCCTTTGCTTCTTAGCTTAAGATGAGATTATTTATTGCGACTCTTCATGGAATAGAACGCGTCATTCGTAAGTTTGAACACTCCGTTGCCGAGCAAGCGTTCAATTAAGCACAGATTGATAAAAAATCTCTGGTTATTTTTTCTTAGGTGATAACACCATCAAGAGTTGGCGACCTTCACGTTTCGCATGTTGCTCAATCACCGCAAATTCAGTGGTGTCTTGCTGCACACGTTCCAGTATTTTCATACCAAGCTCTTGGTGAGCAACTTCACGACCGCGAAACCGCAGCGTGATTTTGACCTTATCACCATGATTTAGGAAACGGATCAGGTTGCGTAGCTTGACCTGATAATCCCCTTCTTCCGTCGTAGGACGGAATTTAATTTCTTTGACTTGAATTTGCTTTTGCTTTTTCTTTGCTTCAGCTTGTTTCTTACTCACTTCAAAGAGATACTTACCGTAATCCATGATGCGGCAAACGGGTGGTTTGGCCGTGGGGGAAATCTCCACCAAATCGCAGCCACTTTCCTCCGCAGCACGCAGGGCTTCACGGGTTGATACTATTCCTGCTTGATTGCCATCCACATCAATTAAGCGTACCTCAGGTACATTGATCTGTTCATTAATTCGTGCGCGATCACTGTCACGCTTATTTGGTGCACTAATGGTCAATTCTCCAGCTGTTTTATAAAAACGATAAGACGTCTATCAATATGATTAATCATTATAATGGATAGAACGTTTTGCATCAATTTCTTGGTGCAAAATATCGCAAATTGCATTCATTTTCATGGCACCCAAGTCCACTCCTTCGCGGGAGCGCACAGTCACCTGTTCATTCTCTACTTCTTTATCACCGATAATTATCAAATAGGGTACTTTCTGTAAAGTATGTTCGCGGATTTTAAAGCCAATCTTTTCATTTCTCAAGTCAATATTTGATCGAATACCATTTTTTTGCAAAAGTTGGTTTATTTTTACCGCATAATCGTTGTGTTTTTCGCTGATGGTTAAC
This sequence comes from uncultured Legionellaceae bacterium, assembly GCA_964525945.1. Taxonomy (GTDB): domain Bacteria; phylum Pseudomonadota; class Gammaproteobacteria; order Legionellales; family Legionellaceae; genus CAZGKX01. The sequence continues at coordinate 13,960 of CAZGKX010000009.1, forward strand.
ACCATGGTTTGCTCAGGCGCGAGCCAAAGCGGGAAAACACCGGCATAATGTTCAATTAAAATTCCCATAAAACGTTCAAATGACCCCAAAATAGCGCGATGCAACATCACAGGGGTCTGTTTATTGCCATCTTCGGCCACAAATTGCGCCCCCAATCGTTCAGGCATGGAAAAATCAACTTGAATCGTGCCACATTGCCAAATCCGGCCCAAACAGTCCGCGAGTGAGCATTCAATTTTAGGCCCATAAAAAGCCCCTTCGCCTGGCGCATCAATCCACTCAATCGCCCTGCCGCGCATCGCTTCTTCCAATGCCGTTTCTGCTTTATCCCAAACCGCCTCACTGCCCACTCGCTTTTCAGGACGCCGCGCTAAACGGTAAGTGATGTTTTTAAAGCCAAAGTCAGCGTAAACGGATTGCACCAATTCCAACATCATCGCCACTTCCGATTGGATTTGATCTTCTGTGCAAAAAATATGAGCATCATCTTGCACCATATTGCGCACCCGCATCAAACCATGCAAAGCACCAGAAGGCTCACAGCGGTGGCAATTTCCAAATTCGGCATAGCGCAAGGGCAAATCACGGTAGCTTTTAAGCCCTTGGTTATACACCTGAATATGGCAAGGGCAATTCATAGGCTTTACGGCATAATGGCGGTTTTCTGTTTCTGTGATAAACATTTCATCGCGAAAATTATCCCAATGCCCCGATTTTTCCCACAACACTTTGTCAACCAGTTGAGGAGTTTTGATTTCCTGGTAGCCAAAGGTCGCTAATCGGGAACGCATGTATTTTTCAAGCAGTTGGTAAATCGTCCAACCTTTGGGGTGCCAAAACACCATACCGGGAGCAATGTCTTGAAAATGAAACAATTCCAGGCTTTTACCCAGCTTGCGATGGTCACGTTTCTCAGCTTCTTCGATGCGGCGCAGGTAATCGGCAAGGGATTTTTTATCCGTCCATGCGGTGCCATAAATCCGCTGTAACATAGCATTGCGCGCATCACCTCGCCAATAGGCGCCGGCTAATTTGGTTAATTTAAATGCTTTTAAACGTCCTGTTGATGGCACATGGGGTCCGCGACACAAATCTTCAAAGTCGCCTTGGCGATAAAGTGACAACGTTTCGTTGGCGGGAATATCTTCAATGATCTTGGCCTTATAGGTTTCACCCAAACTTAAAAAATACTCAATCGCTTGCTCACGGGACATTTCACGGCGAGTAATAGAGAGGTCCTGTTTGACCAACGCCTCCATGGCAGCTTCAATGCGTGATAGATCGTCAGGAGTAAAGGAGCGCTCAAAAGCGAAATCGTAATAAAAACCATCTTCAATGACAGGACCGATGGTTACTTGAGCGCTGGGAAATAATTGTTTGACGGCTTGTGCCAATAAATGGGCAGTGGAATGGCGAATAACCTCTAAAGCTTCTGGATTTTTTTCGGTTAAAAGCACCACATTGCAATCAGCGGTCAACGGATGACTGAGATCCACCAATTGCCCATTGACACGTCCCGCGAGCGCGGCTTTGGCCAAACCGGGACTGATACTGTTGGCAACATCAAGAAGCGTCAATGAGTGTTCAAAGTGTTTGATACTTCCGTCAGGTAATTCAATGTTTGGCATGTTATCTCGTTCCTTCACTGACGAAAAAACCCTGCAGAGCAGGGTTAAATATTTTGGTAGGCACGAGTGGGATCGAACCACCGACCACCACCATGTCAAGGTGGTGCTCTACCACTGAGCTACGTGCCTATTATTCGTTCTAACTTTAGAATGGAGAACAGTATACAATAAGGCGGGGGCAGAAGCAAATATTCTGAAGGTTCAAACGCTATCGCCCTCAAATGGGTCTTCATGAAAATAGGATGGGATTATTGCTTGGTCGGAGCAAGAGTTTGCGCGGGATCCGCGGGCGTTGCAGATTGAACATTTCGTCCTCGGGGCGCTGAATGTGGGACAGCGTTCTGTGTGTTTAGCGCCGATGCAGTGCTTGTTAAGCTGCTCATAGCCACGTTAATAGCAGGAGTAGGTTCTATTGCGGCACTCGAACTCGGAGTATCAATCCACATAAAAAATCCCGCGGTAAAACCCGGCTGCTCCCCCAAAAAGAAGGCCGCTATATCCAAAGCAATAGTAGCAATCACTAGAATAAAACAGCAAGCATAAAGCATATTTCCTAAAGTTGACCAAACTTCCGGCTCGCTTGCAGGTAATGTGTCCCGTATCTCAATCAATGCCTGCAAAGCAAATAAACCTTGCTGTGATGGGATTCCATGCATAGTCAACGTATTGCAATGCTCCACAATAGCCATTACCTTCTTATCATTTAAACGCGAGGTTTTCAGAGCATTGAACACGGCATCAAGTTGCTCTTTCAGAGGAGTATCGCTTTTTTTTGCCATGTTTTGAGCGTTGGTTATTGCCTGTATTGTTTGTTTTGTAAGGGCCATGCCTCTCTCCTTGCCTCATAGAAAATTATAGACAATGCCCATTAGTTTCTCCAGTAGCATAAAAAAAATAGCGGCGACGTCATGGAGAAAAGCTGGAACGATAATGCTTGTTCCAGCTAGAGGTCATGTTGCTTGCTTTGTGTCAACCACGATGCCCTCATCTCGCGACAAAGATGAAAGGCATTTCCAGCGATTGATTGGACATAGTGAAACATTTTCCATGTGTTTCGCACTCAATACTAATGCATTTCGTTAAAAAGTCAACATAATGAATCGTTTAGAGCTCATTGATTTCGATTTGATTAAAAAGAATGATTTTGTTAGGATCGAACACTAGGCAATCAGGTAGGAATAAATATGGAAACAACTTATTTAACCCAACAATTTGCAGAGCGTCTTCGCAACGCGATGAGCGCTGCTGGTTTTCAATCCACACGGTCCACGTCGGGCATTGATATCCATAAACTCGTTGAAATCACTGGCTATTCACAACAAATTTGCCGTAAATATTTGCGGGGCGAGGCCATTCCTGAACCTGCTAAACTCAGTGAAATTGCCGCGAAACTAAATGTTTCACCCGGATGGTTATTGTTTGGCGATTGCCACAGCAACACCCAGCAGGTGGAAAATAAAATCACCATTAGCAAAGATTTATTGCATTACATTTTTTTACACGCCAATAGCCTTTATCAAACCGATAGTCCTGAGCAAGACCTTTCTAATTTTCTTTTAGAATTAACCCATGATGTCAGCCAATTAAATGCCGACGATGAACAGTCGAAAAAAATTGTGGATTTGGCGGTTTCCTCTGTCAAACATTTTATTCCTGTGGATGAATCACGATAACCATGACTTAAATGGTTGAGCAATTTGTATTGTTGCAACGTCATGGTCATCAAGCCTTTGAAATTTAGTCTACACTTATAAAAACAGTATCTTCAACACTAAGCTAGGCCACCCCTTTAAACACGAGCTGTTTCAAGGGGTAAAACCGTGTTGCTGGTTCGTTGCCGTTTAAATAAGGAGATTATGATGACAAAGGCAAAACCCACTAAAATTCCACACAACTTGGCACGAAATTGGAGTTGGTTATTAGGTTTGGGGATCTTATTTGTCTTTTTAGGGTGCGTAGGATTAAGCATGGTGATGGGCCTCACCCTCGCCAGCATCTTTTTTCTAGGCATTCTTTTTCTTGTCGCCGGTGTGGCTCAAATTATTGACACTTTTAAAAGCAGGGGCTGGCAAGGGGGATTGTGGCACACCCTTGTTGCCTTGTTTTACCTGGTTGCGGGCGGACTCATCATGTATGACCCGATCCTCGCATCAGCAATTATTACCGCACTGATCGCTTGGTTGTTGATTTTTATGGGGCTCACGCGACTCATTATGGCCATAATACTCCGTCACACCAGTGGTTGGGGGTGGCTTTTAGTGGCGGGACTAACCTCCTTTATATTAGGCGTGTTGATTCTCATGCAATGGCCTTTTAGCGCATTGTGGGTCATCGGTTTATTTATTGCTATTGAATTGATTGTCAACGGTTGGACTTATATTTTTATCGCTCTGGCTATGCGTAAAAAATAACCGAGCCAAACCACTGGAGAAAGATCATGAAACTTTTACCTATCGTAATTACATGGGCGGGAGTATTGGCAATTGGATTTTCTACTG
>CAZGKX010000009.1:18095-33344 GCA_964525945.1 uncultured Legionellaceae bacterium
GAGCCACAGACGAGAAAACAGCAATTAAAACCCTATGGCACGAGATACAACGGCGGCGACAGGACCACTACCATCGATGGTCCCGAACTTTCGAAACCATAGCGACACCGTCGGCTAAGACGAATTTTGGCAAGAACACATGCTCTCCAGAGCTGAGGCACTTTGCTCAGGAGGGCATGCATTTTTTGGAAAAAAAATCTTACTTGGGAGCATTTTAAACAGAAATTAAAAGAAGATCACCTTTTTTAAGATTTAGTTTGCTGTTCATAACGAGCAATGCTGCTCATGATCTCTTGCTGCGCAACATCGACCCCTTCCCAACCATCAACTTTTACCCATTTACCTTCTTCCAAATCTTTATAATGTTCAAAGAAATGCGCTAAAGAAGCCAATAAATGCTCGGGAAGATCGCGGTACGTTTCTACATGTTGGTATATTTTAGTGAGTTTGGTGATGGGTACTGCTAACAATTTAGCATCAACGCCCGCCTCATCCGTCATTTTTAACATCCCGACCACCCGGCATCGAATCACAGCACCACTGAGCAACGGGACTGGGGTCACGACCAACACATCGACCGGATCACCATCTTCGGATAAGGTGTTAGGAATATAGCCATAATTGGTGGGGTAATACATAGCGGTAGACATAAAACGATCGACAAACATCGCACCGGATTCTTTATCAACTTCGTATTTGACGGGCTCACCATGGGCAGGAATTTCGATGATTACATTGATTTCATGCGGAACATCTCGACCATTTGCAATATGCAACAAACTCATTATTACCTCGTTCTGACTCATTAAAAAGGTAAATATTATGCGCAATTTAGGTGGAAATTGCAAAATTTCATTCGTGCTACTTCCGAGGTTATTGCAAGTTGATGGACGATTGATAGATCAAAATTAAGATACACTGACCTTGGGCTAAGGCCTAATCTACTGCTGCTTTGATTTTTAATTGGGATGCACATGGGTCCATTACCAATAGGCGGCAATTAAAAATAAATCCACGATAATATAAGCGATTTGACAACCCTACGCTTTAAGACTAGATTAAATAACACATTCATTCACTCGAGGCCATCTACCCATGAATACCATTAAATCCTTTGTTAATGTTATGATTTTAAGCAGCGTATTGGGTAGCACGGTCAGCTTTGCTGACGGGGTAATGTCTTATCATTGTGTAGGGCTCGACCAGGACGGTACGCGATTTGATTCCAATTTGACGCTTACACCCATCGAAAATTCGAAGAGCTTCAAATCACTTTGGACCTATTCAAAGCCAGGTTCTACACCGGATGAAGGATTCGTAACCATATCCGGTCAAAATCGAATGACTGAAACGCCTCAAAATACCCAAACCAATAACGGCACGGCTCAATTTTATCAAATCAGCGACAAACAATTGTTGATAAACCATGAAGGTGTAACAAGTGCTGATAAAGTACAACAAAAAAACTTGGGCCTATGCACCCTGATTGATGGATGAGAACGATGGGTATGGACTGTTTATTTTGTAAAATTATTCAGGGCGATATTGCCTGTCAAGAAGTGTATCGCGATGATAGAGTGATGGCATTTCGAGATATCGCCCCGCAAGCTCCTTCACATTTGCTTATTATTCCGTTAAAGCATATAGCGACATTAAATGACGCCAATGAAAACGAGGCCATGTTGCTGGGTCATATGATCATCACAGCCAAAAAACTTGCTGATAAAGAAGGCATCTCCAAGGACGGTTATCGGTTAGTCTACAATGTTCATGCAGCAGGTGGTCAAACCGTGTTTCATGTGCACTTGCATCTGTTAGGGGGCCGGCAATTGCAATGGCCACCCGGCTAGTCCAGTTGAAGAGAAGCGTAGGATAATGGTAATATTGGCTTCAAATTGAAACACAATTTTCCTTTTAAGGCCTATGATGCAAGAACTTTATAAACAAATCTTAACCGACCTAGGCGAAGATCCTAATCGTGAAGGCCTGCGTGATACACCGAGTCGCGCGGCAAATGCACTTCGATATTTGACCAAAGGTTACCAAGATAGCTTAGACGACGTGATCAACGGTGCGCTCTTTGAATCCGACATGAATGAAATGGTTATCGTTAAAAACATCGAGATGTATTCCATGTGCGAACACCATTTACTGCCCTTTCTAGGAAAATGCCATATTGGTTATTTGCCCAATGGTAAAGTGCTGGGCCTATCTAAAATCGCACGCATTATTGATTATTACGCGCGTCGTTTACAAATACAGGAACGTTTAACTGCAGAAATCGCCCATTGTCTGGAAGAAATAACCGATGCACGTGGCGTGGCCGTGGTGGTAGAAGCACAGCACCTCTGTATGATGATGCGGGGTGTGGAAAAGCAAAATTCCGTCATGACAACATCGGTCATGTTGGGTGAAATGCGCAACAACCCTACCAGCCGCTTGGAATTTTTAAATTTAATTCATTCTGGAAAATAAAGAGCCGTACGAAAAATGCGGTGCCCCTACATAAATTGAAGCGTAGGTTGGGCCTTGGCCCAACGTAATATAGGCCTCGCGAATGAAACCCAGGAATTCTCAACGTGTTAGCCAAGCGTTCAAGTAACGTTTAATTCAATGGGTAGGGTGTACAATAAAAAGCTTAGCTGTTGGGCCAAGGCCCAACCTAGTCCTATATTATTAGCCTATCATTCTTCTGAAGGCTCTTCTGCGGTACTTGTTTCTTGCTCTTCATGCTGTACAGCTGCGGATGCGGGAGCTTCTGGTTTATCTTTCCATTCCAGCTTCACACGGCCTTGTTTGTCAACGCCTGCGACCAACACATCGATCTCTTGGCCTTCATGCAGGACTGCTTCGACTTTTTGCGTACGTTCTGCACAAATTTGTGAGATATGCAACAGGCCATCTTTACCGGGTAAAAGATTGATAAACGCGCCAAAATCAACAATTTTGCTCACTTTACCACGGTATGTTTGTCCTACTTCAATATCTGCGATCAAAGCTTTGATTTGTCGTTGCGCTTCCTCTAAGGCTTCAGCATTGGGTGAGAACAGTTGCACAACCCCTGTATCGTCGATGTCAATGGAAACACCCGTCGATTCAATTAAACCTTTGATGGTGGCGCCGCCTTTACCGATAATAGTGCGGATTTTATCTTCAGCAACTTTCATGGTAACGATTCTTGGAGCATGTTCCGACAATTCATCACGGTGTTCCGCTAAAGCGTTGTTCATGACGTCTAAAATATGCAATCGACCTGCCAATGCTTGCTCAAGTGCTTGTGCCATAATATCTTTGGTGATACCTGTTATTTTAATGTCCATTTGCAAAGCGGTTACACCTTTTGCAGTACCAGCAACTTTAAAATCCATATCCCCTAAGTGATCTTCGTCGCCTAAAATATCGGTCAATACCGCAAAACGATCGCCTTCTTTAATTAAACCCATGGCAACACCCGCCACCGGCGCTTTTAAGGGCACCCCGGCATCCATGAGTGCCAAGCTTGTGCCGCATACAGTGGCCATAGAGCTGGAACCATTTGATTCAGTAATTTCAGAAACCACGCGTAAAACATAAGGAAACTCGCTGGCCGATGGCATGACCGCTGTTAAGCTACGACGTGCTAATCGCCCATGTCCAATCTCACGTCGTTTAGGGCTACCCATCATGCCTGTTTCGCCCACAGAATAAGGAGGGAAATTATAATGCAGCATGAATTTATCTCGAACTTCACCGTCCAACTTATCTAAGATTTGCGCTGATCGATCATTGCCCAGCGTTGCTGCGACAATCGCTTGCGTTTCACCGCGCGTGAATAAAACAGAACCGTGTGCTCTTTCCAAAATTTTGGTGCGAATTGAAATGGGTCGAACTGTTTTACGATCACGGCCATCAATCCGTGGTTCACCATCCAGAATGCGATTACGAACGATGCGCTGCTCAAGTGCACTCAGCAATTTTTTAGCCGAATCACGGTTTAGATTTTCATTTTCAAGCGCCAAAGCTTCAATGGTGTTTTGACGCACTTCGCCCAAACGCTGGTAGCGTTGTTGCTTGTCTTTAAGCAGGTAAGCTTGAGTAATATCATCCACAGATAACGCTTCAACCCGTTCTGCTAATGCAGAATCAACAACTGGCGCACTCCAAGACCAGCTTGCCTTGCCCACATCCGTTGCTAATGCTTTGATGGCTTTGATGACGGGTTTCATCATTTCATGGCCAAACATTACAGCACCCAGCATGATGTCTTCGTTCAATTCACGGGCTTCAGATTCAACCATTAAAATAGCGTCTTCAGTGCCCGCCACAACTAAATCCAGCAGAGAGTGCTCTAAAGCCTTAGGACCAGGATTCAGCAAATAAATACCATCTTTATAACCCACGCGAGCACCACCAATGGGGTCAGCAAAAGGCAACCCAGACACAGCCAGCGCAGCAGAAGCACCGATCATTGCAATGATATCAGCTGGAACATCTGGGTTCAGAGACATCACTGTTGCGATAATTTGCACTTCATTGGAGAAACCTTCTGGGAACAAAGGACGCAGAGGTCTATCAATCAATCGTGATTTCAGCGTTTCATCTTCACTGAGACGACCTTCACGCTTATTGAATCCACCAGGAATTTTACCCGCGGCGTACGTTTTTTCCTGGTACACAACCATTAGAGGAAAAAAGTCATTTTTCTCAGCACCTTCTTTTTTTCCGACAACCGTTACCAAGACTTGTGTGCCATTCATACTAGCAAATATGGCTCCATCTGCTTGTCGTGCAATTTCGCCTGTTTCTAAGACCAGGGTGTGCTCACCAAATTGTATTGATTTTGAAATTTTAGCCACGAAGGTTTCCTCGTTAATTATGAATAGCGAAAAAAAAGGCGCAGAAAACTGCGCCTTTTTTAATACAAAAATTTATTTAAATCAGCGCCAATCGGCTCGATTATAATCAATAAGAGTCTCTCAAACCAAGACCTTGAATCAACGTTGTATACCGAGCTTGATCGTTTCTTTTCAAGTATTTTAAAAGTTTACGACGTTTGTTTACAAGTTCTTGCAAACCACGACGTGAATGAAAATCTTTTTTGTGCTCTTTAAAATGTTCCGTCAAATACTTGATTCGACCTGTCATCAAAGAGACCTGAACTTCAGGTGAACCGGTATCAGTGGCGGCACGCTTGAATTCGTTAACAATATCTGCTTTTTGTACGCTCGTTAGCGCCATGATTACTCCTGCTGTATCTTTACTTTAAAGGGTGGCATTTTAACAAGGAGAAAGAAGATAAACAAGTGGATCGCGGTTTTTTTATTGCATCAATTTACAATGCCTTGATGATTGGCCAATAACCGTTTCACTTTTAACTCACCTGCTGCGGTAAACTCTCCCAGTCCTATAAAAAATTGCTGATTGTCGTAAAGTTGAACCAAGCCCATTTCGGGCATCGCATCAACATGGGGTAATGTTTTTCCCTGACGCAAAGCCCTGACTTCATCATCATTTAATACCTGCTTTGGCAAGTACTGAATCGCCCTGGTCATCGGCAAGAGGCAGCGTTTGCGCTCATCCTCTGACATGCCCATAATCGCCTCAAGACTGTACATGGCCTCTTGCTCAAAGCCTGCAGTATAACACCGGTGCAATTGGATGACATGCGCACCTACACCAAGCTGTTCACCAATGTCTTCAATCAAATTGCGAATGTAGGTGCCTTTGCTGCAATTCACTTTTATCTTAAAAAGCTGGCCGTCAAATTCGGTCAATTGCAACGTATGAACGGTAATTGCGCGCGCCTTACGCTCGATCTCTTGGCCCGCTCGAGCAAATTTATACAAAGGGACGCCCTGGTGTTTTAGCGCCGAATACATGGAGGGAACTTGTTCGATGCTGCCCATAAATCGCGACAATACGTTCTTTAATTGCTCAGTAGACACGGAAAAATTTGAGTTATGAGCAATGACTTCACCCATGGCGTCACTGGTTGTGGTTTTAATACCTAAGCAACCTGTGGCTTCATAGCATTTATCGGCATCCAACATATACTGACAAAATTTAGTTGCCTCACCAAAACAAATCGGCAACATGCCAGTGGCCATTGGATCCAAGCTGCCTGTGTGGCCAGCTTTTTTAGCTTGAAAGAGGCGTTTAACGCGCTGCAAAACAGCGTTTGAAGTCAGTTCAGGGGGTTTATCAACCAACAAGATGCCATCGATTTGTTGCTGGTTACTCTTCATTTTCGTTATTTTCGTTGTTGACATCATCAATCAAACGACTGAGTCGACTGCCATACTCAATGGATTTATCATGAATAAAATGCAATTGTGGCACGGTTCTTAAAGTGACTGTACGCGCTAAAGCCGTTCGCAAATAACTCGCTGCAGCATTTAAAATCGCTTCTGACTGAGCAGCATCACCATTGTAAACAGTAAAATAAATTTTGGCATGGCCTAAGTCGCGGGTAACCTGCACAGCTGAGATCGTGAGAAGATTGGGCAATCTTGGATCTTTAATTTCTTGCTGAATGATTTGCGCCAATTTGCGTTGCATCATTTCTGCAACGCGATCGGTTCGTTTAAAATCGTTACTCATAAGCTACGTTTCAACTCTATGGTTTCAAATACTTCGATCAAATCGCCACTTTTGACGTCATTGTAGTTTTTAACGCCAATACCACATTCAAAGCCTTGCCTTACCTCGACCACATCGTCTTTAAAGCGGCGTAATGATTCCAGCGTGCCTTCATAAATCACCACATTGTTACGCAGCACGCGGATGGGATTGTTGCGTTTAATAACGCCTTCCACCACCATACAACCAGCAATTGCACCCAATTTGGGTGAACGGAATACATCACGCACCTCAGCAATACCGACAATTTCCTCTTTGAAATGCGGCTCTAGCATGCCGGTTAAAGCACCTTTAACTTGATCGACAATATCATAAATGACACTGTAATAATTAATGGGCATGGATTCGATTTCAGCAAGACGTTTGGCACCACCATCTGCCCGGACATTAAAACCAATCAATAATGCACTTGAGGCAATCGCCAAATGCACATCTGATTCGGTGATACCGCCCACGCCACTGGCAATGATTTCGACGTTCACTTCATCATTGGATAACTTCACCAATGCATCAGAAATGGCTTCCACTGAACCTTGCATGTCTGCTTTTAGCACAACGTTCAGCACTTTGACTTCAGCAGCCGTCATGTTTTCAAAAATACCTTCCAACGAGGCTTTTTGACGTCGAGCTAATTTTACATCGCGGAATTTGCCTTGGCGGAACAACGCAACTTCACGTGCTTTCTTTTCATCGGGAACAACAATTGCTTCATCACCAGCATGTGGAATGGCCGACAACCCTATGATTTCCACTGGAATTGATGGGCCAGCGCTATCGACCGAGGAGCCATTATCGCTCACTAAAGCACGAATACGGCCATACTGTAAACCAGCAAGAATGATATCGCCCTTACGCAAGGTGCCACGTTGTACAAGAATTGTGGCAACTGGGCCACGTCCCTTGTCCAAACGTGATTCAATGACCACACCTTTCGCAGCACCATCGGTGTGTGCGGTGAGTTCCAAAACTTCAGCTTGCAATAACACAGCATCCAATAATTCATCGATACCCAAGCCTGATTTTGCAGAAATGTTCACAAACATGGTATCGCCGCCCCAAGGTTCGGGGATAACTTCATAGCCAGACAACTCGTTCATGACCCGTTCTGGATCTGCCCCTGGTTTATCCATTTTATTAATGGCGACAATAATAGGCACCTTCGCTGCTTTAGCATGTTGGATAGCCTCAACCGTTTGCGGTTTAACACCATCATCTGCGGCAACAATGAGGATAACAATGTCCGTTGCTTGAGCACCACGAGCACGCATTGCTGTAAAAGCAGCATGACCCGGTGTATCTAAAAAGGTAATCTCCCCTTTAGGGGTACTGACGTGATAAGCCCCAATATGCTGGGTAATACCGCCGGCTTCGCCAGCAGCAACTTTGGTGCGTCGAATGTAGTCAAGTAAGGAAGTCTTGCCATGATCAACGTGGCCCATAATGGTCACCACGGGCGCTCGAGGGGCATTGTGCTCTCCCACCGATAATGTATCGCCCAAACTGGCCTCAATAGCATCCTCTTTTAATGGGCGAGCAACATGCCCCATTTCTTCCACCACGATCATCGCTGTTTCTTGATCGATAACTTGGTTGATGGTGGCCATCGCGCCTAATTTCATCATCACTTTAATCACTTCAGCCGCTTTAACCGACATGCGTTTGGCCAATTCTGCAACAGAAATTGTTTCAGGCACAATAACATCTCGAACCATGGGTGTTGTTGGCATAGCAAAACCATGCGTTAGAGCCTCTTCGGCCTCACGGTATTTATCTGATTTTTCATTGAGTTTGCGCTTTTTATTTTTGCGCTTGTGGCCCATCATTTCTTGTTCATTGTCATCGCGGGAGGACGTATGCTTGCCCTTTTTCTTACCGCGTTTAAAATCAGTTTTGGGCGCTTCACTTTCTTCTTTAGCCACAGGCTTTTTCTTGTGGGCTTTTTCTGTTTTATCGGTGGCAGTGGCCGTTGTTTCGGCGACTTTAGATTCACTCGGTTGTTCTTCGACAGTTGGTGTCCCAGCAGTAGGCTCAACACCTGCAACCATCACCGTCTTTTCGTCAACGATGGCAACATCGTCTGCCCCCGGCGACGCTTCAACATCCGGTGTTGCCACCGTTGCAACATTTTCATCGATATCAACGTCCGCGATGGCATCCGTTTCAAGTTCCGGAGAATCTTGTTGCGTGCTGCGCTTAACGTATACGCGTTTTTTACGGACTTCAATATTAACTGTTTTACCACTATGCACATCGTGGCTAGTGACTTGCGATACGCTTTTACGTCGCAAAGTAATACGTTCGGGAGAAGCTGTTTCAGTGCGAGCACTGCCCCCTTTTAAATGATTTAACAATATGCGCTTTTGATCTTCATTAACTGTTTGCAGTTCTTCAGTAATGGATAATCCTGCTTCTTGTAACTGGTTCAATAAACGCTCAACGGGGATACCCACGACTTGAGCCAACTGTTTAACCGTCACATCCGCCATAATTTAATCCCCTCTCAGCCGTTCATTAAGAAGCAGCATTTTACGAAATCCCATGTTGTGAAAAACAATGGGATTTCAACTCTATTAACAATTTCATACTTATTATCGGATCAGCATTATTGAAACCAGGGCTCGCGAGCTTTCATGATCAACTCTCCAGCTTTTGATTCCGTCATGCCTTTAATATCAAGCAATTCATCTATCGATTGTTCTGCCAATTCATCCATGGTGGTAATACCATGTGCGATCAGCTGATTCGCTAATTCTTCTGTCATTCCTTCCATGGATACAAGGCTTTCACTGGATTTTTCATCACCTGTTCCCTGGTTGTTCGATAAGGCTTGTGCTAACAAAGTGTCGTTAGCGCGATTTCGTAATTCCTCAACGATTTCATCATCAAATTCTTCGATAGCCAATAATTCTTCTTTGGGCACATAAGCAATTTCCTCTAAAGAAGAAAAACCGTTGGCCACCAACAGTTGGGCAATTTCTTCATCAATCTCTAACGCCGTGGTGAATAATTTGATTATTTTTGTAGATTCTTCCTGGCTTTTGCCTTCAAAATCTTCAACCGTCATGACATTCAATGTCCAGCCGGTTAGCTGGCTGGCCAATCGCACGTTCTGCCCATTGCGACCAATGGCTTGGGATAATTGCTCTTTGTGAACAGCCAAATCCATTGTGTGAGAATCTTCATCCACAACAATGGAGGAAATATCGGCCGGTGCCATGGCATTGATCACCAGCTGTGCGGGGTTGTCATCCCACAACACAATGTCCACGCGCTCGCCACCTAATTCACTGGAGACGGCTTGAACACGTGCTCCACGCATCCCCACACAAGCGCCGACTGGATCAATGCGGCCGTCATTGGTTTTAACAGCGATTTTGGCTCGAACACCAGGCTCACGAGCCGCGGCTTTTACTTCGATAACATTTTCACCAATTTCGGGAACTTCTATGCGAAATAATTCAATCAACATTTCTTTTCGGACACGGCTCACCAATAATTGTGGGCCTCGTGCTTGCTCAGTGATGTCATACAAATAGGCACGCACACGATCATTAGGACGAAACATTTCTTGCGGTAGCATTTCATTGCGCGGTAAAAATGCTTCTGCTTTGCCCCCTAAATCAATAATAATGTTATCACGTGTGACTTTTTTTACAGTACCATAGATCAATTGGCCTAATTTAGCCATAAATTGTTGAACAACTTGTCGGCGTTCTGCTTCTCTAATTTTTTGAAAAATAACTTGGCGTGCAGTTTGTGCGGCTATTCGCCCGAAATCAATAGAAGGCATTAATTCTTCTATACGATCGCCTACAGCAAGACTAGGGTTGCGCTCATGCGCTTCCACCAACGTTAATTCACGATCAGGAAAAACGAGGTCGTCGTCTTCAACCACGTCCCAATATCGAAATGTTTCATACTCACCGGTCCTAGCATCCAACTTCACACGAACACCATATTCTAAACCAGAAAGTTTGCGTGTTGCTGACTCCAGAGCTGATTGAATAGCTTCTAAAACAACATCTTTGCTTACGCCTTTTTCATTAGATAATGCCTCAGCAACCAATAACAATTCTTTGCTCATCTTTCGCCTCACGCTTCGTGTAAATTTGCCTTCACAATATTGGAAAAAAGAAAATCCTGTTGTTCATGACCCATATTCAATTTAACTGAATTTTCGTCAACCGCAACAATAGAACCTACAAATTTTCGTTTACCACTGACCGGTTTATACAATTTAATTTGCACATTTTGACCCATGTATCGTAAATATTGTTCATGTCGAAACAGTGGTCGAGGAATTCCGGGAGAAGATACTTCCAAACTATAATTGCCTTGAATAGGGTCTTCAACATCAAGCAATGCACTCACTT
This sequence comes from uncultured Legionellaceae bacterium, assembly GCA_964525945.1. Classification (GTDB taxonomy): domain Bacteria; phylum Pseudomonadota; class Gammaproteobacteria; order Legionellales; family Legionellaceae; genus CAZGKX01. The sequence continues at coordinate 29,087 of CAZGKX010000009.1, forward strand.
GATGGCTAACACGTTCACAATCTTCAACACCTATGCCATCGTCTTTATCAATATAAATTCGCAGCAGGGAATGTTTGCCCTGAGAAAGATACTCACAACCCCAAAGTTCGTAACCCATGGCTGCAATGGAAGGCATTATCAGATCTTCTATTTCATTCTGAATCATATTGCTCTCGTGTATCTGTATAGAAGGAAAAGGCATTCATTGAATGCGGTTGTTTATTACTTTTTTAAAGATAATAAAAAACCCCATAAATGGGGTTAAATATAGTGGTAGCGGGGGCAGGATTTGAACCTACGACCTTCGGGTTATGAGCCCGACGAGCTACCAGGCTGCTCCACCCCGCATCAACTGAGGGTAATTATACGTACACTGGATTTTTTAATCAAGTCTTTTTGAAGAAAACCTTAAATTACACCTAAATTCATTACCATGGTTTTTGTTTCTTGCAGCACTGTTAACAATTGCTGGAACAATTCTTCATAATAAACCACCTGTTGCGTTTCAAGTGCATGCTCTAAATGCTGGCAAGCGTATTGCATTTTGTACGTCCCACAATAGACGGCCCCACCTTTTATTTTGTGGGCAATTTTCTGAATACGCTTCCAATCATGCCTGGCATAGGCTTCATTTAACGTAATAATGTGGTTAGGCATTTCGTCATTGAACATGATGTTCAACATATCGAACAAAAGCATTTCATTGCCAAGGCGCTGTTTTGCATGTTCTAGATCAAAAAGTGGAAACTGAGTGATATCTCCCATGGCAACGGCCGTGTGACAAGGACTATTGGTTTCAGTAAGTAAGGAATCGATGGGTGCTTGAGTCTCTGGTGTCTTAGCAACTAAAAACCGTTCTAGCGTTAATAACATGGTCTCAATCGTTAAAGGTTTGCATAGCACATCGCTCATACCCGATTGGAAACATTTATTTTTGGCATGGTGTTTGGCATGAGCAGTTAATCCGATAATAGGTACGTTTATTTTGTTAAGCGATGCTTCCCAATCTCGAACTCGACGCGTAAATTCGTAACCCGATAATCCGGGCAAACCCACATCCGTGATAATGAGATCAAAATGGGTTGATTTTACCAACTCCAAGGCTTCCTCACCGTTCATAATTGACATAAAGCGGCAACCGGCCTGGGTCGCAATTAATTCAGCCATGGTCAAAGCAATAATATTGTCCTCGACCAACAACAGATAGGGCTCTTCATTCGGTAAACGCTGAATTGCCGGATAGAGCTGTTTGGTTTTAGCCACCTCGTGGGCCTGTTTTTGTTGATCCTTGTTCAAACCTATCTTTACTTGCAGATCAAAATAGAACGTTGTGCCCACATTGGGTATGCTCGTTAAATTTAGAGTGCTGCCCAATAGTTTTACATACGTTTGAGCAATATGGAGTCCAACACCGTGTCCCGCATAGACACCATCGTAGGAAGAATTGGCGCGGTAAAATCGGTCAAAAACTTTATCTTGATGTTCTGGAGGTATTCCAATGCCAGAATCGATTATTTTAAATTGCACCGTGATGTGCTGGTGGTCTTGTTCCACCAAATTCACCGTCACATTAACATACCCCATTTCTGTAAATTTAATGGCGTTGCTCAGTAAATTTAACAAGATCCTATGCAATTTGGCACGATCTGAGACAATAAGTGGTGGGATATTGTGGTCAAAAGTCATGTTTAATTGAATATTTTTCAATTCTGTCGTGGGTCGCTCTAATTTTATAATGTCATCAACAACGTTGTATAAATCAAACGTGTCTTCACGCAGATCATTCTCATTCATATTTTCGACAGAAATTACATCCAAGATATCATTCAATAGGCGTAGCAATTGCTCACCACTTTCGTTGATCCATTGCGCATATTGTTTATGCTCAGAATCCATCAAGTTTAATTCTAAATGCTTGGACATGCCCACCAGGCCGCTCAAGGGGGTGCGAATGTCATGGCTCATATTGGCGATGAATTCGATTTTTGCCTTGTTGGCAGCCTCAGCAAGCTCTTTTGCCACAACCAAAGCAACTTCTGTTCTCTTCAATTCAGTGATATCGATGGAGATACCCAATAAACCAATGATGCTGCCCATTTCATCAAACAAGGGGACTTTTTGTGACAAATACACCCCATCGCCATTGGCCATGCTCGCATGTTCAATTTCAGTACGCGATTTGCCTGTTGCCATGATCTCTAAATTTAATTTATCCAGGTGAAAAGCTTGCTCTTTCCAAGGTAAATCAATGTTTCTTTTTCCAACAATGTCCTGCCGAGAATTCAATTGGGCTTGTTTAGCTTGGATGTCATTGCAACCTAAATAGACGTTATGGCGATCCAACCAATAGACATGCCCCGGCATTAACGCCAAAATATTCTCGTAGTAATTACGGAGTTTTTTTATTTCCAGTTGGTGGGATTCTTCTGTTTTTTCCAGCAATTGGCGCAAACGATGAATTTCCACATCTTTATCACAGAGCAGATTCTGCGTTCTAATTGCTTTAGATTTATTCATAGTTCACCAATAAACAATAATATAGTATAATATTGGACGACCTTGTCGGAGAAATGACTTAAAGATATATTATACCCAATATTTGCTTTATGATAAAATATATATCCAATTGCAATAAATTAAAGCCAGACTGGTATTCATTTAACGAGCAGGAACAATGCACCGATGACTAAAATTCGAGGTCCTCGAGATGGAGCTCTGACCGCTACGTTCATTGATAGAACCAACATGGAATCGCCTTCCGAGATCTTGTCCGATTCAAGCCTTTTGCTCCTTTTAAGCATACTAGGGAATAAAGCGTGCGAGGATGGTTTTCTCGGTGCGATGCTCGAAGGTGCTGTTTCACAACATAGAATGGTTTACGCCTTGGTCGTTGATAAACCACAATGGCACAATCTCAAAGGTTTAAGCGTGACCGCTGATCAACAAGCCATGTTGGAGGCTCAAGCCATTGCTGCAGGAACACTCTACCTGCAGAAAAATATGGATCATTTCTTAGCTATTTTCAAAAAACGTATCCCTGAGTTTGATCCCATACAGTTTAAGTATTCTCTAAAACACCAATCAATTGATGTGCAAATTTCTTTGCTTAACAAGGTTGCGGCTGAAAACAACATCGGCTTGGTGATTATGCGTTGGAATGACTGGCTAACACCTGAGTATTTACAAATTCAAAACAATGTACGCGCTAATTATCAATCGTCCCCTTCTTTAATAGCAAGTGTTGAAGAAACCGCAGCGGTATTTGCCAAACGTCACGCAGCCCGAAAAACATCAACCGAGAATGACCTTGCGTTGCAATTATGCCTCGACCTCGATGAAAAAACGCAATTGTGGCAGACCCGTTCGACAGATTTTTTGATCGATGAGAGCGCTGGTGTTTATACATTAGTCGCACTTCGCAGAATTAAATACATTGCATATGCAGGTAAAATTTCGAAAGCATTTGTCGCGGCTCGATCACATCTCATCTCAGAAACAGGCGACACCTCTGTGCATCCATACACAGTTGCCGTGGAAAAGAAAAGTGACATTGCAATTTGGCTGGACATTGAATTTTCTCGAGTAAAACGCCCCCCCTGCGTCTTAAACTCGCCAAAAATTCTACAATTGTATAGAGTACAATCGGAAGTTATGCTGCGCAGGACACCATCGACAACCGCGGTGGCAAAAATGGACCTTCCACAAGACTTAGCTTCTACGTCCCCCATGAAAATTTCCAACAATTTTATGTTCTTTTATAGGACAAAGAAGCCATTGCCTTTAGAGAAGCAAACAAGGTATTTCATGCCGGATGCTGACAATCGCAATGCGCTGTTTAAGCCAATTCAGACCCAAAATAACGCAGTACCACGAACCCACTCGCCTTCCGAGCAAGTTACTTTGGATATGCTGCATTTTTTACATACCTTTCCTTTGGAAATGCAAGTGAGCGTGCTGTCTCGGTTAGTGCATGAGTACCAGCCATTGCTCACTGAATTCTCGAATGAGCAGCCCATTGCAAATTTGACCTAAGACTTTTAGTCTGTTTAGAAATGCTTTATGTGTGGGTGAATTTAACAAACATTTGTTAAGCAAATGCATTGATACAAGCCGCAATCAACGCACCTGGAAAAACTCCCATGTACAATAAAGCCAAGCAATTGACACTGAACACAGCCGTGGTTAACTTTGGCAGTTTGATGGGTGCAGATTCCAAAGGCTCATCAAAATACATCACTTTAATAACACGTAGATACTA
>CAZGKX010000009.1:33354-56695 GCA_964525945.1 uncultured Legionellaceae bacterium
TAAAAGGCGCCTATCACGGCAAACAACAAACCCAATGCGGCAACCCATGTCATATGCACATCCACCAGCGCTTTTAGAACCAATAATTTGGTAAAAAAGCCAACGGTAGGTGGTACTCCTGCCATGGAGAACAACACAATCATCATTAAAAAGGCCAGCCATGGATTGCGTTTACTCAATCCTTTTAAATCGTCAATCAACTCAATTTCATGACCTGCTCGAGATAATAATACAATTAAACCAAAAACAGCCACTGACATCAGAGCATACACAACAACATAATACAATGCTGCTGCATAACCCGCGGTAGTGGCTGCCAAGACACCAAACAACGCATAGCCTAAATGCGAAATGGCTGAATAAGCAAAAAGACGTTTGATGTTGCTTTGGGCAATAGCAAGCAGGTTACCCGCGCCCGTTGAAAGCAACGCCATGATCAAAATCATGGTTTGCCATTGTGCGGCCAAATCGGGTACAGCAATGGTTAGAATTCGAAGAGCCATCCCTAGCGCTGCAATCTTCGGTGCTGCACTCAGAAATAATGTCACCGAGCTAGGCGCTCCAGTGTACACATCAGGGGCCCACATATGAAAAGGTACGGCGGCCAATTTAAAACCAATGCCAGCAACAATAAAGACCAATGCAAAGGACAATAACCCTTGCTGCTTTTGCCATGTCAATGCAACGACATTGCCAATTTCGTGTAAATTTAAGCTACCGGTCGCACCAAAAAGTAACGATATTCCATACAGCATTATGCCCGATGCAATTGCACCCATGACAAAGTACTTCATGGCTGCTTCAGACGAGTCACCTGATTTGCGGCGCAGGGCTGTCATGGCATACAGCGGCAATGATAATAACTCTAAACCTAAATAAATGCTTAGCAAAGAATAGGCTGAAACCAACGTCATCATGCCCAATGTTGAAAATAAGCCAAGTACATAATAGTCACCAATGGGCAATTCAAACTCTTTGAGGTAGGCATGAGAATAGACAAAACACAAGAAAACACTTACATATATAAACAACTTCATAATTTGGCCAATATCATCGCTGATAAATAGACCATGCAGAATCACGGAATTGAATTGGCCGAGAAAAAGAAAAGTGACAACTCCTGCCAGCACCAAACCTATGCAAGAAAGAGTGAGAGCCAGTGAGGAGCCGCGTTTACCAAAAAACAAATTAGCCAGCAATGTGATGCACGCTGTAGCCAATATGATCATTTCTGGTATTGCTAAATGTATATTTTCCAATAATCCCGTCATTTCTTTCTAACCTTGATTGTAATCTGAGAAAACACGCAAACCCTTAAGATAATTTTGATTTATCTGCTTGCGCAAGCGTATAACTGACTGTGTGGTGCACATAGTCCAACATGGGTTTAGGATAGACACCCATGGCAATAACCATTATGGCCAATAACACATAAGCGCTCATTTCATGACGCGACAAGTCTTGAAGTTTTGCGACATGTTCATTGGCTATGGGTCCAAATATGACCCGCTTGTACATCCACAACGTGTAAGACGCCCCAATGATCAACGTGGTCGCAGCCCAAAATGGGATCCAAAAGCCCGCTTTCATGCAACCCAAGATAACCATAAATTCACCAACAAATCCAGATGTGCCCGGTAGACCGGCATTCGACATAGCGAATAACATCAAGAAGGAGGCAAAAATTGGCATGGTGTTGATTATTCCCCCAAAATCTTTGATCTGTCGGGTGTGCATACGGTCATAAATAAAACCTACCCCGGCAAACATTGCGCTCGAAATGAACGCGTGGGAAATCATCACCACAATCGCCCCTTCCAACACCAAACCGGCGTTTCTTAAACCGCCATGTTCTGCTATGGCAAAAATTGCAAAACAACCTAGCGTCACAAACCCCATGTGCGAAATCGAAGAATAAGCAATAAGGCGCTTCATGTCTTGCTGAATGATAGCAATTAATCCCACATAAACAACCGCTATCAGCGATAGAACCACGATGATCATGGCATATTTACTGCACGCATCAGGAACAATCGGCAATGCAAAACGGATAAAACCGTAAGCGCCAAGCTTTAATAAAATGGCCGCCAGAACAATTGACCCCCCGGCAGGTGCTTCAGTATGAGCATCAGGTAACCAGGTATGCACGGGGAACATCGGGATTTTGATGGCAAAACCAAAGAAAAATGAGATGAAAATCAGCGTTTGGGCTGTCATCCCCAATTTAACCGCATAGAGCGTGTCGATGCTAAATGAGCCCGCCAAATACCCCAAATACAAAAAGGAGGCCAACATCAAGACCGAACCTAAAAAGGTGTACAAAAAGAATTTAATCGCAGCGTAAACTCGATTGTCCGAACCCCAAATGCCGATGATCAAGTACATCGGGATAAGGGTAGCTTCCCAAAATATGTAAAATACAATCGCATCCATGGCTGAGAATACACCAACCAGGAAGCCCTGCATGATAAGAAAAGCTGACAAATATTGGGCAATGCGCTTTTTGATGCTGTTCCAGGTGGCAAGGATTACAATTAAATTTGTGAACACACTTAAAACAATCAACAACAGGGATAGACCATCAATACCAAGTGTATAGCGAATCCCCAATGCTGGCATCCACGCAATGTCTTCTACGTATTGCATGCTGGCATTGTGAATATCAAAACCTGACATTAACGGCACACACATTCCCAGCGTGAGCAACACGATGAACAACGCTAAATATTTTGAAACATTTGGGTTATTGTCATCGCCAGTGAGAAAAATAAACACGCCACCAATAATGGGCAACCAAATTAATAAATTAAGTAAATGATGCATACTTTACCCCAGTAACAGCCAACACAGGAAACCCAACATGCTAAATACCATCACAGCAATGTAATGATAAAGATAGCCACTTTGCATAACCCTACTTTTTAAAGCGAACCACATCATGGTTCGACCGGTACCATTGACAAGAAGACCATCAATTAATGATTGATCACCTACGCGATAGAAAAACCGACCTAAATTTTTTGTTCCTCGCACAAAAACCAAGTCATTGAAGGAATCAAATCCATATTTGTTGAGCAAGAAGCGGTAAGGCCAAGAGAAAGTGTTGGCCAACATGCTGGGTAGTGGTGGAAATGCAATATACGCAACCCATGCCAGAAAAATACCCAACATTGTGATCCAAAACACCAACGATGTAGTCGCATGCAGCATGGAATGAAAAGGCGAAGTAACTTCATGCCCTAATTCAGCCAATACATCGTGGGCAGGTAGAACAAACACAGAAGAGCCCAACAATGCTGGTTTGTTAAACAGCATTGGCATATACAAAATGTAACCTATGATAACCGATGGTATGGCCAAAATAACCAGTGGCAACCAGATCACCCGGGGTGATTCATGCAGGTGCGATAAAGTGTGCTCATCCATGCGTGGTTTACCATGAAACGTCATGAAAAAAGAACGGAAGGTGTACAGGGCAGTCACCATAGCACCTGCTGCAACACAAAAATAGGCATAAGCACTGCCCGGTATTTCCGATAATTTAGCGGCTTCAATAATGGTGTCTTTCGAGTAGAATCCAGCAAAAGGAGGTATTGCACAAAGCGCAAGACTACCGATTAAAAAGGTGGCATAGGTAATGGGCATTTTCGTTCTCACCCCCCCCATCTTACGCATGTCTTGTTCGTGGTGCATGCCAATGATGACCGAGCCTGCGCCAAGAAACAGCAACGCCTTGAAACAAGCATGGGTCAACAAGTGAAACATACCGGCGCTATAAGCAGACACACCCATGGCAACCATCATGTAACCTAATTGCGACAGCGTTGAGTATGCCACCACGCGTTTAATATCGTTCATGACCAAGGCCAAGATACCCGTAAACAAAGCGCCCGTCGCACCGATCACCAGAACCACACTCAATGCTGTGGTGGAAAATTCGATCAGAGGTGATATTCGAGCGATCATAAACACACCGGCGGTGACCATGGTCGCGGCATGAATCAATGCCGATATGGGCGTTGGACCCTCCATCGATTCCGGCAACCAAACATGCAAAGGCACTTGTGCAGATTTGCCCATCGCACCGACAAACAACAACAGGCAGGTGACCGTCATCACAGACCAAGGGTGGCCATTAAACACACTTATCGTTTCATTGACAAAAACAGGGGCACTGCGAAATACGGTGGCATAATCAAGGCTGCCGGCATACGCCAGTACCATGGCAATGCCCAATATAAATCCAAAATCACCGACGCGATTCACCAAGAAAGCTTTTAAACTGCCTTCAATCGCTGATTCCTTTTGAAACCAAAAACCGATCAGCAAATAGGAGACCAGACCAACCCCTTCCCAACCAAAAAACAACTGCAAGAAATTATTGCCGGTCACCAACATCAACATCATGAAAGTAAACAGGGAAATATAGCTAAAAAAACGCTGGTAGCCATCGTCATCCACCATGTAGCCAATGCTATAAATGTGCACCAACAACGACACAAAGGTGACAATGAGCAACATAATGACGGTCAGGGGATCAATTAAAAAACCAATGTGGAATGCGTATGGAAAAAGATCGCCACCACTGGCCCAGGTGTATAAATTGCTGTTCAAAACAGGTTCTGCGCCTGACAACACCATAGAGGCCACATAAATAGAGAGCAGAAAAGATAAACCAACACCCGTTATGGTAACGCTATGCGCACCCACGCGACCAATTTGGTGCCGAAAAAATCCTGCGATTACACTGCCAACGAGTGGTGCTAAGACAATAATTAAACAACATTGTAAAATGCTCACGCTGCTACCCTTTTAAATGATTCAGCTGGTTTACATCAATGTTGCCACGATTTCGATAGAGCAACATCACTATGGCTAAACCGATTGCCGCTTCTGCTGCAGCAACGGTTAAAATAAAGAAGACAAAAACCTCTCCGGCAGTGGTGCCATAATAATGAGAGAAAGCAACAAAATTGGTGTTGACTGCGAGCAACATCAGCTCAATGCACACCAACAACAAAATAATATTGCGGCGGTTGATAACGATGCCAACTAGACTTAAACCGAATAGGATGGTACTCAACACCAAATAATGAGTTATAGGGATCATGCACTATTCCTTAAAATTTCTCTGATTTCATATTGATCAATTCGACACGATCACCTTTACGGGTCATCAACTGACGCAGAATGCTTTGGCGTTTAGAACGTATAGGTTTACGGTGAACCAACGTGATTGCAGCGATGATAGCAACCAATAAGATGACTGCCGCGAGCTCGAATGCAAAAACATAATCGGTGTACAACACCATGCCAATGGCTTCCGTGTTTGAAAGATTGCTTGCGGTGCTGGTGGCAACGCTGGCAACACTTGTTTTAAAGGTATTTGGGGGTATTGCCGTCAACAATAAACTGACCAACAATGCCACACCAATTAACCCGAAAGGCAAGTAATAGACAAAATGTTTTTTCATGGACTCAATATCAATGTTCAACATCATGACCACAAACAAGAACAATGTCATGACGGCGCCCACATACACCAAAACCAAAATAAGTGCCAAAAATTCAGCGTGCACAAGTAACCAAAGCACCGAACTGGTAAAAAACGCTAGAACCAAAAACAGCACACAACGCACTGGGTTGTTTTGTGTGATAACCATCAATGCCGAAAGAATGGTTATTCCGGCAAAAATATAAAAAAGGATGAGAGGTAACATGTCTTGCATTTTTTGCCCTTTTAACGGTATTTAGCATCAATAGCGCGGTCAGAAGCTAAGCGTGCTTCCATTAAATCGCCAACGGCCAGTAATTTTTCCTTGGTCATAATATTTTGCCCCCTTTCACTGATGTGGTAGTGATGTATAGGCGTGACAACGATTGAATCAACCGGGCATGATTCTTCGCACAACCCACAATTAATGCATTTAAACGCATCAATATCATAACGGGTGGTGCGACGTGAGCCATCTTCGCGTGGCTCAGATTCAATGGTTATCGCTAATGCCGGGCAAACCGCTTCACACAATTTGCACGCAATGCAACGCTCTTCACCGTTCGGATAGCGCCGAAGAGCTAGCATGCCACGAAAACGGGGCGAAATCGGGGTTTGCTCTTCGGGAAACTGCACAGTAATTTTTTTCTTAAAAAAATACTTACCCGTTAGTTTTAACCCTTGTAATAGTTCTACCAGCAAAAAGCTGCGAACATAATGTTTAGCATATTGATATATTTTTTTCATTCTCAAAACCAAGGTCTTAGATGAGTCATAACCATCAGGGCAGTGACAATTAACCAAACAATAGTCACCGGAATTAGTACTTTCCAACCTAAGCGCATCAGTTGGTCGTAACGATACCGCGGAAACGTGGCACGAACCCATAAGTACACGAACAAGAAAAAAGACACTTTTAGCAACAACCAGACAAAGCCGGGGACGAAGAAAAACAGATCGCCCAACACTGGAATGCCCTCAAAGGGAGACAACCACCCGCCCATAAACAACAACGCAAGGGCTGTTGAAATTAAAGTCATGCTGGCATATTCAGCCATAAAGAACAAGGCAAAACCTACGGATGAATATTCGACATGGAAACCTGCGACAATTTCAGACTCCCCTTCGGCCAAGTCAAATGGAGCACGATTGGTTTCCGCTAAGCCGGCAATCCAGAAGACCATAAACAAAGGCAACAAAGGCAGAAACCACCAGTGCCAAAAACCACCGTGCTGAGATTGAACGATTGCAGTCATGTTCATGCTGCCAGCAGCCAACAACACACCCACGAAAGCAAACCCCATGGCAATTTCATACGACACCGTTTGAGCCGCACTACGTAGAGCACCTAACATTGCATATTTGGAATTAGACGCCCAGCCTGATATCAAAATCCCATAAACTCCCAGCGAGCTCATGGCAAATAGGTACAAAACACCCGCATTGATGTTGGCCAACACCAAACCTTCACCAAAGGGAATAACAGCCCAACCCGCCAACGCAGGTGCCAGAGCAAACAAAGGAGCAATCACAAACAAATATTTGTTAGAGCGATTTGGAATCACAATTTCTTTGTTGATCAATTTCAATATGTCTGCAAATGGCTGAAGCAAGCCTCGAAACCCGACTCGGTTGGGCCCGATACGCACCTGGATATAGCCAATGACCTTACGTTCCGCATACGTCAGGTAGGCGACACAAATTAGCAATGGCAATACAATTACCAAAATTTTAATAATTATCCACAGCAAAATGCTAATGTCTTGCAACATGTTGGTCCTATTTACTATTTAATTGTAATCGCAGCGTAAGCTTGCCCTAAGTCCACTGTTTCTGGCAAAGCATTAGGCACCCACACTGCGTCTTTCGCAATGCGCGCGTCACGTTGCAGCGGCAATGTTATCTCAATATTTCCCTGAGATATAGTGGCTATTTCATCTAATTTAAAACGATCTGCTGTGTCGGGGTGCATTTTAATGGTAGCAACATCGGCAGCAGCACAACTTTGCAATGGTGTAGCATGTCTAACGATAGCATCGCAACGGTACAAGGGCCATTCGCCAATCCGTTCTAAATGTTCACCACTCATAGGCAATGATTCAGGATAAAACGGTTGGTATGCTAATTCCTGCATCATGTCGTACTGGATTTTGAGTTCATCGAAAACCTCATTGGTGGAGGTATATTCAAAACCATGACAGTGCATCAAATTGGCTAAAACACGTAAAATTTTCCAGGCGGGCCTGGCTTCCCCGTAAGGTGTTACAGCTCCTTTAAACGACTGCCACGTTTTGTCCACGTTGATGAAAGTGCCCGATGTTTCAGAAAAAGTCGCCATCGGTAAAATAACATCCGCGTAATCTTGCATGGTCTCATCGGCGTAAGACGTCAATACCACCACAAATTCTGCAGCAAGCATGGCTTGCCGGGCCTGATATGGATTTGCAAAATCAAAGCTAGGATCTGCACCCATCAGTAAATAACCTTTTAAATGCGCTTCCAAGGCCGATTTAACATCTAAACCCGCTGGTTCGCTTACTTTTCCAGCCGAACTGCGATGAGGAAGCATGCCGGCCAAACAAGCTCCTGCACTATTAGCGCCGTTGGTAAAGCGTAGAACACGTGCTCCTGTTAGCTGCTCTAACGTGGCGACCAAAGTCCGTAGCAATGCGGCATGCGGATGATTTTCGACGATTGCGCCGGTTACAATCGCTGATTTTTGCTGTTGTAGACCTGCTGCAATCTGTTGAATGGCAGCGCTAGGCTCAAGACCAAGGAGCAATTTTTGTATCGATTCGGGCAACCGTTCAACGTCCACAGCAACGGCGGCAATTAAGCTGGCCAGTTGCATGGGTAATTCTTGCGGCGAAACAATGATTTTCTGGGCAACACCGAAATGGTAATTATAATCCACCACATTCATCGCAAAAACTTGCCCGCCATTTTTAAACGCTTTGCGAACCCGAACACCGGCCAGAGGAAGTTCACGTTCAATATTACAGCCAAGCAACAGTAGAGCATGTTGCTCTTCAAGCTCCGCATATGGCAATGAACTTTCGGGCATAATGGGTTGCTGATGTTGATCTCTAAAATCCACTTGTTGTAAGCGATGATCTAAATTATGTACGCCAACATCCCTCATCATTTTTTGCAACAAGTACAATTCTTCAAGTGTGGATGAAGCCGATGCCAACGCAGCAAACTGCTCTGCACCATGCTGTTTGATCACGCGAGCCATACCAGCGGCCGCATATTTCAATGCACTTTCCCAATCGACAGCTTCCCACTGACCGTTTTGTTTGATCATGGGCTGGGCGGCACGTGCCTCGCTGTGCAACCCTAAATAACTAAAGCGATCACGATCAGATAACCATGTTTCATTGATGGTTTCTTGTTCTTTGGGGACAACGCGCATCAGACGATTGCGGCGCGTGTGTAGGTAAATATTTGAGCCAAGGCAATCATGGGGAGCGATGCTTTCATGTTGCGTCATTTCCCAAGCACGAGCGGTAAATCGGTATGGCTTGGTCGTCAATGCACCTACAGGGCAAAGATCGATGATATTGCCAGAAATTTCTGACGTGATGCTATGTTGAATATAGGTACCAATTTGGGTGTCTTCACCACGACCTGTTGCACCTAATTCTCGTAATCCAGCAATTTCATCACCAAATCGCACGCAGCGTGTACAATGAATGCAACGGGTCATTTCAGTCGCTATCAAAGGACCTAAATCATCATTGGCCACAGCGCGTTTGCTGTTGTCATACGTGGAATGATCATCGCCATAACCCATGGACACATCTTGCAACTCGCACTCACCACCTTGGTCACAAATAGGGCAGTCCAACGGGTGGTTGATCAGTAAAAAATCCATCACTGCTTTTTGAGAACGAATAGCAGCATTTGATTTTGTAAATACTTTCATGCCATTGCTGATTGGTGTTGCGCAGGCTGGTACAGTTTTTTTACTGTTTTCGATTTCAACCAAACACATTCGGCAATTTGCAGCCACTGACAATTTTTTGTGATAACAAAAACGAGGAATATGAATGCCCGCTTCATCAGCAACTTCAATGATCATTTTGCCGTTGTCTACTTCTATTGTTTTTCCATCGATTTCAATGGTAGCCATTGGTAACCTTCTTAAAATTAGACGCTTACACTAGAGCGTTTATGTTTAATAAAATGCTCAAATTCATGATAAAAATGCTTAACAAAACTTTGAACCGGCCATGCTGCTGCTTCACCAAGCGCACAAATGGTTCGACCCTCGATGTTGTCCGCAACATTGACCAATTTTTCTATATCTCCTGGCTTGCCATGGCCTTCTTTGATGGTATGCAACAAGCGTACCAACCACCCAGTGCCTTCACGGCACGGTGTGCATTGACCACATGACTCGTCCATATAGAATTCCGAAATTCGATACAATGCATCCACCATGCAGGTTGTTTCATCCATAACGATGACCGCGCCCGAGCCCAATCCAGAGCCTGCTTTTTGAATGCTGTCGTAATCCATGTCCAACGTCATCATCACATCGCCAGGCAGTACAGGCATTGATGTTCCGCCCGGGATGACTGCTTTGATGCGTCGACCGTCGCGTACGCCACCCGCTAACTCGAGCAACGTTTTAAAAGGTGTACCCAATGGAATTTCAAAATTAGCAGGATTATTGACATGGCCGCTGACACTAAAGCATTTCGCACCACCATTATTGGGCTTGCCCAATTTCAAAAACCAATCACCGCCTTTTTCTAAAATAACAGGCACAGAAGCAAACGTTTCCGTGTTGTTGATGGTCGTTGGTTTGCCATACAACCCATAATTGGCTGGGAAAGGAGGTTTAAAACGTGGCATGCCTTTTTTGCCTTCAAGTGAATTCAGCAATGCCGTCTCTTCACCGCAAATATAAGCACCCGCGCCTAAATGGTTATAGAGATCGAAATCAACACCAGAATCCAAGATGTTTTTTCCCAGTAACCCTTGTTGATAAGCTTCTTTTAAAGCCAATTCTGAGCGTTCGAACGGTTCCCAAAATTCTCCGCGGATGTAATTGTAACCTAGCGTTGCTCCCATGACATAACCGGCAATGGCCATACCTTCAATCAATTGATGTGGGTTATAGCGCAAAATATCACGATCTTTGCACGTGCCGGGTTCACCTTCGTCTGAATTACACACCACGTATTTTTGCACCGGCGTGTTGCGGTTCATGAAACTCCACTTGAGGCCTGTGGGAAAGCCTGCGCCCCCCCTGCCACGCAGGGCAGAAAGCTTTAATTCATCAATGATTTGTTGCGGTGGCGTTTGTTCTGACAAAATACGCCGCCAAGCACTATAACCACCCACGCTCAAATAAGCCGCCAAACTCCACGGCTCCGCTAAATGAAAGGTTCGATAACAGACTTGATTCAATTCAACCATGGCTTATAAACTCTATTGTGTTTGGTCTTGATACTGTTTCAACAATTGATCCACGGTATCTGTGGTTAGTTTTTCGTGATAATTTTTATCAATTTGCATCATTGGCGCATTGACGCACGCCCCAAGGCATTCCACGGCGCGGAGCGTAAAACAGCCGTCGTCAGTGGTTTCACCCAATTTGATGTTTAATTTGTGTTGTAAATGCGACACGATCGCTGCTGAATCACGCAATTGGCAAGAGATATTGGTGCACACGTTGATGAGGTGACGTCCCACAGGCTTTAATTCATACATGCTGTAAAAACTTGCAACTTCATACACAGCAATTGCGGGCATGTCTAAATAGCCAGCCAATGCGTCCATGGCTTCGGTGGTCAAATAGCCTTGCTGTTCTTGAATCACCATCAGCGCGCTCATCACTGCTGACTGTTTTTCCTCGGCAGGGTATTTAGCGATCCAATGATCAATGTGTTCAATCCCTGCGGCGCTCACGTATTGAAGCAATTTTTCTGAATTATCAGGCATACTCATCAACCTTTTATCTATCAATTTCGCCAAAAACAATGTCTTGGCTTGCCAAAATAGCGACCCCATCAGCCAACATGTGGCCTCGCACCATGTCATCAAAGCTGGAAAGGTGTGGAAAACCCGGAGCGCGAATTTTCAGGCGGTAAGGTTTATTGGCACCGTCCGATACCAAATAAATGCCGAATTCACCTTTTGGCGCTTCCACTGCACTATATACTTCACCTACCGGCAAACTAAAGCCTTCTGTAAATAATTTAAAATGATGTATCATTGCTTCCATATCATGTTTCATTTTCAAACGACTTGGAGGCGTAATTTTATGATCATCCAATTTTATAGGACCTGGATTGGCGCGTAACCACTCAATGCATTGCTTGATAATACGATTTGATTGCCGCATTTCTTCAACACGCACGAGATAACGGTCATAGCAATCGCCCGTTTTACCGACTGGAATGTCAAAATCAACGCGGTCGTAAGCAGCGTAAGTTTGTTTTTTACGTAAATCCCAGGCGACACCAGAGCCTCTTAGCATCGGACCGGTGAATCCCCATTGCAATGCCTCTTCGGGAGACACAACACCGATATCAACGGTGCGTTGTTTCCAAATACGATTGTCCGTTAGCAGCGTTTCGTATTCATCCACGCAGTTAGGAAAACGCTCGGTAAATGCAGCAAGAAAATCAAGCAGGCTGCCTTGCCGATTTTGATTCATTTTCTCAACTTCACGATCATTGTGCCATCGTGATGGTTTGTATTGTGGCATGCTGTCGGGTAAATCACGTGCCACGCCACCAGGTCGATAATAAGTAGCATGCATTCTGGCACCGGATACCGCTTCGTAGCAGTCAAATAAATCTTCACGCTCACGGAAGCAATAAAGAAAAACACTCATGGCCCCAATGTCCAAAGCAATCGCACCCAACCACAATAAATGATTGAGGACTCGGGTTATTTCGTCAAACATAGTGCGGATGTATTGCGCGCGCAAAGGGGCTTCCACACCCAGCATTTTTTCAATGGACCGCACATAAGCATGCTCATTGCACATCATAGAGACGTAATCCAATCGATCCATGTAGCCAATGCTGTGTAAATAAGGTTTGGTTTCCGCTAATTTTTCGGTGGCCCGATGCAACAATCCAATATGGGGATCGGCTCGAACAATTGTTTCACCTTCAAGCTCCAAGACCAAGCGCAAAACACCGTGTGCTGCGGGGTGCTGTGGACCAAAATTGAGGGTATAACTTTGCAAGTCAATCATGGTTTTACCTCATGGAGATCAGTGTAGCGATTATCGTTGCGAATAACTTTGGGCACTGTAATGCGGGGTTCAATCTCCACGGGTTCATAAATGACTTTTTGCAGGGCCGCATCATAACGCATTTCGACATGACCACTGATAGGGAAGTCTTTGCGGAAAGGGTGACCAATGAAGCCATAATCGGTCAAAATACGTCGTAAATCGGGATGACCTTCAAATAAGATTCCGTACAAATCATAGGTTTCACGTTCAAACCAGTTTGCAACTTTCCAAACATCACAAACGGAAGGGATCACCAAATTGCTTTCATCAACGAAGGTTTTTACACGTAGGCGTTGATTATGCACAGTGGACAATAAATGGTAGACCACTGCAAAACGAGGTTTTTTTAAAACATAAGCCATTTCTTCTTGAGGCTCTACTGCGCGAGAAAAACCTTTCTCGGAAGCCGCGTCTGTTTCCCAATCGTATTCACCAAAATGCAGGTAATCGACACCGCATACATCAATTAATTGATCAAACGCAAAAACAGGATGATCACGGAATTGCAAAAGAATCGCGTGCAAATCTGCCACTTCGCATTCAACGGTGACTTCACCTTTGTCAAGGATTATAGAGGTCAACGACGGCATGACTTGGCGTAAAGTGTCAATTAAATTGTTTTGTTTTATCATCCTAAATCTCTATTATTGCTTTGCGTCGAATTTTATTTTGCAATTGAATGATTCCATAGAGCAATGCTTCGGCAGTGGGTGGACAGCCAGGTACGTACACATCCACAGGAACAATTCGGTCACAGCCACGAACGACTGAATAAGAATAGTGATAATAGCCACCGCCATTCGCGCATGAACCCATCGATATCACCCAGCGCGGTTCAGCCATTTGATCATAAACTTTGCGTAATGCAGGCGCCATCTTGTTGCATAAGGTTCCGGCCACGATCATCACATCCGACTGCCGCGGACTAGGACGAAAGATAATACCGAAACGATCCAAATCGTAACGCGCCGCTCCAACATGCATCATTTCCACAGCACAGCATGCCAAACCAAATGTCATTGGCCACATTGAACCACTCTGGGCCCAGCCCACTAATTTTTCAATGGATGTGGTGACAAAGCCACTTTTTTGCAATTCCGTCGATTGATTTACTCCCATTCCAATGCACCTCGTTTCCACTCATAGATAAAACCAATGACCAACAAACCAAGAAACATCATCATGGCAGAAAAGCCAAACCAACCAATTTTTCGCAAAACAATTGCCCACGGGAAGAAAAATGCTGTTTCTAAATCAAAAATGATGAATAAAATAGCAACCAAATAAAAACGGACATCAAAAGGTATGCGTGAATTTTCAAATGCAGGAAAACCGCATTCGTAAGGTGAATTTTTTTCAGCATTCGGTTTGCGTGTGGCAATGAGCGAGCCTGCTCCCAGCATGCCCAGCCCTAAAGCTAAACCAATGATGATGAAAACGAGAATGGGCAAATACTCAAACATGTGTCACCTTGCTCGTAACGGGTACGAAGCACGACGGATTCGTAACCCTATGATTGTTTTAAGATGGTGCCGAAGGCCGGACTCGAACCGGCACAGCTTTACGCCACCGCCCCCTCAAGACGGCGTGTCTACCAATTCCACCACTTCGGCAAATATTATTTAGATCCATTGTCCGTTGGTACAGGAATTTTACTTTCCGGTGCCTTCGTTGGATGAGGGAGAACCTGCAAACGCTCTTTTTGATAATGGCTAGCAACGATGGATGACAGCGATAAACTAGTCACAAAAAATGCCAACGCCAAGCCGCCAGTAAGCCTAAATAAAAAGCTACCCGTACCTTGGCTACCAAAAACCGTATTGGAAGCACCCGATCCAAATGCTGCGCCTATATCAGCGCCTTTCCCATGTTGAATAAGCACCAAGCCAATGACGGCCATTGCAATCATCACATGTAAAATTAATAACAATTGATACATTTCACTATTTCCACAAATTGCTGGGCATTCAGAGATGCGCCACCAATCAAACCACCATCAACATCCGGCATTGCAAAAAGCGCACGTGCATTTTTTTGATTGACGCTTCCACCGTAAATAATGGGTAGATTTTCAGCATCAAGCGGACTGAATGTTGCCACATATTCTCTAATAAACGCATGAACCGCTTGCACTTGTTCAGGCTCTGCCGTTTTACCTGTACCGATTGCCCAAACGGGTTCGTAAGCAATGATGCAGCGTTTAAAACAATCTGGCCCTGTGCTTGTAATGGCGCGCAATTGATTCGTTATACAAACGTCGGTAAAGCCTTGTTCACGTTCTTCAAGCGTCTCACCAACGCAAAGAACCGGTATCATATCATGATCTTTTACATGGTGGAATTTTTCTGCAACAAAATTTTCATCTTCGTGAAACAAATGCCGCCTTTCCGAGTGACCGACCAATACATATCGGCATGCAAAATCCGTTAGCATGGCAGCAGAGATCTCTCCGGTGTATGCCCCATCTTCGCGTGGATAAACATTTTGCGCACCCCAATGGATGCGGCTTTTATTTAAAATTTCACGCACGTGAGGGATATACAAGGAAGGCGGTAAAACGGCGCAAGTGGTGTTGTCGTTGACCGGCAACAGAGCTGTCAATTCACGCAATAAAAGGGTAATTTTTTCTAAATTACCATTCATTTTCCAATTGCCCATCACTAAATTTTGTCTCATAGCTCCCTCAAGCAACCGCGTTGTTTAATTTCAAATTTTTTTCAATTTGATTGATCTCATCGGCCAATTGCTGCGCTTGCATTTGAACTTGATTAAACTCCTGGCCTTCCACCATAACCCGTAATAACGGCTCGGTTCCAGATGGACGTAGCAACACCCGCCCTTCGCCACTTAATTTCGTGCCCAACGCATCAACTACAGCTCGAATACGGGGGTTATTAGCAAGCAATTCAGCGTTATTGGTTTTCAGGTTGACCAGTGATTGCGGCAACAATGTAATGCCTTCTGATAATTCTTGCAATGTTTTTTCTTGTTTTACCATGATGGCCAATACTTGCAATGCCGCAACGATACCATCACCCGTGGTTGTTTTGTCCAGGCAAACAACGTGACCTGACGATTCACCACCAATTTTCCAATCGTTTTCTTTTAAGGCTTCTAGAACATAGCGGTCGCCCACTTTGGCGCGCAAAAATGGCACGGACAAAGAACTCATGGCTTTTTCCAAACCATAGTTACTCATCAATGTGCCAACAACGCCACCGTGCAGCATTTGACGTTGATGACGATCTTTTGCAATGATGTAAATAATTTGGTCTCCATTGATCAATTGTCCATCGGAATTGATCAACAACAAGCGATCGCCATCACCGTCCAAAGCTATCCCGATATCGGCACCCACTTCCAGGACCGTTTTACGTAATAAATCAGGTGCAGTGGAGCCACAACCTTGGTTAATATTAAAACCATCCGGCTTATCCCCAATCGCAATCACTTCGGCACCAAGTTCTTTAAACACGCTTGGGGCAATGTGATAAGTTGCCCCATGGGCACAGTCAACCACTATTTTTAATCCTGATAACCGCGTCAATGAAGGAATGGTCGATTTGCAAAATTCAATATAACGTCCGGGAGCATCATCGATGCGCATGGCTTTTCCGAGCAGTGCTGAGGAGACAATTTGCATGGGTTTATCAAGTTCGGCCTCTATGGCTAACTCCACGCTATCCGGCAATTTGCTGCCATCGGCAGAGAAAAATTTAATGCCGTTGTCTTCAAATAAATTATGAGAGGCACTGATAACAACGCCAGCATTAGCACGTAATGTTTGCGTTAAGTAGGCAATGGCTGGTGTGGGCATCGGTCCTAATAATCGCACATCGACGCCCGCGGCAGACAAGCCCGCTTCCAAGGCTGATTCCAACATATAACCCGAAATGCGGGTGTCTTTGCCAATAATTACTTTTTTGCGGTGGCCATTTGCTAAAACACGACCGACTGCCCAACCAAGCTTTAACATAAATTCAGGGGTAATATTCGCCAGCCCAACTTGACCACGAATCCCATCAGTACCAAAATATTTACGGTGACTCATCCGTTTACCTCTCCTGTAATTGATCAATTGCACTGATCATAGTTAATGCTTGATTTGTTTCATCCACATCATGCGTACGAATAATAGAAACACCGTGCAGTGCTGCATAGACAGCTAGCGCTAAACCGCCATACAAACGCTCCTCTTCGGTCTTGTTTAAAATCGCTCCAATTGTACTTTTACGCGAAACACCCAGCAAGACGGGTAAATTAAATTGTTGGAATACCTTTAAGTGCTTGAGCAACATTAAATTGTGCTCAACCAATTTACCAAAACCGAACCCCGGGTCTAAAATTAACCGTTGCTTATCAACTCCAGCCGCTACGCAAGCGTCGATGCGTGTTTGAAAAAAATGAACAATATCATCCACCACGTTGGTTGCATAGGTTGGATTTTTTTGCATCATACGGGGTGTGCCCTGCATGTGCATCAAACAAATCGGCACATCCAGCTTTGCAGCGATGGAAAGCGCGTGTTGATTTTGCAATGCAAAAACATCGTTGATCATTGCAGCGCCTGCGTCAACCGCAGCGCTCATCACGTCCGCTTTGTTGGTATCAATTGAAATTAAAACATCATGTTGACTGCGAATACGTTTAATAATGGGCAATACCCGTGCCAATTCTTCTTCCACAGAAACAATTTGAGCGCCCGGTCGAGTGGATTCACCACCAATATCAATAATGTCGACCCCTTGCTCAATCATTTGCATAGCACGTTGGTAGGCATTTTCAAATTGAACGTAACGCCCACCATCGAAAAAAGAATCGGGTGTAATATTCAATACACCCATGATCAAGGGCTTGGTTGGCTTACGCGATGGCCCATCACAGTTTTGAAGCCATTCTCTAAATTGCTTGTTGTTCATAAACGATCCAACAATAACGTTAGTGGCTTGAATCAGCAGCAGGGTCAGGATTGGGTTTATCCACCGTTTCCATCTTTGCTTTTGTGTCATTACCATTGGCTTGATCTTTGGGATCATTATCAATGTGCTTTATGGACTCCCAATCATCGGGTGGTGAAGGCATTTTACCCGACATAATCTCCTCAATTTGTTTCATATCAATGGTTTCATATTTCGTTAATGCATCCGCCATCAAATGCAATTTATCCATGTTGTCGGTCAAAATTTGCTGGGCGCGGTTAAAATTACGATTGATAATGCTGTGCACTTCTTCGTCGATCTGTTGTGCAGTTTTGTCTGAAATTTCTTTGTTTTGATTGACCGAACGCCCTAAAAAGACCTCGCCTTCTTCCTGTCCAAACGTAAGAGGACCTAATGAAGAGAGGCCCCAAGTGGTGACCATTTTTCGAGCAATTTCTGTCGCGCGCATAATATCGTTAGACGCCCCAGTGGTGACACTGTCCGCTCCAAAAATTAACTCCTCAGCAACCCGACCACCAAACAAACTTGCCAATTGGCTTTCCAATCGACGCTTGCTGTGGCTATAACGATCTTGTTCCGGCAAAAACATAGTTACACCAAGGGCTCGTCCGCGCGGAATGATGGAAATTTTGTACACCGGATCATGTTCGGGCACAACCAAACCAACAATCGCGTGCCCTGCTTCGTGGTAAGCCGTTAATTTTTTCTCATTTTCATCCATCACCATGGAGCGACGCTCAGCACCCATCATGATTTTGTCTTTTGCTTTGTCCAAATCAATCATGCTGACTTTGCGTTTATTTGCTCGGGCGGCGAATAAAGCCGCTTCATTCACTAAATTGGCCAGATCAGCACCGGAAAAACCAGGGGTTCCTTGGGCAATGGGTAATATTTTTACACTTTGATCCACCGGAATTTTCGCCATGTGCACTTTTAATATTTGCTCACGGCCACGAATATCGGGCAAAGGCACCACCACTTGTCGATCAAAACGACCGGGACGCAGCAACGCCGGATCCAACACATCCGGGCGGTTGGTGGCAGCAATAACAATCACACCTTCATTGCCTTCGAAACCATCCATTTCAACAAGCAATTGGTTCAACGTTTGTTCACGCTCATCGTGTCCACCGCCAAGTCCTGCGCCACGATGACGTCCCACAGCATCGATCTCATCGATAAATATGATGCAAGGCGCTTGTTTTTTTGCCTGCTCAAACATATCACGGACACGAGAAGCGCCCACACCAACAAACATTTCAACAAAATCAGAGCCTGAAATGGTAAAGAAAGGTACTTTTGCTTCGCCAGCAACCGCACGAGCCAACAAGGTCTTTCCTGTGCCTGGTGAGCCAACGAGCAATACCCCTCGCGGTATTCGACCACCTAGATTTTGAAACTTGGTGGGATCGCGTAAAAAATCCACCAATTCTTTGACTTCGTCCTTGGCTTCATCGACACCAGCCACGTCAGCAAAAGTGACTTTGACCTGATCTTCGCCAAGCAGCCGAGCTCTGGATCGGCCAAATGACATAGCTCCTCGTCCACCCCCGCCTTGCATTTGCCGCATGAAGAAAACCCAGACCCCAATAAGCAGCAACATGGGAAACCA
This sequence comes from uncultured Legionellaceae bacterium, assembly GCA_964525945.1. Taxonomy (GTDB): domain Bacteria; phylum Pseudomonadota; class Gammaproteobacteria; order Legionellales; family Legionellaceae; genus CAZGKX01. The sequence continues at coordinate 52,665 of CAZGKX010000009.1, forward strand.
ATTGATAAACAAATGCAGTAAAAAGCTTTCTTGTTGCTTTTCTTGACCACTGACATTGACGTTGTACTTTAATAACTCACCTAACAAGGCGTTATCATTAATGGGCATATACGTGACAAAACGATGGTTATTTTTGGTAACGCCTTTGATGATTTTATCATCTTCAATGGTCACCGAATTAATAAGCCCCTGATCAATTTCCTTCAGAAACTGACTGTAGGAAATTCGCTCCGTGCTGGCTTGCCGCGGCCCAAAATTGCTGAACACTGAAACCAGCACAATGGCAATGATCAGCCACAAGAATAAATTTTTTAACATATCGTTCAAAGCAGTAACCTCTTTTGATATAGTTTATATTTAATAAAGAATATTCGATGCCATTTAGCAAGTTACTATAAATTAAATCCCTTCGCCAGCAAATAGGTTTCACGTGATCGTGATCGCGATGCTTGGGGTTTTTTTATAACGACCCGCTGAAACCGTAATCGCGCATGTTTCACTAACTCGTCAAATCCCGTGCCATGGAAAATTTTCATGAGCATAGTCCCACCTGGTTTCAGCATTTTTTGGCCGAAATCAAAAGCCAATTCAGCCAAATACATCGCACGTGGAATATCCACAGCCGGATTGCCACTCATATTGGGAGCCATATCGGACAACAAAACATCCACACCATGCTCTGGTATTTTAGCTTCGAGTTGTTGCAAAACGTCATCCTCTCTGAAGTCACCTTGAATAAAGTGTACGCCGGCAAAAGAATCCATAGGCAATATGTCCAAAGCAATGATAGTACCGGAAACATCCATTTTTTCTGAAACGTATTGCGTCCATCCTCCGGGAGCCGCCCCCAAATCCACCACCGTCATGTTTGATTTAAACAGTTGCTCTTTTTCATCAATCTCTTTAAGTTTGTAAATAGCACGGCTGCGGTAACCTTCTGCATGCGCTTTTTTAACGTAAGCATCATCGAAATGCTCTTGTAACCACCGTTTGCTGCTTTTAGAACGTTGCATCGCATTCTTCATGAATTTAAAAATAGCCGCTATGATAACCCATTACCCCTACCTTTTCCCAGCAAAACGTGCAATAATTTGCCATTTATATCGAAGCAAGCTAAAAAGTTGCATTATTCAAGGATTTTCAATTGTGGATTCATCATTAAAAAAACACCTCAAGTCCCAAGCCCATCATTTAAAACCAGTGGTATTGCTTGGCGCAAAAGGCTTAACCTCTGCCGTGGTTGAAGAAACCAATATTGCTCTGCTGGCACACGAACTCATTAAAGTAAAAATTAATGGGGCAGAAAAACCGCAGCGTCAAACCATTGCCATGGAATTATGCCAAGCGCTGGCCGCTGAATTTGTGCAATTGATTGGCAATACCGCCATCATTTACAGAAAAAATGTCCAATAACCCAGCAATATCGCCCTTAAGTTCGAACAACTTTAGACCAATTATCGCAAAAAACAATCAATTTATTGAATATTTGTTTTGTTGGTGTTAAAATGAGCACTTTAAACATATACATAGGTGTGCCGTCGGGATGTCTACATTAAATCAAGCACAATCTGATGCGATCAAAGAAATTGTTTTCGATTACCTTGTGCGAGGGGAAGACACTGCCGACATCAAATGGCGTTTAAAAAAGCTTGCCAGTAAACAAAATTGTAAAAAATTATTTCAACAAGTAACTCTAGACGACAACTCGCTCAATGATTCATTGGTTATTGCGATTCTTGCCAGCAGTGATATCAACCCCAGCAATGGCCAAAATAAACAAGAGTTATATGAAGAGTTGATTGACGAGTCCGAGAATTTATTGGAACTCTTGGAAAACATTTATAACCGAGGCAACCATCACCTCGGTTATCTATTAAAACAAATAAAACACACTCGCCCACCGCATAATTGGGCCCTTTATTTTGGTTTAGGCGCCCTATTCAGTGGAGGCGTTGGCGGATTGTATTATTTTAAACCACATTATTTTGAAATAGTGGGCAATTGGTTTGTAGACACCTTTCCTTTCGCCGTAAAATGGATTGGTGCTACGTTCTCTCTTCTCCACAATATTCCATTGCTGGGTATCGCTTGGAACCTCATCACCCTCTCTTGGATATGGTACCAAACCTATGCCAGCAGCACATCCAATGTTTCTTCCTTTCAAATAAATCGCGCCTTGTTTATTACCTTTAACACCGCGTTGATTATCGCTGCCTATGGACTCACTTATTTAGCTGCGGGTATTATGACCCAACCTGCGGCACTCTTGCTGATCGCAGGCTCTGGCACAGTCAATGTAATTGCTCGAGCACACATGCTTTGGAACCTCCGAAAACCGGAAATCCTGACCAACCCTAAACAAAAACAAAATTGGAAAGATGTCGTTGCTTACGAGCGCGACAAAAATTTATACCAACGCGTTTGGCGTTCGTTTAGGGTTGAAGTGATAGCCGCTGCATTTATTACCGCGTCTGTCGTTGTCTGGTGTGTTTGCCCACCCTCTATCATACTCAGCTTGAGTTGTTTGGTATTTGGTTGGTTGGTGGTTTTGGCGAGAGAAGCGCGATTTGCACACATTAAACGGCAATCCGCTGCAGAATTGCAAGCGGTTATAAAAGAAATAAATACCGATGTAAATGTCAAAAAATCATCCGATTTAATACCCAACATCACCCAAGAACAAAAAGATCTCGCGCAACAAGTCAAAGAACAAAAGGAAGAAATTGCTTATTTACGACAGCACTTGTCCGACCACAACATTCCCTTTACCAATTTTAAACAAGGCGCCACCCAGTTGAATTTTTTCACCCCCAAAGACAAAGATGAAACCCGTGCAACACGCGCCCAAAAAACGCCGTCGAGACATAGCTGGTTCCACGTTGAAAGGGATTACGAAAATAGCGTTCACGGCAATGCCAGCAGGTATAGACGATTTTTTGAGCGCTCACTGTCTGAGTCAGACGATGAGCTGATAAATACAGGAAAGATGGATATAGAACAAGGGGGGTACAACTCCATACGTCTATAAATACGGGCAAACGACCTTTTAAGGGCGAGCGCGTGACAGCAGTAGCTAGATTGTGTACAATTGCAGCTCTCGTATTGATCCATTTACTGAAACAACCTACTGTTTTTAATCGATGATTCTAAAACACATACCCAATGCATTAACAGTTACCCGCTTGGTTTTGATAGTGCCTTTTTTGGTGTTTCTTTACCAGCATAAGTATACACATGCATTTTATATATTTCTTCTGGCGGGTTTTACCGATGGTTTAGACGGTTGGCTGGCTAGATATTTTCGTTGGCAGAGTTCATTTGGTTTATTTTTGGACCCTTTGGCTGATAAGCTTCTTATCGCCTCCAGTTTTATTGCCTTGGCATTGTCAGGCAAATTGCCGTGGTGGCTGGTTATTTTGGTTTTTTCGAGGGATATTACGATTAGCATTGGTGTCGTATGCTGGTATTGGTTCATTCGCCGCGAGCCGCAATTTCATCCGTCCTATTTGAGCAAAGTAAACACAGTTCTGCAGTTAACCTTAGTCACGGTTTGTTTGTTTGAGCAGGCCTTTCCCCAGTTTTCATCCAATTTAATCCACATAACCCAAACTATTTTAGTGTTGACAACATTGACCACGGCAGGAAGTTTCGTCGATTATGTCTGGACCTGGGGGAAAAAAGCATGCGCAACAGCCAATCAGGCCAGGTAGCGCAGCAATTAGCCCTTGCCATCCAACTGAATGATGAAGCAACGCTGCAGGATTTTTGTTGGCATGGCAATGCGTTGTTGCAACAACAAATAACCCACGCTCTCCAAGGACAAGGTCCTCACCAACTCTATATCTGGGGCACTGCCGGCAGTGGCAAATCCCATTTGCTCCAAGCTTGCTGCCAGGCCACCCATGACAATCAGCAGTCAGCCATCTATTTGCCTTTGCCTGCCATTAAACACAATTTATATACGTTGTCGCCCGTAACATGAGGCTTGCTGAAGAGCCGGATGTGGGAAATCTACAAGTCCGGTTCTGTGA